>NZ_CP024621.1:643346-965019 GCF_009846525.1 Halomonas meridiana | reverse complement strand
AGGGCTCACGATGGGTTATATAAGGAACAGGATGCCGACATTTTACATAGAAGGCTAACTAAATTCTTCGCTGATTTTCCGCGTCGCAGCATGTTAAACTAAAGTCTATCCCCTTACCTCCTAACTACGTTACAAAGGTTGTTATGAACGCACCGGTGCTGGTTATTAACTGTGGCTCTTCTTCTATTAAATACGCTTTGATCGATGCTGACCCGCAGGCACCACGCTTAGCCGGGCTAGCGGAGCGCTTAGGCAGCAGCGACGCCCGCTTGAAAGGTAAAAACAGCGCCGGTGAAAGCTTTACCCAGCCGCTGCCGAATGCTGACCATGCCGAAGCCCTCAACGCCATTCTGGAGCGTTTGGAAGGCCGCGTGCCGGGTGCCGTGGGCCACCGTATCGTTCACGGCGGCGAGCACTTCACCCAGGCTGCCCTCATTGATGACAGCGTCATCGAGGCCATCGAAACCACGGCAGCTTTAGCACCGCTGCATAACCCCGCTAACCTGGCGGGCATTGCTGCAACTCGCAAGGTGTTTCCAGAACTGCCCCAAGTGGCCGTGTTCGATACCGCCTTCCACCAAACGCTGCCACCCCGCGCCTACCGTTACGCGCTGCCGGAAGCGCTTTACACCGAGCATGGCATTCGCCGCTACGGTTTCCACGGTACCAGCCACGCCTTTGTGAGCCAGCGCGCTGGCGAGCTGAGTAGCCGTGGCGCGGGCGGCTGGCTGACGGCCCACCTGGGCAACGGCTGCTCTACCGCGGCGGTGTGGAACAACCAGAGCCTGGATACCAGCATGGGTTTAACCCCGCTGGAAGGCTTGGTAATGGGCACCCGCAGCGGCGACGTGGACCCCGGCCTGCATGCGCATCTGCACCGCCAGTTAGGTTGGTCGCTAGATGAAATCGATAACGTACTGAACAAGCAGAGCGGCCTGCTGGGGCTTTCCGGCCTGACCAACGATATGCGCGAAGTAGAAGACCAAGCCATGGCCGGGCACCCTGGCGCCAAGTTGGCGTTAGACGTGTTCTGCTACCGCATCGCCAAGTCGCTGGCCGCGCTCTCCTGTGCACTGCCTACGCTCGATGGCGTGATCTTCACCGGCGGTATTGGCGAAAACTCACCCATCGTGCGTCGTGAAGTGCTGGCCCTGCTGCCCCACTTTGGTTTCAGCTTAGATGAAGCGGCCAACGAAGCCACCATTCGCGGCAAAGAGGGCAAGCTGGATAGCGCTGGCCATCAAGGCCCAGAAGTGTGGGTGATCCCCACCGATGAAGAGGGCCGCATTGCCATGGAAACCCGCCACTGCGTGGAGACCCCTGAATGAACAGCTCCCCCGAGCAACCGCAAGCCATTCTCCTGGTACCCACCAACGTCGGTGCCGGGCTAACGTCCGCTTGTCTTGGGTTGATTCAAGCGCTCGACACCATCGGCCTGAAAGCCGGCTTTTTAAAGCCGTTTATGCAGAACGAGCTAAACGGCCCCGGCCTTGACCGCTCCACGGCGCTGGTCTCACGCACGCTGAACCAACGCCCGCCCTCGCCCATTTCCCAGGCGCGTTTAGAGCGCCTGCTGCGCGATGACCAAACCGACGAGCTGATGGAAAACGTCATCGAGCTTTACGAGCAGGTCACACAGCAGGCCTATCGAGACGGCAGCGAGCTGGATCTTATTGTGGTGGAAGGCGTGGTCCCCACTCAGCACACCACCTACGCCACCCAAACCAATGCGCAGCTGGCCCATGCGCTGAACGCCCGCATCATTTTGGTGGGCACCGGGGATCTCAACGAACCCCAGGCGCTGGCCGAAGAGCTGGATATGCACGCCCGCAGCTTTGGCGGCGTTAGCTCTAGCCGCACCTTGGGCGGCATCTTGATGCGCATGAAGAACCTGCCCTACGGCCAGGAAGATGACCTTTCTGCCGCGCCGGGCACCATCAAACCGCAGCTGGAAGAGCCGGTACTCAACGAGCTGCGCCGCTACTCCCCGGCGCTGGCTACTGACCGCTTCCACCTGATTGGCGTAGTGCCTTACAGCAAAACTCTGAGTGCCCCGCGCACGCTGGACGTGGCCCGGGCGCTGAATGCCAAGGTGCTCAACGAGGGCGAAGCCGCCAGCCGCCGCGTGCTCTCTACCAGCCTGTGCGCTCGAAGTGCGGCCAACGCGCTGCATATCTTCACGCCGGGCAGCTTGGTCGTGGCCTCCGGCGACCGTGACGATGTGGTGCTGGCCTCCGCGCTGGCGACCATGAACGGCACCCAGCTGGCGGGCGTGCTGCTCACCAACGGCTTCTTGCCCAACGAGGGCATGATCGAGATGTGTCGCCCGGCGCTGAAAACCGGCCTGCCGGTGCTGGCGGTAGAAACCGACAGCCTGACCACGGCGCAAAACCTGAGCCAGCTCAGTACTGAAATCCCCATGGATGACTTCGAGCGCGCCGAGCAGGTGGCCCGCTACGTGGCTGCCCACATGGATTTGGAGTGGCTGAAAGCCAAGCTGAGCCGTGGCTACACCCGCCGCCTTTCGCCCTCAGCGTTCCGCCACCAGTTGGTGAAGCTCGCTCAGCAGGCCAAAAAGCGCATCGTGCTGCCGGAAGGCGACGAGCCGCGCACCATCGAGGCGGCAATCATCTGCCAGCGTCGTGGCATTGCCGACTGCGTGCTGTTGGGCAAACGCGAAGATATCGAAAGCGTCGCCCATCACCGTGGCCTCACGCTGCCCGATGCGCTGACCATCATCGACCCGGAAAGCACCCGCGCCAGCTACATTGACCCGATGGTCGAGCGCCGTCGCGGCAAGCTCAACGAACTGACCGCCGAAGCGCAGCTTCAGGATAACGTGGTGCTGGGCACTATGATGCTGCAGCTCGATGAAGTGGATGGCCTGGTGTCTGGCGCGGTTCACACTACTGCCAACACCGTTCGCCCGGCGTTTCAGCTGATCAAAACGGCCCCTGAGTACAATCAGGTGTCGTCGATCTTCTTTATGCTGCTGCCGGAACAGGTGGTGGTGTACGGCGACTGCGCGGTAAACCCAGACCCGGACGCCGAAACCCTGGCAGAGATCGCCCTACAGAGCGCCCGCTCTGCCGAGGCGTTTGGTATAGAGCCGCGCGTGGCGATGATCAGCTACTCCACCGGTGACTCCGGCACCGGCGCGGATGTGGACAAAGTGCGCGAAGCTACTCGCATCGCTAAAGAGCGCGCGCCGCATCTGGCCATCGACGGCCCGCTGCAGTACGACGCCGCCGCCATCGAAAGCGTAGGCAAGCAGAAAGCCCCCGACTCCCCCGTGGCGGGCAAGGCCACCGTGTTCGTGTTTCCCGACCTCAACACCGGCAACACCACCTACAAAGCGGTGCAGCGCAGCGCCCGCGTGGTGAGCGTTGGCCCGATGCTGCAAGGTCTGAACAAGCCGGTGAACGACCTCTCCCGTGGCGCGCTGGTGGATGACATCGTCTACACCATCGCTCTCACCGCGATTCAGGCCAGCCAGCGGGAAAGCTAGCCACTTGCCGCGTACCATACGCGCTAAAAAAACGCCCCGAACAGTGAACTGTTCGGGGCGTTTTAAGTTTTGCGTCAGGTTGAATCGTTAGGATGTATTACGCCCACATGGGCACCATGGCTTCCAATACCATCACTAAGCTCATGGCGGTAATGGTCAGAATCGAGACGCCGAACACCTTCTTCGCCCAGCGCACGTCGTCATCTAACCGGTAGCCGCATAGCGCCAGATAAAGCCAGTAACCACCCATGGTCAGCGCCACACACAGGTAGCCTGCGCCTGCTTGGCTGGCCAGTACCAGCGCCAGTGACGCGGGAATAAACGCCACGATATAGCCCAGAATATGGTGCTTGGCCCGCTTAATGCCGTGCACCACCGGCAGCACCGGGATGGAGGCGCGACGGTAATCCGCATAGCGGAAAATCGCGATAGCGTAGGAGTGCGGCATCTGCCACAGACAAAAAATCACCAGCAGCATGAACGCGCCGCTGTCGAACTGCCCCGTGACCGCGCAGTAGCCCACTACCGGCGGCATCGCGCCGGAAAGGCTGCCCACCAGCGTGCCGTACTCGGAGTGGCGCTTCATATAGAGGCTATACACCCCCACATACACGCCCCAGCCGATTACTGCCAGCGCCACCGTTAAGCCGTTGGTACCCAGCGCCAAACAGACCACGCCGGCCACCCCCAACAGCGCTGAAATCCCCAGCGCCTGGGTGATCGAGATGCGGCCCTTGGCCAGCGGGCGATGGCGCGTACGCGCCATCAGTGCATCGATATCCCGATCAATCACGTTGTTGCAGGCGCAGCCCGAGGCGATGACCAGGGCAATACCCATCATCACCGAGGCAAAGGTGACCCAATCGAAGGTACCGTGGGCGGCTAGGAAGTAGCCGCCCAAGGTCGCAATCAGATTGCCACCGATGATCCCCGGCTTGGTGAGCGCCAGCACGTCGCGCCAGCGGCTCGGTGCCACGTTCAGCCGATCATCATGTTGAGATGCAGATGCTGCATGATCCATAACGAGCCCCCTACCACCAGGACGAGTATCGTCAGTGTGAAAACGAAGGACATGACGTTCCAGCCTTCGTCGGCCTTGGTATTCATATGCATAAACATGACCAGCTGAACCAAAATCTGCAGCACGGCTGTTATAGCGATGACCACCACCGTCGTGGCGGTGCTTAACGCACCGCTCATAACGACCGCGAACGGAATCACGGTTAGCACTAAAGATAGCAGAAGCCCCGTCACATACGATTTAACGCTGCCGTGGGATGACGTTGAAGATGATGAATGGCTCATGTCACAGCACTCCCATCAGATAAACGAACGAGAACACGCAGATCCACACGATGTCCAGGAAGTGCCAAAACAGGCTGAGGCACAGAATCCGTGGACGCGTCATCGGGGTGATGCCCTTGGTCGAAAGCTGCACCAGCATGACCAGAATCCACACCAAACCCACGGTGACGTGAAGGCCGTGGGTGCCGACCAGGGTAAAGAACGACGAAAGAAACGCGCTCTGATCAGGGCCGTAGCCCTGATGAATCAGATGCTGAAACTCGTACACTTCCATGCCGACGAACGCGGCACCCAGCAGGAAGGTGATCGCCAGCCACGCTTTTACTTGGCCGACGCGCTCGGCGTTCATCGCCAGCACGCCCATACCAAAGGTGAAGCTACTGAACAGCAGCAGGAAGGTTTCCACCAGCACGAAGGGCAGCTCGAAGATATCCGCCGCCGTGGGGCCGGCAGCCGTGCCTTTCATCAGCACGGCGTAGGTAGCGAACAGTGACCCGAAGATCACCAGGTCACTCATCAAGTAGACCCAGAAGCCAAACACTTTCGTGCCGGTCGCGTCGTGGTGCTCATGGGGCTCGGCTGCGGCGCCATGATGTAGGGTATCGGTGGCCATTACGCTCGTGCCTCCACATAGTTGGTCTGTTCACGATCAGACGCTGCGCTACTCGGCGCAGAGGTTTTGCGCTTTTCGTGCTCGCGCTCGATGCGCGCCACTTCAGCGGCGGGCACGTAGTAGTCGATATCTTCGTTGAATACACGTGCTAGGAAACTTACCACCGCACCCAGCGCGCCGACGGCGGCCAGCCACCAGATATGCCACACCAGCGCAAAGCCTAGAATCAGCGCGAAGAAGCTGATGACCGGCCCCGCCACGGTGTTACGCGGCATGTGAATATCGGTGTAGGGCGCTTCGTCCAACTGCTCGTTACCCCGCTGCTTTTGCGACCAGAAGCTGTCGATATCACCGACTTCCGGCAGGCGCGCGAAGTTGTAGAACGGCGCAGGCGACGAGGTCGACCACTCCAGCGTGCGGCCATCCCAGGGGTCGCCGGTCAGGTCGGCATTCAGCTTGCGGTCGCGGATGCTGACCCAGAACTGAATGATGGTGCAGGCAATCCCCATCATGATGATCACGGCACCTACCCAAGCCAGAATCATCCAGGGTTGCCACTCAGGATTCGCGTAGGACTGCATACGGCGCACGGCACCGAAGAAGCTCAACACGTAGAGCGGCATGAACGCGACGTAGAAGCCGATGAACCAGCACCAGAACGAGCGCTTGCCCCACTTCTCGCTCAGCGTGAAGCCGAACGCTTTGGGGAACCAGTAGGTCAGGCCCGCCATCATGCCGAATACCACGCCGCCAATAATCACGTTGTGGAAGTGGGCAATCACGAACAGGCTGTTGTGCAGCACGAAGTTAGCCGCCGGGAGCGCCAGCATCACGCCAGTCATACCGCCTAGGGTAAAGGTGATGATGAAGCCAAGGGTCCACAGCACCGGCGAGGTCAGCTCAAGGCTGCCGCGGAAAATGGTAAACAGCCAGTTGAACACCTTCACCCCGGTGGGGATGGCAATGATCATCGTCATGATGCCGAAGAAGGCGTTCACGTTGGCGCCAGCACCCATGGTGAAGAAGTGGTGCAGCCACACGATAAACGACAGCAGCGTGATGGCCACCGTGGCCCAGACCATGGTTTTGTAACCAAACAGACGCTTGCGCGCGAAGGTGGCGATGACTTCAGAGAACACGCCAAAGGCCGGCAGAATCAGAATGTACACTTCCGGGTGACCCCAGGCCCAAATGAGGTTGACGTACATCATCATGTTGCCGCCAAAGTCATTGGTGAAGAAGTGCATACCGAAGTAGCGGTCAAGCGTTAGCAGCGCGATGGTCGCGGTCAGAATCGGGAACGAGGCAATGATCAGGACGTTAGCGCACAGCGACGTCCAGGTAAAAATCGGCATGCGGAACAGGGTCATGCCTTGGGTGCGCATTTTCAGAATGGTAACGAAGAAATTAATGCCGGTGAGCGTGGTGCCTATCCCGGATATTTGCAGTGCCCATATCCAGTAATCGACCCCCACCCCAGGGCTAAACTCTATCCCCGATAAAGGCGCGTAAGCGAGCCAGCCGGTTTTGGCGAACTCCCCTACCACGAGGGAAATATTGACCAAAATCGCCGAGACGGCGAACAGCCAGAAACTCAGGTTATTCAAAAACGGGAAAGCAACGTCGCGTGCGCCGATTTGCAGGGGCACCACCAGGTTCATCAGGCCGATGACCATGGGCATCGCAACGAAAAAGATCATGATCACGCCGTGGGCGGTAAAGATCTGATCGTAGTGTTCAGGAGGGAGATAACCTGCGGCCCCACCGGCCGCCATGGCTAATTGGGTACGCATCATAATCGCATCGGCAAAGCCGCGAAGCAGCATGACCAAGGCCACCACGAAGTACATGATGCCGAGCTTTTTGTGGTCAACGGAGGTAAACCACTCGTTCCACAGCCAGCCCCATTTACGGTAGTACGTCAGTGCGCCCAGTAGCGCGGCACCCCCAATCGCCATGAAGGCGGCAACGACCATAATGATCGGTTCGTGATACGGAATTGCTTCTAACGTGAGTTTTCCAAACATGCTTAACCCCCCGCTTCAACGCTTGTGGGATGGCCGCCCAAGGCGTGGTCATCACCTGCATGCTGATTGGTAACGTGGCCGATCGCGGCCTGCTGTTGCGACCCGTTGGCGCTCTCTAGCTCGCTGGATTCGCCGTGGCTATCGTGGGCATCACTGATGGCGTCACCGTGGTTTGCATGACCGCCGTGCCCACTGCCGTCACCACTGTGGAAGCTGCTGACGATCGACTCATACAGCTCGGGCGTGACCGCCGAGAAGTACTCCACCGGGTGATACTCCGTCGGCTGCGCCAAGGCTTCGTAACCATCCGGGAAGGTCAGGGTGTCGTCGGCGGCACGCACGTTTTCCACCCAGGCGTCGAATTCCGCCGGAGAGGTGACGTGGGCATCGAAGGTCATCCCAGAGAAGCCAGCACCGCTGTAGTTGGTGGAACGGCCGGGGTAGACGCCCTCTTCGTCGGCAATCAGGTGAACGTCGTTATCCATGCCCGCCATGGCGTAGATCTGGCTGCCTAAGCGTGGAATGAAGAAGGCGTTCATTACCGAGCCAGAACTCACTCGGAAGCGCACGGGGGTATCTACCGGGAAGGCCAGTTCATTGACGCTAGCAATGCCCTGTTCCGGGTAGATGAACAGCCACTTCCAATCCAGCGCGACGGCTTGGATCTCCATGGGTTCCACGTCGCTTTCCAGCGGTTTGTGGGGGTCCAGGCTGTGGGAGGTTTTAAAGGTGAGAAAGGCGAGTACGGCAATGATCAAGCAGGGCACGGTCCAAACGGCCGCTTCGATGGCGTTGGAGTGCGCCCAGTCCGGCAGATACTTGGCGACGCGGTTACTGCGCCGGTAGCGCCAGCCAAACAGCAGCGTCATCACGATGACCGGAATGACCACGATCAGCATCAGCCCAAAGGAGGTCAAAATCAGCGAGCGTTGCTCGACGCCAATCTGCCCCTTGGGATCCAGCAATGCAGAACTGCAGCCCGTTAACAGCAAGCACAATACGACGAGCACAAAAGTGCCTCGCCTGCGCCAGTGGGTAGGTAGTTGCATGGTGTGATCTCATCAGAGAGTTGTCTAAAACAGCCTGCTGCTTGGCGGACGTGTAGCCAACTAAGTAGCAAGCTAACTATCACCCCATACTTTTCCCAGAACAGTGAGCGCAACTGCGTTGCTCCGGGAAAAATATGCGCCACCTTATGGGGTTGGTGGCGAGCCTTGGCCGTGCACCTTGCGTGCATCAACTAAGACTAAAGTATTTTCTATTGATCTGGGTCAATCAGAAAGAGACGTTATGCCGCACCCTGCGCACCCGTTGGGTGCCAAGCAGCATCCTCTCTGTTTAGGCGAGCGTGACGCTCAAGGTGGGCAGTGGATGGCGCTCCAGCAGGCCAGGGGCTCGCTCATCGTCGGTGACGACGATATCGAAATCCTCCAGCGAGGCAAAATAGGCCGGGCGCACCACGCCAAATTTGCTGGCATCGACCACCAACAGCCGCTGCATCGCCGTGGCAATGGCCGCTTGTTTGGGCCCGACTTCATGAAAATGAAAGCAGCTTACGCCTCGTTCGCAATCCACGCCTGCGGCAGAGATCAGTGCTTTATTGATGCCCAAACGCTCGATAGCAGCGCCCATGCCGTCGCTACCAAACGATTGGGAGGAGGCATAGAACAGTCCGCCCAGCAGCACCAAGCGCACGTTGGGCAACCCGGCCACGGCGTTGGCCACGTTGAGCGCATACGTCACTACGGTTAATTCGCGGAAGCGGCTGAGCTGGCCCAGCAGCGGAATCAGTGTGGAGCCGCAGTCGATGAACAGCGTGTCGCCCTCTTCGATAAAGCTGGCTGCACGCTGGCAAAGCCGCTGCTTCACTTGGTAGTGACTCGCCTGCTGTTCGGTCAGATCGTACACCGGCGTCACGCCCGGGTAGCTGGCCATCACCAGCCGCCCACCCAGTAGACTAATGGCCGACGGCTGCGTTGAAAGGTCCCGACGAATGGTCATTTCGGAGACGCCGCACAGCTCGGCAGCATCGCGAAGATGCAGCGTTCCCCCGCTAGCCAACGCTTCTTGCAACATCGCCATGCGCTGTGCGCTCCGATCGTTCATGTCTGGCATCTCCTTATGATTCATTTTGTTATCAGCACTAAGCCCTACCAGGCGCTCTATGCTGAGCTAGCCCCTCGCTGATTTCCACTGCTACGCACGTTTATCACCCGCATATGATGCGCTTATCACATTTAAATAGCGTTGATGTGACAATACTTGCAAATCAACGTTAAAAAAATAACACTCAATGTTATAATTTTAACATCAACGCCAGCCCACACGACCCATAACGTCGGAACGCCAGCCCCTCTGGCCCCGAGATACAAACCTGTTGAGGCTTCCATGACTGCTCTATCCCACTCTCGTTCTTCTTCGTTCGTCACGCTTGGCGCTGGCGTTTTACTGGCCAGTGCTGCCGTAGCAACCCCTGCGTTTGCCGACGATGCCGAGCCGCAAACCCTCGACCGTCTGTGGTCGTTTGCCAACGTTTCAGTCAACTACCTGGACTGGTCGAACGGCACCGAAGCACGCACCGCCAGCAACGCGGCGAAAAGCGACTTTACGTTCGTTGAAATCGAAGGCGGCGTCGGCTTTAGCTGGGGCGAATTCTACGGCTTCTTCGATTTCGAGAACCCGACCAACGACCAGTTCGACCAAGCCAGCGGCGGTAAAGACAACTTCCGTACTGCGGGTAAAGTGACCTCTCACATCTACTTGGGCGACAGCCCGCTGTCGATTTACGCCCACCTGTACGATTTCCGCGACTACGGCTACGAGTCTCGCGAGCAAGACCAAATTCTCGGCTTGGGGTATCGCACCACGTTCGACAACGGCCTGTGGTTCAAACCGTTCATCGGTGCAGCCCGTGTGCAGAGCAATAGCTACACCGGCATGAACGGCTTCATGGCTGGCTGGGTCGCGGGCTACGACTTTACCGCCCTGAACCAAAACTTCAGCGTGACCAACTGGCACGAGCAGACCTTCGGCCGCGACGACGAGTACCTGACTCAGAACTACGTGGGCGACAAAGCAGGCAGCGTCGGTACCAACGGTGCGCTGAGCCTATGGTGGCACCCGTCCGATCTGATCACCACGGGCGTGCAGTACCGCTACTCAGAGAATAAACTGGGCACCCCGGACGCTTATCAAAACGCGATGATCTACTCAGTGAAGTTGAACTTACTGTAATCGCTCACACTCCTCACGATCCGAAGGTACTCCCATGACCCTCATCATGAGCTTGGTTGGTATGGTCACCCTGGTGGCCATCGCCCTGATCTTCTCTTACGACCGCAAGTCGATTCGGCTGCGCACCGTGCTGGGTGCCTTCGCCATCCAGGCCGGTATTGGCGCGTTCGTGCTGTACGTGCCGTTCGGCCAGGCGGTGCTTCAGGCCATCTCGGCGGGCGTTAGCCAGGTACTGGTGTACGCCAACGACGGTATCGGCTTCCTGTTTGGCGGCTTGGCCGATGTGGAAAACGTCGGTTTTGTGTTTGCCATCAAGGTACTGCCGGTCATCATCTTCTTCTCGTCGCTGATTGCCGTGCTCTACTACCTGGGCATCATGCAGTGGGTCATTCGGATTCTGGGCGGCGCGCTGCAAAAAGCACTGGGCACCTCACGTACCGAATCGCTCTCCGCGACTGCGAACATCTTCGTCGGCCAAACCGAAGCACCGCTGGTGGTGCGTCCGTTCATTGCCCGCATGACGCCTTCGCAGCTATTTGCGGTGATGTGTGGCGGCTTGGCATCGGTAGCCGGTTCCGTTTTGGCGGGCTACGCGGCGCTGGGTATTCCGATGGAGTACTTGGTCGCGGCCTCTTTCATGGCGGCGCCGGGTGGCCTGCTGTTCGCCAAGCTGATCATGCCGGAAACCCAAGACGCTGAAGACAGCGACAGCGTTTCCAAGGTCGATGAAGAGCTGAAAGAGCAGGACGACAAACCCACCAACGTGCTGGATGCAGCGGCCTCCGGTGCAACGTCTGGCCTAATGCTGGCAGCCAACGTCGGTGCGATGCTGCTGGCGTTCATTGGCCTGATCGCGCTGATCAACGGCATTTTAGGTGGCGTTGGCGGCTGGTTCGGCTTTGAATCGCTGAGCCTTGAGCTGATTCTCGGCTGGCTGTTTGCGCCGCTGGCCTTCCTGCTGGGCGTGCCCTGGGAAGAGGCGACCCTGGCGGGTTCGTTCATCGGCCAGAAGCTGGTGGTCAACGAGTTCGTGGCCTACATCAACCTGGCCCCCTATATCGATGGGGAACAGGTGGTGGCGGCAACGGGTCAGATGATGACCCCGCACACCATGGCGATTCTCTCCTTTGCCCTGTGTGGCTTTGCCAACCTGTCGTCCATTGCGATTCTGCTGGGCGGCCTGGGTAGCATTGCCCCCACGCGTCGCAAGGAGATTGCCCGCTTCGGTGTGAAAGCCGTCTTGGCCGGTACGCTCTCTAACTTGATGTCTGCTTCCATCGCCGGCTTCTTCATTGCGCTGAGCAACGTCACGGCGTAACGCAGCGAGTACGACACCATGCAACGGGCGCTGCTATGTTTTCGCAGTGCCCGTTTTGTCTTTTATTGATTTGCGAGAATTTCATGAACGCGACTGCCTCCCCCCAGCTCACTCAAGCCCAACTCACCCAAGCCGCTCGCCAAGCGTTGACGCTGATGGATTTGACCAGTCTGAACGACAGCGACACTGACAGCGTGATTGAAGCGCTGTGCCAGCAGGTGAAGACGCCGTTCGGCAACCCGGCGGCGGTTTGCGTTTATCCGCAGTTCATCGTCACCGCCGCCCGCGCCCTGAGTGCCCACAAGTTGGACGGCCAAGTCAAGATTGCCACCGTGACTAACTTCCCCCACGGCGGCGACGACATCATGGGTGCTGCCCGTGAAACCCGCGAAGCCGTGGCGTCTGGCGCCCACGAAGTCGACGTAGTGTTCCCCTACCGCGCGCTAATGGCAGGCGACGAAGAGACCGGCCGCGAGCTGGTAGAAATGTGTAAAGCCGCCTGCGGCGGACAAGCGCAGCTAAAAGTGATTATTGAATCTGGCGAACTCAAAGCGCCTGCGCTTATCCAACGCGCTAGCGAGCTGGCCATTGAAGGTGGCGCGGACTTCATCAAGACCTCCACTGGCAAAGTGCCGGTGAACGCTACCCTGGAAGCCGCCGAGATCATGCTCAAGGCGATTAAAGCCAGCGGCAAAGACGTTGGCTTCAAAGCCGCAGGTGGCGTACGCAGCGCCGAAGACGCCGCCGAGTACCTCGCGCTGGCCGCTGATATCATGGGCCCGCAGTGGGTCACGCCCGAGCACTTCCGGTTCGGTGCATCCAGCCTGCTGAATAACTTATTGAACACGCTAAACGGCAATGCTGATGCCGTGACGAATGGAGGCTACTAAATGCCGTCTAACGCTTCTCACCACGCCCTGCTCCCCCAAGAACTGATTCGCCTGAAGCGCGACGGCCAGCCGCTGCCCGCTGAAGAGATCAAAGCCTTCGTACAGGGCATCGCCGACGACCGCATCAGCGACGCGCAGATTGGCGCCTTCACCATGTCGGTGTTTTTAAACGGCATGAGCCGGGAAGAAGTCGTGGCGCTGACCACCGCCACCCGGGACTCCGGCCACGTGATGCAGTGGGATTCGCTCAACCTGCCCGGCCCGATTGTGGACAAACACTCCACCGGCGGCGTGGGTGACCTGGTATCGCTGGTGCTCGGCCCGTGGGTCGCCGCCTGCGGCGCGTTCGTACCGATGATTTCTGGGCGTGGCCTGGGCCACACCGGCGGCACGCTGGATAAGCTGGAATCAATCCCCGGTTACGACCCCTACCCCGCGCCCGAGCGCTTCAGCGATGTCGTAAAATCCACCGGTGTGGCGATCATCGGCCAAACCGGCAACCTCGCCCCGGCGGATAAACGCATCTACGGCGTGCGTGATGTCACCGCCACCGTGGAATCCATTCCGCTGATTACCGCTTCCATCCTGGGTAAAAAGCTGGCCTCTGGCCTGGACGCCCTGGTCATGGACGTTAAGGTCGGCAGCGGCGCGTTCATGCCCACCCCGGAAAAATCCCGCGAGCTGGCGAAAAGTATCGCCAACGTCGCGACCCAAGCGGGCACGCCCACCACCGCGCTGCTCACCGATATGAGCCAGCCGCTGGCCCCCTGTGCCGGTAACGCGGTAGAGATCGTCGAAACCTTGGCGCTGCTGCGCGGCGAGCGCGCCAACAGCCGTGTGATGCAGGTCACCCGCGAACTCGCCGTTGAGATGCTGATTGCGGGCAAACTGGTGGCCAACCGCGAAGAAGCCCTCACCAAGCTGGATAAAGCGCTCACCTCTGGCGCGGCGGCGGAGGTCTTCGCTCGCATGGTGCGCGAACTGGGCGGCCCTGCCGACTTTATGGAGCGCTCGGACAGCTACCTGGCCACCGCCCCGGTGATTCAAGCGGTGTACCCCGAGCAGAGCGGCATCGTCCAGCGCTTCGATACCCGCGCCGTGGGCATGAGCGTGGTGGAACTGGGCGGCGGTCGCCTGCGTAACGACGCCAGCGTCGATCACAGCGTCGGCTTTAGCGATATCGTCGAAATCGGCGACCGCGTGGATAGCCAGCGCCCGCTGGCTATCGTCCACGCCCGCACCGAAGAGGCCGCCGCTCGTGCCGCCGCCCAGCTACGCGCGGCGGTCACCCTCGGTGACGCCGAGGCCACCGCCGACACCCTGCTGCAAGAGACCTTCCGAGGAGAAGCCTAATGCGCCGTGCCGTTGTCTTAGTACTCGACTCTTTTGGAATCGGTAGCGCGCCAGACGCCGCGACCTTTGGCGACCAGGGTGCCGACACTCTAGGCCACATCGCCGCTGCTTGCGCCCGTGGCGAAGCGGATACCGCCGAGCGTTCCGGCCCGTTGAAGCTCCCCAATATGGCCGCGCTCGGCCTGTTCCACGCCCACCGGGATGCCACCGGTAGCGTGGCGGAAGGCGTCAGCCTGCCCGAGCAGTTGAACGGCGCTTACGCCCACGCCAAAGAGATCTCCAGCGGGAAAGACACCCCTTCCGGCCACTGGGAAATTGCCGGTGTGCCGGTGCGCTTCGACTGGGGTTACTTCAGCGACAAAACCGATAGTTTTCCCCAAGCGCTGTTGGACAGCATCGTCGAGCAGGCAGACCTGCCCGGCGTAATCGGCAACTGCCACGCCTCGGGCACCGAAATCATTGCCCGCCTGGGCGAAAAGCATATCGCCACCGGCAAACCTATCGTGTACACCTCGGCGGACTCCGTGTTCCAGATTGCCGCCCACGAAGAGCACTTTGGCCTAGAGCGCCTCTACAAGCTGTGCGAAACCGTTCGCGAACTGCTGGAGCCCTACAACATTGGCCGTGTGATCGCCCGCCCGTTTATCGGCGACGACCGCGAAAGCTTTGCCCGCACCGGCAATCGCCGCGACTACAGCATCGAGCCGCCGACCCCCACCGTGCTGCAAAAGCTGGCTGAAGCCGGCGGTGAAGTGGTGTCGATTGGCAAGATCGCCGACATCTACGCCCACTGCGGCATTACCCACAAGGTCAAAGCCAGCGGCCACGACGCGTTGATGGAGGCCACCCTGGCAGAAGTGGCGCGAACCGCCAACGAAACTAGCGACCGCCCGACCATGATCATGACCAACTTCGTCGATTTCGATTCGGTCTATGGGCACCGCCGGGACGTGCCGGGCTACGCCGCTGCGCTGGAGCACTTCGATGCCCGCCTGCCGGAGCTGCTCGCCGCCCTTAACGACGACGACCTGCTGCTGCTCACCGCCGACCACGGCTGCGACCCCAGTTGGGAAGGAACCGAGCACACCCGCGAATACGTGCCAATCATGGTACGCGGCGCAGGCTTCACCCCCGGCCCGCTGGGCGAGCGCGGCACCTTCGCCGACATTGGCCAAACCCTCGCGGCGTTCTTCGCCGTCGATGCCATGGCCGATGGCGAGAGCTTTTTACCGAACGCGGCATAAAAGCCGACAACCCCATTAGCACGCTTATGTGCACGGCCTGAATGCCACTGATTGGGTTATTCAGGCCAAACATTTTTTAGAGAGGAGTGTTCCATGGCTACCCCACATATCAATGCCGAGAAGGGCGATTTCGCCGATACCGTACTGATGCCCGGCGACCCGCTGCGCGCCAAGTACATCGCGGATACGTACCTGGAGAACGTGCGCCAAGTGAACGATGTGCGCAATATGTTCGGCTACACCGGCACTTATAAAGGCCGCGAGATTTCCGTAATGGGCCACGGTATGGGTATTCCTTCCGTCTCCATTTACGCCAAAGAGCTGATTACCGATTACGGCGTCAAGTCGATCATTCGCGTCGGCTCCTGCGGCGCGGTACGCGACGATGTCAACGTGCGCGACGTGGTAATTGGCATGGGCGCCTGCACCGACTCCAAAGTGAACCGCATGCGCTTCAACGACCACGACTTTGCTGCCATCGCCGATTTCGAGCTGACCAGCCACGCCGTTGCGGCCGCCAAAGCGCAGAACGTGCCGGTCAAAGTCGGCAACATCTTCTCAGCGGACCTATTCTACAACCCGCAAACCGACATGGCCGAGCTGATGAAGCGCTACGGCATTGTCGGCGTCGAGATGGAAGCCGCTGGCCTGTACGGCGTAGCTGCCGAGTTCGGTGCCCGCGCACTGACCATCTGCACCGTGTCTGACCACATTCTGAAAGGCGACTCGCTCTCCAGCGCCGACCGTCAAACCACCTTCAATGACATGATGGTGATTGCGCTCGACACCGTTCTGCGCGACGACGCTGCCAACGCTTAACCGCTTGGGAACAAGCGCCCACTGAGAGGATAACGTCATGAGCCGTGCGGATCAGGCCCTGGTAGACACGCTGTTGACCACCTTGGGCAACGCCTACGCGCCCTACTCCAACCACCCGGTCGCTGCCGTCATGGAGTGCCCGGATGGTCAGCAGTTTGCCGGTAGTAACGTGGAAGTGGCCCACTACAAAGGGCTATGCGCCGAAGCCTCGGCCATCTCTGCCATGATTACCGCCGGCCAGCGTGAGCTTGCCAAGGTATACGTCATGGGCCCTGGCGAGCATCTCTGCACGCCCTGCGGCGACTGCCGCCAGCGCATTCGCGAGTTCGCTACCCCCAGCACGCAAATCATGGTGCTCTCCAAGCAGGGTGAAGTGCTAAAAACCTACACCATGGACAGCCTGCTGCCCGATGCCTTCGGCCCGGAGCAGCTGCCAGGGCGTTAAGAGGTTTCTCGTAACACCAGCGCCACCGGCAGCGACACGTGCCGGGGCGCTTTTCCCGCCAGCGCTTCGCTCAATAGCTCGACACTCATCGCCGCAATGGCTGCAATATCCTGGCGCACCGTCGTTAATCCGGTGGCTAGTGTAGGCAGGTCGTCAAAGCCGGTAACGGCCACGTCTTCGGGCACACGAATATCGCGATCTTCCAGCGCGGCGACACAGCCGAGTGCCAGCTCGTCGGTGGCGCAGACCAGCGCATCGAACGGTAGCTGCTCAGCGCCTTCCTGATTGAGAAAGCGATTGAGATGGCGGTAGCTGGTCAGGGAGTCGGAGGTAAACCGATGAGGCAGGTTCAGCAGCTGCTCGCTCAGCCCCGCCTCGGCCATCGCTTGTTGATAGCCGGAAAGGCGGCTGTGGGGGCGCGGCACGTCTAACTCCCCGCCCACGAAGGCAATCCGCGTTCGCCCTTGTTCGATCAGATGCTGAGTGATCTGGTAGAGCCCGGAGACATCGTCCGGGGCCACCGAAAAGCCCTCCCCCGCATTGCCAATGCGCACGAACGGTATGCCTGCCGCACGCAGTACGCTTGGGCGCTCGTCCTCCCCGGTTTCCCCTAACAAAATCGCCGCGCCCGCCCGTTCGGGCAGCTCATGGGTTTGGTCGTGGTGGAAAAAGATCGGCACCATGCCCTGCTGGTGCAGCGCGACGGTCAGGTGTTGATAGAGCAGAATATAGTAGGGGCGCAGCTCGATATCCTGCCGCCCAAGGGAGATTCCTACGACAGCGGCTTTGCCGCTGATGAGCTGCCGGGCCGCTGCGCTGGGCTGATAGGCCACTTCACGGCTGATGGTGAGGATTTTGTCGCGCAGCGCGTCGCTGATCCCCGGCTTGCCGTTCAGCGCCCGGCTTACCGAGGCAATCGAGACCTCGGCACGCCGGGCAATTTCACGAATGGTGGCGGTTTGTGCGCTCGGTTTGTTCTGTTTCATGCCATGCCTCAGCCAGTCGGGCCCTGATTGTACAAAAAGCGGGGCCGAAAAGCGCTGAATGCACGGACGCTAACGCCGCTAGCGCTACCAGCCACGCCGTCCCAGTCGCGCCAGCTCGCTATCCAACTGCTGCACCGCTTGCTCCGGCGTGACGCTGCCGGACAGCGCATCGTGCACGCGGTTGAAGATCGCGTTGGAGACTCGCGGGTAGGCATCGCCGGTGACGCTGGCCGGACGCGGTACACCGTTCATCACCGTTTCATACAGTTCGCCAATGAACGGATGCGCGGCCAGTACCTCGTCGTCTTCGTACAGCGCTGGGCGCGTGGGGTTGCGGCCAAACTCGATGGCATGGGCTTTTTGCTGCGCTTCAGCGGTGAGATAAGCCACCAGGTCAGCGGCGGCCTGCGGCTCATCCGAATAGCGGGACACCGCCCAATTCCAGCCGCCCAGCGTCGCGACGGACTCGCCCTCTGGCCCGCTGGGCAGCGGCGCCACGCTGAATTTGTTCTGAATCGGCGTGCCGTCCGCTTGGCCCAGCGACCACACGTAGGGCCAGTTACGCATGAACACCGCGTTGCCCGCCTGGAAAACGCCGCGAGCCTGCTCTTCCATGTAGTTACGCACACCTTCTGGACTGATATCCCCCACCCAAGAAGCCGCTAACGCCAGCGCTTCCACCGCCTGGGGATTGTTCACCGTGACCTGCCCCTCGGCATCCACGAACGTACCGCCGCCGTAGCTCGCCACCCACTCCAGCGCGTTGGTGGTCAGCCCTTCGTAAGCGCGCCCTTGAAAGACGAAACCATGCATGCGCTCGTTGCCCGCTTCCCGTTCGGCGTTTTGAATGCGTCGAGCAGTGTCGGTGAGCGCTTGCCAGGTCTGCGGCACGTCAGCGCCGTACTGCTCAAGCAGGTCGTGGCGGTAGTAGAGCAGCCCGGCATCGGTAAACCAGGGCAGCGCGACCAGCTTGCCCTGCACGGTGTTGTTCTCCATCAGCGAGGGAATAAAGCCTTCTGCTGCGCCTTCCGGCAGGTAATCGTGCAAATCTACCAAGTGCTCGGCCAGCAGGCCCGGCCAGACGATATCCACCATCAGCACGTCGACATCCTGGGATTGGCTGCCCAACAACTGTTGGTAGAGCGACAATTTTTCGGTGGCCGATGCAGGCGTGGTGACGATATTGACCTGGTGGCCGTTGGCCTCGGCCCAGCGCTGGGAGAGCTCGGGGCAGAAATCCGCCGCCCCACCGTCGCCGCAGGCAACGGTAATTTCGGCGGCCATGGCAGGCAGCGCCGTGGGCAGCAGGGTCAGCAGTAGCAGCGGTGTTTTCAGTGGTTGGCGCATCGTCGCGTCCTCATTTTGTTATTGGGTGTCGTACGTTTAAAGATGCGTGTTGCAACGTGCTCGTTAGCTGGCAATCGCCATGCTGCGATCTTCCTGACTAGAAACGAAGCAGGCGTCCAGCACGGTTTGAATGGCCGCACCGCGAGCAAAATCGGGCTGGTCGTTCTCCCCCGTGCGAATGCTCTCGATGAAGCGCTGATAAATGCTGGGCGTGGGCGGCGCTTTAACGGTGCTCCAGCGGGCAGGATGCACATCGTCGTTCAGGCACACCTGTACCTCGTCTTTGGAGGCATCCAGATCCACGCGGATGGCGCCTTTATCACCGTGAACGCTCAGCGTTAACGAGTTGTGGTGGCCAGTGGCCCAGCGGGTCGCTTGGATAGTACCCATGGCACCGTTGGCAAAGCGTACGCGCATCAGCGCGGTGTCGTTGGCGTCCAGCACGTAGTCGCCAATGCGGTTATCCGGCGCTTTATCGAAGCAGGTGAGTTCGCAGTTGACGCGGGTGATGTCCCCCACTGGGAAGCTGGCGAAATCGACGATGTGTACACCCACATCCCCCAGTACGCCTTTGCTGCCGTGGGCTTCCGAGAGCCGCCATAGCCATTGGCTCTCCTGATCCCAGCGGCCCCAGGCGTTGCTCACCAGCCAGCTTTGGCGGTAGCTGGCGTCCACATGGCGCACGGTGCCAATGGCGCCGCCGGTGACGAGTGCGCGGGCGTGCTGAATGGCAGGGGCGTCCCGGTAGCTCAAGTTGACCATGTTGATGACGTTGGCGGCCTGGGCGGCGGCGGCCATCTCATGGGCATCCTCGGCGTTGGTGGCTAGGGGCTTTTCACACAGAATGTGTTTACCTGCGGCAATGGCAGCCAGCGACGTGACCTTGTGCACGCCATCCGGGGTGACGTTGCTCACCGCGTGGATATCGTCCCGGGCCAACATGGCGTCCAAGTCTTGATACACATCGGCAATGCCGTGGCGCTCGGCAAACGCCTGGGCTTTGGGATAGTCGCGATCGCAAACCGCCACGACCTCAACGCCTTCGATGCGGCCATAGTGCTTGGCGTGTTCGCCCGCCATGCTGCCTGCGCCAATAATTGCGATACGAATCATTTGAAGCCCTCCTCGCCGGGTTTGTGCAAGCTTTCACCTTTGATCTCGACCGGGTTGGGCGCCTGGTCGGCGGGCACGTTGGGGCAGCTATCGATCCAACGGGAGCCTTCCGGCTGTGCCCAGACAACGGCATTTTTGAGCACCCGTTTCACCTGCTCGTCGTAGTAGATCGGGTAGGTTTCATGGCCGGGGCGGAAGTAGAAAATCTTGCCGTTGCCACGCTTGTAGGTCAGGCCGGAGCGGAATACTTCGCCACCCTCGAAGGCGCTGATGAAAATCACCTCATCCGGATTCGGCACCGCGAAGGGCTCGCCGTACATTTCGGTATGGGGCAGCTCTAGATAATCCCCCAGACCTTGCACGATGGGGTGCCCAGGATTCACGACCCAAAGGCGCTCACGCTCGCCGGCTTCCCGCCATTTCAGCGAGCAGGTAGTCCCCATCAGCCGTTTGAAGATTTTGGAGTAGTGGCCGGAGTGCAGCACGATCAAGCCCATGCCCTGCAGCACGCGTTTTTGCACCCGATCAACGGTCTCTTCCAGCACGTCGCCGTGGGCGGCATGGCCCCACCACAGAAGCACGTCGGTATTCTCCAGCGTCTCCTCGCTAAGACCTTGCTCTGGGTCTTGCAGCGTGACGGCGGTGGCGGACAGCGCCTCTGACTCATTCAACCCATCGGCGATGCACTGGTGCATGCCGGTTGGGTAAATGCGTGCTACCACCTCGTTGGTTTGCTCGTGGACGTTTTCGCCCCACACGGTGACTCGTAGTGTCATCGCTCTCTCCCAAGCGTGTTCGTGTATCACTTCACCAGCCGTTTCGACCGGCGCCTGGGCAAAAAAGTAAACGTTTACGTTATTAGAGTAAACGTTTACTTATTAGCTTTTAGTCGCATTCAACGACACAAGAAGCGATTAGTCATCGCGGTTTTCGGCCACTTGCTCGACATCCACGATGCCCGAGCGGCTCACCGCGACTTTCCAACGGGCAAGGTAGGGAGAATCTTCACTGCCGGTTTCGCGCACCACTAGATTAAAAAGATGGCGGCGCTCGACGCTTTCCCGCACCGCTTGGCCCTCTTTTAAACGGTAGATGTGGTGCTTCTCTTTGCTCATTAGGCGAGTCAGCATCGAGAGGTCGATATGCAGCGTTTCGCGGGTGTGTTCGTAACCGCTGAGAAAACGGGTGGGCGACATGTGCGAGCTGGAGCGGTAGTGCATCACCACTTCGTCCCGCTGGGCGACGGTGCGCCGTCGCATCTGTTGAATGTCACGATCCAGCGCGGCGTAGCGTTTGTAGTCGAACCACTCAAGCTGCCGCCCCACCAGGGCGTTACGGGTGGGGTCGATGTACTGGCGGCGCCATTTGGGGCGGCCACGGCGCAGCCAACGCCATAGCGTATTACGCAGGTCGTCTTTGAACACCTCCCGCAGCGCATAGAGCAGCGCCATGGCCAGTACGAATAGCGCGGTGATATCGCCCAAGGCGCTGCGCAGTTGCAGTACGCCCAGCGAGACGAAGGCCATCACCACCGCCGTGGCCAGGGCTTTCACTGCCTTTTGTTCGCCGCTGCCCAGCTCCAGGGCTCGCTGCTTGAGGGTGATGGGGTGTTCGATGAGCCGCCGTAGCAGACGCATTTTATTCGACATGCGGGTCGGGTCGTCCACCACCCGCTCGGCGTTATACTCCTGGGCCTCTCGGTACTCCCCTTCGCGCTGGCAAATGGTAATGAAGCGCCGCTTGATCTCGCTGAACGCCCCTCCCCTCGGCATGTGGGCAACGAGCGCCAATAGCTGCTGCTCCGTGAACCAAGAGAGGTAGTTATCGATATTGGCAAAGTACTTGTAGAGCCGTTCGTCGCTGGGTGGGTTGCGCCGCAGGCGTTTGAGAATGCCGTCGCTCAGATCGCTCATCTCGGCGAGCTGCTCGCTCAGCGCGTCGGCTTTCTCTTGCCAGGCGGCGGGGTCATCGCTCGGTTCACGACGCAGCTTGCGGGCGTCGGAGAGCAGCGTTTGCGTGGTGCGCTCCAGTGCTCCCACGTATTGGTAGGCGTAAAGGCTAAGGCTCAAGCGGTAAGAGTCGCTGCCTAGCTGATTGCGGCTGGCGAGCCGACTGTGCACCAGCGGCAGGTGGTACTCGTCGCTGTAGTAGGTCCGCGAGACGCTGATCGCGCCATGGTAAAATGCCTCTTCGGAGATGACGTGGGTGCTCAATCCAAGCTCTTTGGGCACGAATAAGTAGACATCGAGCGTATGCGAGGTTTCCTCTTTCAATCGCCGCGACAGGCGCAGCTGGAAGCTATTTTTACGCTCAACGTTGATCACCTCACGAATCTCCTACTTCATTGCCAAACACGATGATATACCATGGTTAATTCGCCATAGTGGTCTGCTATACAGAGGCTACGGTTTACTACTTCGCCTTGGAGCTAGGGAATGTCCATCGCCCGTTTTTCACCCTTTGAGCTGCTGCTGCTCAAAAGCCGCAGCCAAGTGGATACGGCTACCCTGCTACTGCTGGGGTGGGTGCTGGTGCACCGCCAGCACGTCTCGGAAGGTCAGCGGCGCCGCCGCTTGGCCCAGGTGACGGCGCAGTTTCGCCATGGGCACGAACTGGGGCCCGTGATGAGCATTGCCCACAGCCAAGATCTGCATGCCATCCAACTGGCTGCCGAGGTGGTACGCAAAGAGTGCTCTAAAGAGCGTAGCCTGAGTGTGATGCACCAAGCGATTACCGTGGCGACGGACGACGGCGATATTTCGTTGGCCAATCATTACATTCTGCGGTTTTTAGCCGATTTGTTAAACGTGACGCCCACGACCCTGGGCACCCTGTTCCAAGAGCTGACCGGCAAGCCGCTGCGCCCGCCGGAGGATCCCAGCCGCGACGCCTACTGGCAAACCCACGACCCGGCCTACTATGCCCACAAAGCGCAGGAGGAGGCCGACGCCGCTCAGCGCGAGAAAGCGTCGCAAGAGAAGGCCGAGCAGCAACAGCGTTCCAAAACCGACAAACAGCAAGAAAAGAAGCAGAAGCAGCAGGAAAAAAAGCAGCAAAAAGAGGAGGCTCGCCGCGCCAAGGCCCGAGCGGAGCAGTCCAGCGCCGACCAGGCCAAAGCCGAGCAAGCCCGCCAGGAGCAGGCCCGGCAAGAGCGCCAGCGTCAAGAGCAGGCGCGCCAGGAAGAGGCGCGACGCCGCCAGCAGCGAAGTAGCCCGCCGCCGCCCGATCGCACCACCCGCGCGTTAGCCGTGCTGGGCTTGACCCCTGGTGCCAGCAAAACCGATGTGCGCCGCGCGTATCGTCGCATGGCCCAGCTCCATCACCCGGATCGTTTCTACTCCGAGAGCGAGCATCAGGTGGCGCTGGCGTCGGCGCGTTTTCAGCGCATCAAAAATGCCTATGATTATCTGATGCAAACCTACTAATCGTTACGCTTGGAGAGAGACTCCCTGGATTATGCGCGACCTGTACCAACGCCTCGCTCTGACGCCGGATGCCAACGACCAGCAGATCAAGAGCGCCGTGGCCCGCTGCCCCAATAGTGCGCTGCGCCAGGATGCCACGTCCGTGCTCGCCGTGCCGCCTCACCGGGAAACCTACGACACGCTACATCATACGCTGAGCGACATTGGCCGCCTGCGCGCTCGCTTAGGTCTGACCCACGGTGCCCATTGGCAGGGCGACGTGGCCAACGACTTCTCTCTGCCGCCGGATCACGCGATCTCCCGCCACGATGAGCTGGTCGATCGCGTCAGCCATGCGGTGTCACTCTACAACCGCTGGCGCCGCCTGCGCGGGCCATGGTTACTCATCGCCGTTTTCACCGTGGGGGCGGGCATAGGCCTCGCTCTGGGGTTTGCCTTGAGCGTGGGGCTTGGCCTGGGTTGACGCGCCGCGGCGCTCCCGCTCGTCTTGGCGAATTTCCGCCTGAGTGGGGCGCGGCGCGGGCTTCGGCGGCGCCGGCTTTTTATGCGCCTCGTCTGCCGAGGAGGAAGCGCCCTCCTCACCCCGCTCCAGGCTTAGATCGGTACCGGAGGTGTCCTCCATGCGCGACTCGGAGCGCGCCTCCATGCTGACACTCAAACGCGGCACGCCCAGGTCGATCTCTTGTGCTTCCATGCGCTGCTTCAGCAACAGATTGAAGGCACGAGAGACATCCCACTGCATTTCCGGCGCGGTGCGAAAACGCATCCGCAAAATCGGGCAGCCCTCTTCAAAGCCCTGCACGCCCTGCATCTCCAGCGGCGACCAGATGTAGTGGCGCATCATCGGGTCTTTACGCAGCTCCTGGGCGGTCTCCTGCATCAGAGTAATCGCATCGTCGATTTTCATGTCGTAAGGAATACGAATACGCATTAGCGCGATGCCGAACTGGCGTGACATGTTGTGGATCGACTCGATACGACTGAAGGTGATGATGTGCACCACGCCATCCAGGTCTCTCAGCCGCACGGTGCGCAGCGTCAACCCTTCTACCGTGCCCATGTGGCCGTTGATCTGGACGAAGTCGTCCACCGCCAGCGAGTCTTCGATGAGGATGAAAATACCGGTGATCAAATCCTGCACCAGGGTTTGCGCACCAAAACCGATGGCCAGACCGATCACACCGGCACCGGCCAGCAGCGGCGTGACGTTCACCCCGAGATTGGCTAGCCCCGCAATCACCGCGATGATCAGAATGGCGACGAAAATGACGTTGCGAATCATCGGCGTGATGGTCTGCGCCCTTGCCTGATTCACCCGCCGGCCGCGCGACCGAGCCGACGACGTCAGCGCCCGCTGAATGGCCGTATCGGCAAAGATCCACACCAGCCAAGCCAGTAGGATCGTCGCCCCCAGGCTCACCAGCGCTTGCCCGATCCGGGCGCTCGCGACGGCCTGCTGCCCCAGGCCAAACAGCGAGCCACCCCACACCTGCATGGAGAGCTCGGCAAAGACCATCCACGCACAGAGGTGTGCCAGTACGAAACCAAAGCGCTCCAAACGTTTGCGGTACTGGCTGAAGCGGCGACGGTGGCGGCGTTTGTTGAGCCGCTCCGCTTGACGGCGCAGCAGGCCGGTCACCACCAGCGTCAACACCAGTAAACTGGCAGAGACGATGGAGCGTGCCAGGGCCGTGCCTACATCGCCCACGGTAATGAAGATCGCCAGCAGCGAACCACCCACCATCAGTAGCGCGGGGATATGCCAAAGCCCCCCCAGGGCACGAATCATCTCGACGGCGGTGCTGGCATCGCGGCGCTGCTTATAGGGCCGGTTGCAAATCAGATGGCGAATCGGCCGTTGGAATTTGAAGATAAAGCGAGCCGACAAGAGCGCAGCCAGCATGTTGGCCAGCACCGACACGAGGCTGGAGAGTTCGGCCCCCAGCAGCTCGACCAGCCGCGTGGAGTTCACCGCATCGCCCAAGGCAATCAGTGCGCCGATGACAAACAGACCGCGCAGCGCTTTGTGTTGCAGCACCTGCACCGCCGGGAAGCGATGCCCACGGCTGAAGAAGGCGATGACGGTCTCAAATACCACCGAGAGTGCCCGGCCGCACAGGCAGATGTAAGCCACCACGAGCACCACGGCGCGACCGGGGCTGTAGGGGAGGATTTGCCCGATACCAAGCGTAATGGCAAAGGCCAGCGTCCACGGCAGCATGCGACGCAAAAAGTGCACCGCCAGCAGCCACGCTTTGGGGTCACGGGGAAGGTCCAGCGGCCAGTGACGACGCGTGGCGACCAAACGGCCAAAGGCAATCATCACGACCAGCAGCACGCTCCAAACGAAGGCCAACACTGCACCGTCGGCCACCGCGCGAATGGCTTCGCCCTGGTCAGCGTCATCGTTCAACGCGCGTAAATCATCGGCCCCCTGCACGAGCTGGCGAGACCACTCGTCGATGGGAGAATCCCCCGCCTGGGCCTGTTCGCCGATGTCGGTCAGCGTGTCGGCCAGCGCCCCCAGCAGGCCCTGGCGGACGACGCCATCCTCCTCTGCGGCATCGGTACTCACCTGCAGCTCGCGTAACGACGCCAGCAGCGCGGTGCGCTGCTCTTCGTTTTCGAGCATCGAGATCACGTCGCTCAGCGACCGTTGAAAATCCTCGTTGCTCACCTCCGCCTGCTCCGACGAATCGTTACCGGTCAGATTCGGCAGAGACACACCCTGCGCAAGCGCTGGCGCGTTCAGCAGCAGGCTGAGCACCACGCCGACGATGATCTTGGTTATCCAGTGCTGTCGCACACGTTACTCCCGACATAGACCGGCCACGGGTACCGGTGATTGACGTTGACCACGTTGATGACGCTCAGCCTCAACGCGTGATTGTGATAGGCTGGCCCTTCAAACGTTCACCTCAAGGATACCGAGATGACGCTGCAAGCCCCACCCAAACGCGTAAATAAAGATGGCCAGACTCGCTGTGTCGGTGTCGAAATCGAGTTCGCTGGCCTACCGCCCCGCGAGACGGCCGAACTGGTGCGCACGCTGTTTGGGGGGGAGCTTAACGTGGTCAGCCCCCATCGGCTACAGGTGGAGGGCACGCGGTGGGGAGAGTTCGGCATCGAACTGGATACCCAGTATGCCCACCCCGATAAAGCGCTGCTGGAAGAGCATCATGAAAGCGATAGCGAATGGGCGCGCCAGCAGCATCAGCGCCGGGTCGAGTTCCACCAAAAAACCCGCGAGCTGATCGGCGATATGGTGACCGGATTGGTGCCCACCGAGATCGTCTGTCCGCCCATTCCCTGGGATGAACTGGACACCCTCGATACGCTCTTCGAAACGCTGCGGGAAAAAGGGGCCAAAGGCACCGATGCCAGCCTGCTCTATGGCTTTGGCCTGCACCTCAATCCCGAGGTAGAGCGCCAGGAGGTGGATTACCTGCTGGCCATGATGCGGGCGTATCTGCTGCTGGCTAGCTGGCTGCGCGAAGAGATCAAAGTCGACATTACGCGCGAAGTGCTGCCCCACGCCAACCCGTTTCATAAAGAGTACGCCCTGAAAGTCCTGGACGCCCGCTACCAGCCGGATTTGGACACCTTCATCGACGACTACTTGCACTACAACCCCACCCGCAACCGAGAGCTCGACCTGCTGCCGCTGTTTGCCCATTTGCGCCCCGACCACCCCCACGAGCTGCTGCATGGCGAACTCACCAAGCCGCGCCCGACCTTTCACTACCGCCTGCCCAATGCCCAGCTCTCCCAGCCAGGCTGGGGGTCGGTGGTAGAGTGGAATCGCTGGGTGGAGGTCGAGAAGTTAGCCGCCGATGACAAGGTATTGCGCGCCCGCTGCGATGAGTACATCGCCGAGCACAGCAAGCCCTGGTGGGCACGCTTGAAAGCCGCGCTCTTGAAGCCATTCGGCAACGCCTAACCCCCGCTTATTCTCACAGACAGACGAGACGCCCACTGCATGCCTCGACCGCTGATTGGAATCACCACCTCGGATCGTAAAAGCCAGCTTGCCTGGTGCTTTGACTGGTTTGCCGTCTGGCGGCATGGCGGTAAACCGCTGCGCCTGTCCCCCTCTCGCCCCATGCCCGAGCATCTGGACGGGCTGATCATCGGCGGTGGCGACGATATTCAAGCGCAACTTTACGGCGGCGAAGTCCAGCTCGACGTGCGCCTGGACCCTGCCCGGGACGAACTGGAACTGAGCCTGCTCAACCGGTTCATTCCGCAAAATACGCCGGTGCTGGGCATTTGTCGCGGAGCGCAACTGATCAACGTCCATTTGGGCGGCACGCTGGACCCCGACATCTACACGACCCATGAAGGGCTAAAACGGCGCCGTACCGTACTACCTCGCAAAACGGTCGACATCGTCGGCGGCAGCCAGCTGTATCAACTGCTGGGCGTGACCTGGTGCCGGGTGAACAGCCTGCATCATCAAGCCGTCAATCGGGCGGGGGAAGGCATTCAAATCGTCGCTCGTGACCGCGACGGGCTGGTACAGGGCATCGAATCAGAAGCCCACGATTTTCTCATCGGCGTGCAGTGGCACCCCGAGTGGCTGATTTTCAACCGCCCCCAGCAGCGCCTCATCAGCGCGCTGGTGGCGGCTGCCCAACGGGGGCGCGACCAGGTTAAGCGTTGAGCACCGCCAGCGCCGCCTCGTAATCCGGTTCGTTTTTCAGCTCACTCACCAGCTCGCTATGTAGCACGCGGTTGTCTGCATCCAGTACGACGACCGCGCGGGCACACAGCCCTTCCATGCTGTTGTTACTTAGCGCCACGCCCCACGCTTCCTGGAACTCCCGATGGCGGAAAGTTGAGAGTGTTTCAACGTTATCCAGCCCTTCGGCCCCGCAGAAGCGCTTCGCGGCGAACGGCAGGTCTGCGGATACGACGAGAACGATGGTGTTGTCCAACTTGGAGGCCAGCTCGTTGAACCGCCGGGTGGACATCGCGCAGGTCGGGGTATCGACGCTGGGAATGATGTTCAGCACCTTACGCTTACCCTGATAGGTGGCCAGCGTGACGTCTTCCAAGTCGCTGTTGGTCAGCGTCATGGCTGGGGCCGTTTGACCAACGGCTGGTAGCGTGCCCGCCACGTCCATCGGCGCGCCTGCACGTGTAATCTGTTGCATATCAAGCTCCTAATGTATGGTAAAACGGTCGTCAAACAAGACGTTTCAGCTTACAGCGGAATGACCTGATTCGGCTATCTTTCCACCGCCGCGATACGATAACGAGAATGCCATGGCCTCTTTAGTCATCATCAAAACCGGGGATGCGTTCCCTGAAGTGGTCGACCAGCACGGTGATTTCGAGCAGCTGTTCATTCACCGGTTACACGAGGCGCTTCCCGAGGGCGTGACGCTCAAGGTGTGGGATGCGCGGCTAACGGCGACACCTCCGGACGACATCGTCGGTGCCGTGATCACCGGTTCGCATAGCATGGTGAGCGAGCAGCCCCCCTGGAGCGAGGCGCTCAAGCCGTGGCTGCAGCAGGCGCTAGCCGATAACCTGCCGCTGCTGGGCGTATGCTATGGTCATCAGCTCATGGCGGCGGCCTTTGGTGGCGTCAGCGACTACCACCCCGCCGGGCGCGAATCGGGCACGCGCACGGTGCGCTTGACCCAAGCCGGCCTGAAGGACCCCCTCTTTAGTCAGCTACCTGGGCATTTCGACGCGCACCTTACCCATGCCCAGTCGGTGATGCAGCTACCCCATGGCGCCACCATTCTGGCTCACAACTGCCACGACGCCCACCAAGCGCTTCGCTACGGGCCGCGCCAATGGAGCGTGCAGTTCCATCCGGAGTTCTCACCGCCCGTCATGCGTGCCTACATCGAGCGTCAGCGCGCTGCCCTGCGCGACCAGGGTGACGACCCAGACCAGCTACTCAGTGAAATTAGCGAGACGCCAGAAGCGACCAGCCTGCTGCAGCGTTTTATCAGTTTTATTTAACGCTTCTGTTGATCTCGCCGTGACGCCAGCCGATCTGCCAGCCGGGTCGGCTCGGGCAGCTTGGTTCGCCCAAGGCAGCGCATCACCCACTCAAGGGAGGTATCCAGCGACAGCCGATGCCCCGGCGAGACGAATACCGGCTTGACGTTCGCCCGCGAGCGCAGCACGGCACCGATGACCTCTTGCCCGGCCAGGAGCGGCACCCAATCGCCTCGCGCGTCTCCGACCGCTGCATGCGTGCCGGTTAAGCGCGACTTGGCGATACCGATGGTAGGCAGATCGAGCCAAAGCCCCAAGTGCGCGGCTACGCCCAAGCGCCGAGGGTGAGCGATGCCTTGGCCATCGACCATCACCAGCTGTGGCTGAGTCTTAAGCTTGGCAAATGCCCCTAGGGCGGCGGGGATTTCACGAAACGACAGCAATCCTGGAATATAGGGCATGCGGGTAGGTTCGCGATGCACCACCTGCTCGACCACTGGCAGTTGAGGAGCCGCCTCGGGCGACCACGTCAACACCACCACTGCCGCCCGCGTTACCGCACCCCCTTCCTCAAAGCCAATATCCACCCCCGCGATATACCTTACCGGGTCGAGGCGATCACGGCTCTCCAACCGTTGGGCGAGCTGTGACTGAAGGGCAATGGCCTGTTTGGGTGACAGGTTCCATTCGTGTAGCGCAGCGTCCATGCAGGCTCCTTGTATCGAGGTAATGAACGTTTAGCGTAGCCAAAAAAAATCCCCCTACGCCAGCAGGCACAGGGCCAGTGGCATAGGGGGAGGTGACTCACCGATCAGGCGCTATCCAGCGCCTAGCGCTGAGTTACGCACGTTCGCGACGGCGAACCGGCGCATCGCCATCGTCACGACGACGGCGCGGTGCGCGTTCCGGCGCACGGTCTTCGCTGATTTCCAGCGGGCGACCGGCCACACGGGCACGAGCCATTTTCGCCAGGATGGTGGAAGGCAGACCGCTGGGCAGCTCGACCACGGAGAAGGCATTACGGATATCGATACGGCCGATACGCGCGCCTTCGATACCGCCCTCGTTCGCCAGCGCACCGACCAGTTGGCCCGGCTTCACGCCGTCTTTATGGCCCACGGAGACGCGGTAGCGGGTCATGCCTTCGCTGGGCGCACTGGAGCGCTCGCGACGGGCACCACCCGGCTTGCCCGGTGCGCCATCGCGCGGGGCACGCTCTTTGCGCGGTGCCTGAAGACGACCGATCGGCGCTTCGTCGGCACGGGCCATGGCGGCAAACGCACAGGCCAGCTCAACGGCGTCATGCCCCTCTTCCACCAGACGCTCGACCAGTGCGCGCTGCTCTTCAGCACCTTTGGTCAGTGCCGCCACTACACGGTGATGGAACACGTCGTCACGGTGAGCGCGAATAGCGGCTTCGTCAGGCAGCGGCATTTCGGTCATTTTCTGACCGGTAGCCTGCTCCATCCAGCCCACCTTGCGGCCTTCACGGAAGCCCGCGAAAGTGATCGCAATGCCGCTACGGCCCGCACGACCGGTACGACCGATACGGTGGGTGTAGGCTTCTGCATCCTGCGGCAGGTCGTAGTTGATGACGTGGGTGATACGCGGAACGTCGAGGCCACGGGCCGCTACGTCGGTCGCGATCAGCACGTCGACTTTCCCACGCTTCAAGCGGGTAATGGTGCGCTCGCGCAGGCTCTGATCCAGGTCACCGGACAGGCCAGCAGCGTTGACGCCACGAGCGGTCAACTGCTCGACCAGCGTGGTACAGGCCGCACGGGTGCGCACGAAGACGATCGCGGCATCGACCGGCTCGACTTCAAGAATACGCGACAACGCTTCCAGCTTGGCACCACCGTCCACGCGCACGATGCGCTGTTCGATGTTTTCGCCCGTCGTGGTACGCGATTCAATCGCGACCTTCACCGGGTTGACCAGATAACGGTTGACGATGCGCTCGATTTCCGTCGGCAGTGTGGCCGAGAAGAACACGCGCTGAGCATCTTTCGGGGTATCGGCAACCACGCGTTTGACGTCGTCGATAAAGCCCATGCGCAGCATTTCGTCGGCTTCGTCGAGCACCAGCGCCGAGAGGCCGTCCAGCTTCAAGCTGCCACGATCCAGGTGATCGATCACACGGCCCGGCGTGCCGACGACCACTTGCGCGCCACGCTTCAGCGCGCCTAGCTGTTCACGGTACTCTTGACCGCCACACAGGGTAGCGACTTCCAAGCCCTGAAGATTCTGACCATATTTACTAAAAGAGACGGCGACCTGCTGAGCAAGTTCGCGGGTCGGTGCGAGTACCAGTACTTGGGGCTCGCGACGCTGCATGTCGAGACGCGACAGCAGCGGCAGTGCGAAGGCGGCGGTTTTGCCGGTGCCGGTTTGTGCTTGGCCCAGCATATCGCGGCCTTCCAGCAACGCAGGAATCGTCTGCGCCTGAATAGGCGAAGGAGTTTCGTAGCCCTGTGCTTCAACAGCAGACAGAACGGCAGGCAATAGAGCCAGATCGCCGAAGCTCGGCGAGGCGACAGAAGTCGAGGTCATTAATCACACCTTGGTAGGCCGGCTGAACCGGCAAAAAACATCGTAAGCGTCTCTGACTCTGTTTTATGCAGCGCATAACGGTGCGCAGCAAAAGAACAAGGCTCCGCATAGCGGATATCGTCATCAGTGGAGTCGGAGACGCCGGTCGCACCTAGCATTCGGTTGGCAACACCGCGTTGCGGGCCAACCGCTGTGGCGACCTTCTGCGCCGATTTCACCCGTTTGGTGAAATGCTGGAGGCGCGCCATCTTCACAGCAATGAACATCTGCAATGAATGAGATGTTCCCGCAAACGTTTCGACTGGCGTGGCACATCAGGCTCAGCGTCAGTGAAGAACGTTTATCGTCGTGATGGAGGGGTCAACACATGCGAGGAGGGCGCATCCTAACACCGCCAATGGGTTCTGACCAGTCTTTTTGATTTAACCCATATCAATACCGGGGCTTGCACATGTGACTATGTCGTCTAACCTGAAAGGTGCCCGATGACGTTCACGAACTTCAAGGAGTGATGCACATGAACTGGGATCAGATCGAAGGCAGATGGACGGAAATGAAAGGTAAAGCTCGCGCCAGCTGGGGCGAACTGACCGATGATGAACTGACGCAAATCGGCGGCAAGAAAGACCAACTCGTTGGTAAGCTCCAACAGAAATATGGCTTGGAGCGCGCAGAGGCCGAGCGCCGTGCGGATGACTGGGCGAACGGGCTCTAAGCCCCTCCACTTTCCACGTCCCTTCCCTACGAATTCACATACCGAATTCACTCACAGGTAGCATGACGCTACCTCTTGATAGCCACATGGAGAGAAGCTATGCGTAAATCGATTCTGACGACTGCAATTACGACTGCCCTATTCGGCGGCATGGCGTTTGGCGTCCAAGCGCAAACGGAACCCCAGGGCATGTATTCGGCCGACGACATTCTTGATGCAGAAGTGTTCTTTGCCGACGGCTCTGAGGAAGAGATCGGTGAAGTCGACGATATTCTCTTCGATGAAGAGATGCGTATTTCAGCACTGGTCATCGAAAGCGGCGATGTGCTGGGTCTGGGCGGACGCGAAGTCGTGGTCGAGGCTGACCAGTTCACTCTGGAAACGCACACCGAAGATGATGGTGACACCGAGCACCGCATCATGCTGGATGCGACGGCCGAGGACGTCGAATCCTTCCCCACGTATGATCGCGACTGGTGGGAGCAGACCAAAGCTAACGCGCAAGACGCTTGGCAGAGCACCAAAGAGGGTGCCCAAAGCGCTTGGCAAACGACCCGTGACGCCGTCGATGCCGACGAGTGACACGCTAGCGATGGGCCACTTTGCGCAGAGTGGCATCATCGCCCCGTAGCGTATAGTCGATCAAAAAAGGGCCACCCAAGCGGGTGGCCCTTTTTAATATGTGCATCACTGGGGACGTGAGTGCCGACGTATTCCCTGCCCCGGCAAACGTTCACGGTCGTGAGGACGCATGAAGTCCAGCCATGGGCCCGCCGGCACGATACGCGTCGGGTTGATCGTGTCGTGGCTGTAATAGTAGTGGCGTTTGATGTGATCCATATTGACCGTATCGGCCACGCCCGGCCATTGGTATAGCTCGCGTACGTAGTTGGAGAGATTGGGATAATCTTCGATACGTTTGAAATTGCACTTGAAGTGACCGAAGTAGACCGCGTCGAAGCGAATCAGCGTGGTGAAAAGGCGAATATCCGCTTCGGTCAGCCACTCACCCGCCAAATAGCGATGCTCCCCAAGCCGCGTCTCCATGCGCTCTAGCGCATCGAACAAGGCCGTGACGTGCTTTTCATAGACCTGCTGATCCGTGGCAAAACCCGATTTGTAAACGCCGTTATTGATGTGGTCGTACACGTCATCGTTCACATCATCGATGACGCTGCGCAAATCGTCTGGATAGAAGTCCAAATCATTGCCCGTCAGCTCATCGAAAGCGCGGTTGAAGATGCGTAGCAAATCGGCGGATTCGTTGTTGACGATGGCGCTGCGCTGCTTGTCCCACAAAACTGGCACCGTGACCCGGCCCGTGTACGTTGGGTCGGTCATGGTGTAGAGCTGATGGTGATAGTCAGCATGGTTGATAGGGTCGCCACTCGACCCTTCGTCTTGATGGTAGGTCCAGCCGTTTTCCAACATCAGCGGGCTCACATGGGATGCTACGATCAGCGGCTCGAGCCCTTTCAGTTTGCGCATGATCAGCGCCCGATGCGCCCAGGGGCACGCGAGCGATACGTAAAGGTGGTAACGATCGGCCTGAGCCGGATAGCTCTCGCCTTTAGACGTCTCATCGCTGCCCACCCAGTCGCGCAGCTGCGCGGATTCGCGAACGAATTCCCCGCCGTGCTTTTTGGTGTCGTACCACTGATCGACCCACTCGCCGTTGACTAACAGTCCCATCGGGCGTCTCCTGCATTGAACGTTATAGAGGTGTATGACGTTCAGCATACCCCCGACGGAGTCAGGCTCAAGCGGATGTTTTACGGCCGTTCATTCGAGGGAATCGAACGTTGCTCGCACACCTCTCTCACTGCCCGCTTCAAAGCCGCGGCCATGGCATGGGCTGCCGGGCCCGCACGATCACGATCACGAAAAATAAGCTGCACGGGCACTTCACGAATGCCCCCAGCACTGAGCGGCAGCGGCTTCAGCTCACCGCTGGCCAGCTCGTCGGCGATACGCGTTTCCGGAACCCAGGCAAACCCCAAGCCGCGCCGCAGCATATCCAGCGACGTTCCCACGTGACCGACCGTCCAGCGCTGCTCGGCTTTTAACCAGCCCGCGTTGGTGGATTGACGCAGCGCCGAGTCACGCACCACCAGTTGACGATGCTGGGCAAGATCACGCAAATCCAGCGAGCGCCCCAATTGATGCAGCGCGTGACGAGGATGCGCTACCGCCACGAAGCGCACATTAACCAGTGGCTCGCCCAAAAATCCTTGGGCCTCGATACCGGAGACCACTAGGTCGGCGCGGCCGTCGTATAGCATTTCCGTTCCCCCGTTCAGCACGCTTTCATGGAGCTGAACGCGCACCTGGGGATAGGTTTCCGAAAAGCGCTCCAACGCTTTCGCCTGAGCAGCCACCGGAAAAATTTGGTCGATCGCCACCACGACTTCGGCTTCCAGCCCCGCTGCCAAGCGCGAAGCGACGTCTTCCAAAGACGCCGCGCTTTCGATCAACTGACGCGCACGGCGAAGCAGCAGCTCGCCTGCTTCGGTGAGGCGCACCTGCCGACCCACCGGTTCGAGCACCTGGATACCCAACTGCTCTTCCAATTTATGCACCGCGTGATTCAGCGTGGAGGGGCTTTTATGGATCGCCTCTGCCGCTCGTGCAAAGCCACCATGATCCACCACGGCGGCCAGCATCTGCCACTGCGCTAGTGTTACCCGAGACATTTCGATTTCCTCGACGCTATACAGCGAAACAATCCGCTTCATCTTCGAAAAAACATCCCTAGAATGCCAGGAAAAGACGATGAGTACCTGTCTGTTATCGAATTTCGTTGCATCGCCACGCTGGAATACACTCTGCAAACCGCATAAAAACGTAAAGAAACATTAAAATACAAAAAATTACCTTTTTAATCTGAGCGACGTGGCTTGATGACACTGCTCATCCATTGAGCGGACTCAGTGTGTCAGCATCGAATCATTAACACGGGTTATGGACGTACGGAGATAAGGCTTACACGCTGATAGCTTGGCAAAACTCCCTTTTAATTAGACGCACGTTATATTTATCTTTCACAAGCTTTAATTTACGTCTATGGTAAAGGTAACGAAACCGTTTTAACCCGTTGAGCTGGCCGCTGCCTCTCGGTTACTTTTGTTAGCAAACGGTGTTCATGGCTGAATAAGATGCCTTTATATTTCCGTTATTCAGCGGAAGTATATTTTGTGTATGGATGTACAGTCTATTCACCCCCTTCTCCTTGGGGTATGGTTCCCGAGTTTGCTTACTTTCATGTTACTTTTATTTCACGAACTCGGCGGCCTATTTACCCATGTTGCGAATCCTCCATTCGCTGCCTCGCACGCATAAATTATTACTGTTACCCGTGGCCACGATGGTCACCGTGCTGGGCGCACAAAAACTTATCACTACCTATCACGACCTGAACCAACCCCAAACACCGCTGGAGAGCGTGCTCGTTCCGCTTCCCAGCGATTCTGCCCCCGGCGTACCGTCGCTTCGACAAGAGCGCACGCCAGTCGCAGAAGCGATCGACCGCGCTTCCCGCGCTCTCGACGCAACCCGTGAACATATCCCCCTGAGTGAACTCACCGCCACCGAGATCGTCGATCTCGACATGATCACCAGTGCCGAAGCCTCTATGGCGAGCGATGCCGCCCCAGGAGACGCACACGCTCAGGTCACGCTGGACGACAGCCTGCTGGATGATGGCGCACTACACATGGCCATCGTGCTAGGAACGATCACAAGCGGCATGCTCAATGTCGACGACTCCGTCGAAATCGCTGATGCCACTTCTTATGAAGATTACGGGGTTGAGCTGTACGAAGACGACGTCTCTTTCCTCGAATTGGAACTGGCGGCCGATGAGCCGTTCGTGCCCGAGTGGGAAACCCACATCGTCGAATCTGGCGAAACCTTTGCCGTGTTGGCGCAAAACGAGTTGGGGTTGGGGTATAGCGAAGTGCTCGCCCTGCTGGACGACCTGCCCGATCCTCGCATGCTGACCCACTGGCGTGCGGGCCACAGCTTCGACTATCAGTTGGACGAAACGGGTCGCCTCCTGGCACTGCGAATGATGAAGAACACCCGGGAAGGCGTTTTGCTAGAGCGTGACAGCGACCATTACGCCATCACTGCCATCGAGCGCCAGGGCGAGCCTGTACAGCGGCTTTATGCCGGCAGCGTCACGGGCAGTTTTGCCCGCTCAGCCCAGGCCACCGGTTTGAGCAGCAGCTCTGTCACCGAGCTGACGCGCATTTTGCAAAAGAAGTTAGACTTCCGTCGCGACAGCCGCCGGGGGGATCAGTTTCAGGTCTTGGTGGAGTCTGACATGATCGATGGTGAGACCCTCGACTCCCGCGTACTGGCCGTGAAATACGATGGCGAGCGCATGGATCTGACCGTCGTACGTAACGCCAACGACGATAATTTTTACACCCCGGAGGGCAGCAGTCTCGACCCAGCCTTTGCCCGTCGCCCCTTCGAAGGCAGCTATCGTCTCAGCTCCAATTTCAATCCACGTCGTCTACACCCGGTGACCGGTCGCGTCAGCCCTCACAACGGCACCGATTTTGCGATGCCCATTGGCACTCCCATCACTGCCCCTGCCAACGGCCGCGTGGAGCGTGTCGGTAACCATCATGCTGCCGGTCGTTACATCGTCGTGCGCCATGACAACGGCTACCGCACCCGCTACCTGCACTTATCCCAGCCGCTGGTCAGCCAGGGCGAGCGCGTCACGATGGGCGAGCGTATCGCGCTGTCCGGTAATACCGGCCGCAGCACGGGCCCTCACCTGCACTACGAAGTCATCGTGAACAACACGCCGGTCAATGCCATGACGGTCGAGCTGCCGGAGAACACCAGCCTTAGCGGCGACACGCTGGTTGCGTTCCAACGCCAAGCCGAACCGATGCTAGCGGCGCTGGAAAGTGGTGAGACCGGCACTATCAGCGTGGCTAACTACCAGCGTGACGCTGAAAGTGACGAGAGCATTCAATAGCCCGTCACATGCTAGACGAAAAAGCCGCCCCACTCGGGGCGGCTTTTTTATAGGGCAAGAAAACGACTAGGCCGTTTCGAGGGCTGCCAGCAGCGCCGCATCACGGCGGTAGATATCCTCTCTAAACACCACATCGCCCTCGCGATTGGGCCACGCGGTCAGGTAGTGCAGCGCTACCGGAATCCGGGTAGGCAGATTCACGTTTTGATCGCTGCGGCCACTATTGATCAGCGAGCTGAGCTGATAGCGGCTGCCGCTGTCCTGCAACAGAAGCTGGGCAAATTCCGTCACACCGTCTACCCGAACACACCCCGAACTCAACGCCCGATGATCCCGCTGGAAAAGCCCTCTTGCTGGGGTATCGTGCAGGTAAATCATGTCGTCGTTCGGAAAACGTACCACGACACGCCCCAAAGGGTTACTACTGCCCGCGACCTGGCGAAGCATCACCCCTCCCGGCCGCTGCCAATCGATCGTGTCGGCATCCAGTGTTTCCCCAGATAGGCTGACGACCTGAATATTCTGCCGCGTGAGATACGCCGTATCTTGGCGCACCCTTGGCAGCACGTCTTCACGCATGATGGTCGGCGGGATCGTCCAGCTCGGGTTGACGGTCAAATGGCTGATGGAAGAGTGGATGATCGGCGTTTCTCGACTGGGCGATCCGACGACCACACGGGCATCCCAATGCTCCCCGTTAGGGCGCGTGTAGTGCAAACGATAGCCTGCAATATCGACCCAGACGTTCGGTGTGCGATCTAGCGAGGGGCGAATCCAGCGGGCGCGTTCGAGGTTAATGCGCAGTTGGTCTACCCGCACGGAGACGGGCATGTTCAGCGCCAATCTCGTGCGCTCGCCTACCACACCATCCTCTTGCAGCTGGTGGCGTCGCTGAAAGCGCATGACCGCCTGTTCGAGTTCCCTATCGAAGGTGCGCCGGTCACCGCCCGCTGCCTGTACACCAATCATCGGGTAGGCGCTGCTATCCGCCGCCAGCAGGTGGGGCTCTCCCCACAGCGTCAAGCGCTGGCGAAGCGTTTGCACGTCATCATCGATATCGCCGGGGCGCAGCGACTCGTCACGCCCGGGCAAATAGGGCACGCTGCCCTGCTCGGCCAAGCGACGATAGTGCGCCAACGCGTTGCGAAGCTGGGCATACGCTGCCGTATCCGGCCGCGCCAGCGACAGCGCCTGCTCCACCTCTCCCCCGTCGACGGCCTGCACGACACGCGGCAGCGCATAGCGCCGCTCTGGGCGGGGCAGGTCCCAATTCGGCTCGACGCGCCTGGGATCCACTTTACCAATCGATAGATGATCCAGTGCCAGCAGCAGCGAACGGGTGGCGCGCACATCGAAGCGTGCTTGTGCCTGCTCGTCTAATTGCTGACTTTGCTGGAAATCGCCCAACAGCGATGAGGCTTGGTAGTCGTCGGGCGTGAGCCCGTCATCCACCAGGGTGTTCAACGCGCTGACGAGGGATTCGACGCGCTGCAGCTCTTGCCAAGCTGGCTGTCCGCCGCGTAGTTCATAGAACGACGCGATGGGTAGCGATGCTTCTTGCCGCTGAAGTTGCTGCGCGAGGGCTTGCTGCAATGCGGCGCTGGTGGGTTCATTGGCAGTGGCCATTACCGGGCAGCTCAGCGCCAGACAGAGCGCTGCCCCTATCGCCCATCGTCTTAGTGGCTGGTGGTCGTTCATCGCCTCTCCTTGCGTTACTATGCTGCGTTGTAATGTGGCGTCACTCTTTTTGCTTAACGTCGTATCAGCAGTTCCCGTTCTGATACACGTTTTTTTCATCATAGCCGCTTACGCTGACGCGTGGCGTGTCGACTTCATTACGCTTTTGACCTCTTTGGCAGGATAACGCCCCATGCTTTTTCGTTCACGCATGACCACTGTACTGTTTTCGTTACCCATCGTGTTGTTTTCTTCCACCCTTCAAGCCGCCAGCTTTTTCTCTCAAGTGGCCGCCGCGCCGCCAGCGGGAGTATCCCCTCTACATCATCAGTTACTTCAGCTAGCCCCCGACGCCACACCGGCAGCCCTTCGGTTGGCGGCACAGGCATTGAGCTGTGCCGACCCTTCCGCCGAGCGCTTGGCCGTCATCGACTACTCGCTGCCCTCCACGGAACCCCGCATGTGGGTGTTCGACCTTCATCAGCACCAGTTGCTCTTCGAAGAGCTGGTGTCCCATGGTCAGGGATCTGGCGACGCGGTAGCCAACGCCTTTTCCAATACACCGGACAGCCATCAATCCAGCCTCGGTCTTTTCCGCACCATGAATAGCTACTACGGTCGCAACGGCTATTCACTGCGTCTGGATGGCCTGGAGCCACAGGTCAACGACTTGGCCTTCGAGCGGGCGATCGTGATTCATGGCGCCGACTACGTCAGTAACGACTTCATTGCCCAAACGGGCCGCTTGGGTCGCAGCCACGGCTGTCCGGCCGTGCGTGAAGACATCACCTATCCGCTGATCGACAGCCTCAAAGAGAACCAGTACGTCTTTGCTTACTACCCCGATGAAGAGTGGTTAGCCACGTCTGCGTTTTTACGCTGCGAGACAACGACGCCCATGCACGTGGCCCAAATGAAATAGCGCAGCCACTGAGTATGGCAGCGCTCCTGTTTTATGACGACAAGGGGTTGATTTTCATCAGCAAGGGGGAGTCTTCCCAGGCAAGCAAGAACACCTTCTGCAATACTTTGTGACAAAACATCACAAAATGCATCACCACTGAAGGTATCCGCCATGTTTGCCTTTATGCATCCCTATCAAACGATCCGTCGTCTGGAGCAGCAAGTCGCTGAGCTGCACGCTCAGTTGGCCCTGGAGAAAAGTGCACGAGGCTACCGCACGATCAGTTTGATGACACCTCTTGAGTCGATCAGCATGCTCCAGGCCAAGGGCGCAGACATGCTGATGTCCCTCGATGCGGGCGCGGAACATCACGCCGAGCAGCTCGCCAGCGAGCGCGCAACGCTCACCGATCTTTTCACTCGGCTACATCACGCCGAGAAAGTCGCTCAACGTTTGCAGCAGCAGGGCCAACGACACCAGCAGGCGGACACCCATTATGCGGCGCCGCTGGCCAGCGAAACAGCCTTGCATGAACTGCGCGGCCTCAGTGTCGAGTTGGCTCGCATGGCGGGACACACCCGGGCGCTGGCCATGAGCACGGCGCTGGAAGCGGCCCATGTGCATGACGAACCCTGCGGCTTGTCCGCCGTGGTGAGCGACATTCAACACCTAGCGGATCACACCCAGCAGCTAGGTCACCAGTTGGATCACTGGGTCGAACAAACCGCCGCTATGCTCAAAGAGGATGCTCGCGTCCTGGCCCACCAGCGCGAGACAGCCAACGCGCTGGCTCAGGCCGCGCACGAGGCCGAGCAAATGATCGAACAGCTCACCGACCAAGCGCGCCATATGTACAAGGTCATCCATCACAGCACCACGACCGCCTGTTTGCACGCGGCCAAACTGGAGCATGTCGTGTGGAAAAGCCGCCTCTACCACCAGCTGCTGTCGGCCTCCTTGGAAGAGGAGCCGCTGACCGACCACCACCACTGCACCCTTGGCCGCTGGTACTTGACGGGTGAAGGCCAGCGCTACAAGCAGAGCGACGCCTACCGAGCCCTGGCCGTTCCCCATCGTCGCTTCCATGAAAGCGGTTTGGACGCCCTGCGCTATGCGCGCCAAGGCGATCATACCGGCCAGCTCGCCTCGCTGGCACTCATGGAGGAGGCCAGCGTAGCGCTCGCCAAACAGCTGGACCGTCTGATGGAGCATGCCGTGTTCGACCTGCCCCTGCCCCAGCAGCGACCGTCGCCGCTGGCCGACGCTCCCTAACGCATGGACGTGCAGATCGTCCCTTCCGTCCGCGCGCTTTTATGCCATGCTAAAGGCACTCCTATCACAGACGGTAAGGACGACGATGGCATCGGTAAAGAAGCTCGACCTTGCGCTACAGGGTGGCGGTGCCCATGGCGCATACACCTGGGGGGTGATCGATCGCCTTCTGGAAGATGACCGCATCGAGATCGAGGGCATCAGCGGCACTAGCGCTGGCGCGATGAACGGCGTCGTGATGGCCGATGCCCTTACCCGGGGCGGAAAACAGGCGGCGCGACAGGCACTGCGAGCCTTTTGGCAGGCGGTGAGCCGAGCGGGAATGACCAGCCCCATTCGCCGCTCCCCGCTGGATGTCCTCACCGGCAATTGGAGCCTCGACCACTCGCCGGGCTATATCGCCATGGACTTGATGACGCGCCTGGTGTCGCCCTACCAGCTCAACCCGCTCAATTTGAATCCGCTGCGCGATATCGTGGCGGCCCACATCGATTTCGAACGCGTGCGTCAGTGCGACCAGCTCAAGCTCTTCGTGGCCGCGACCAACGTGCGTACCGGAAAACAGCGCGTCTTTCGCCGCGAAGAGATGAGTGTCGACGCCGTCATGGCATCTGCTTGCCTGCCGTTCATGTTTCAAGCGGTAGAGATCGATGGCGAAGCGTATTGGGATGGCGGCTACATGGGCAATCCGGCGCTCTTCCCGCTCATGGAGGAGTGCAGCGCGCGGGACATTCTGCTGGTGCAGATCAATCCCATTCGTCGCGAAGAGCTGCCCACCTCGGCCTCGGCGATCATGAATCGACTCAACGAGATCACCTTCAACGCCGCGCTGATCAAGGAGGTGCGTATGATCGCGCTGCTCAAGCATGCACTCGACGAGCAAGGCATCGAAAACTGCTATCAGCAAGCACTGTTCCACCGCATAAGTGGTGATAAAGCCCTGGATGACCTGTCGGTTTCCAGTAAGCTCAATTCCGAGTGGCCCTTTCTCTGCCACCTGTTCGAGCAAGGCAGAGAAGCGGCGGAGAAGTGGCTTGCCACACATTTCGATGCTCTGGGGCATGTGTCGACACTCGATATCGATGCGGTTTACCTACACGAATAAGCGCTGCCACGCCCAGCCCCTGCCCCAACTTAGCGCACGCTGCCCAAGCAGAGTGCGCTAACCAAGCGTCGAGCGCCCTGCGCTTCCCCACCTTTGCCACTCATCGAAGGTGTTCCCTTTGTAGCAAAAAATTTAACCATCTGTTTTGATTCATATAAAACAGCGATGGCGGAGTATTTGCTTATTTTCCCATCATGGTGATAGGCGTGGACCAGGCCCAACAGGGTACGAGTGCGTCGAACCTGACCTTCAACGGTGAAGGCATGTTCCCGTAACCACGTAACGCCTGCGCGTTGCGTCTCGGCAAACTCGTTCATACGCTGTGAGGCCACTCCCATGGACATACGCAACAAAGCCAACCGTATTCGGCTACTCAACTTCTCGACGCCGCAAATGCGGGCGTTTCACCTCTCCTGGTTTGCATTCCACATCTGCTTCTTCGGCTGGTTCGGTATCGCGCCGCTCATGGCCGTGGTGCGCGAAGACCTCGCCCTGACGCAAACCCAAATCGGCAATACCATCATTGCATCGGTGGCGATCACCGTGATCGTTCGCTTGTTGATTGGCGTGCTTTGCGACCGAGTCGGACCACGCAAAACCTACACCGGACTGCTGGTACTGGGGTCCATTCCTGTCATGGGGATTGGCCTCGCTGATAGTTTCGAAACGTTCTTACTGGCGCGCTTGGCCATTGGCGCCATCGGCGCATCGTTCGTCATTACCCAGTACCACACCACCCTCATGTTTGCCCCTAACGTGGTGGGCACGGCCAATGCCACCAGCGCCGGCTGGGGGAATCTTGGCGGCGGAACCACCCAAATCGTCATGCCACTGATCTTTGCCGGCATGCTGATGCTAGGGGTCAACGAAGCGCTCGGCTGGCGTCTGGCCATGGTGGTGCCCGGCGTCGTGCTGTTCTTCACCGGCATTGCCTACTGGCTGTTCACACAAGACGCCCCCAACGGCAACTTCAGCGAGCTGCGCGCGCGCGGTGAATTACCTTACGCCACCGGTGAGCACGGTGCCGCCCAAAGCTTCCTGGCAGCGGCGAAGGATATCCGCGTGTGGGCCCTGTTCGTGGTGTACGGGCTCTGCTTTGGCGTCGAGCTGACGATCAACAACATTGCCGCCATTTATTTCTTCGACAAATTCGACCTGACGCTCGCCACTGCCGGGCTGATCGCCGGGCTCTTCGGCCTGATGAATATCTTCGCGCGCACGTTGGGCGGCGTGTTTTCTGACCTGTTCGCCAAGCAGGGCGGACTCAAGGGACGCGTGCGCTGGCTCTTCATTGCCCTGGTGTGCGAAGGCATCGCGTTGGTCGCGTTCTCACAGATGCACGTCCTCAGCCTCGCCATCGGCATCATGCTGGTGTTTAGCCTGTTCGTCCAAATGGCCGAAGGCGCTACCTTTGGCGTCGTACCTTTCATCAATAAAAAAGCCTTGGGCGCCGTGGCCGGTATCGTCGGGGCGGGTGGCAACGTAGGGGCCGTATCAGCAGCGTTCCTGTTCCGCAGCGAAAGTTTGAGCTACCAGCAGGGCCTTTTCTATTTGGGATTGACCGTGCTGGTGCTGGCCTCCTGCGTGCTGGTGGTCCGCTTTAGCGACGCCACCGAAGCCGAAGAGGCCAGCGCGTACCGTGACGCGGCGGGCGACGATGCGGGAGCAGGCGCGCTCTCATTACGCTAATATTAATTAACACCGCCCCTGCATGCGCATCGCTGTGGGGGCGTTTACCTTTTGGCGGCGAGTATTAAGGAAATCAACATGTCTTCTGCCCAACAGCTCCTCTTCACCGCCCTGCGCTGCGACATCGATAACCTCCACCATCTCGCCACGACCGCCGATATCGTGAGCGATATCAGTCAGTTCATTCATGTCCTGCAGCGCGAACGCGGTGCCTCGACGATTTATCTGGCGTCCAAGGGCAAACGTTTCAAGACCCGCCGAACGAGTTACGTGCAACATAGCCAAGCGGCCGAGGCCTCGATGCGCCTGCGCTTGGAAACGCTAAGCCAAGAAGCGCGGCCACAAGCCACCGCACGCTTGCTTCGCCGCATTGCCGCCGTTTGGCTGGCACTGGATGAACTCGACGCGCTGCGCCAAGCCATCGATACCTTTCATATCTCACCCGATGCGGCCACGCAGGCCTTCAATCACCTCATCAGCGGTTTATTGGCCATCGTCTTCGAAGCCGCCGATACCGCAGTCGATCCCGACATCACTCGCGCCCTGGTGGCGATTTTCCACTTGATGCAGGGGAAGGAGCTTGCTGGACAAGAGCGCGCTTGCGGCGCTTTTGGGTTCACCTTGGGCCACTTCGATAACGCCCACCGCACGCTGCTCAACCAGCTCGTCGAGGCGCAGCAGCGCTGCTTCGATACGTTTGCCGAATTTGCTACTCCAGAAGCACTGAGCGCTTGGCTGCAGTCGCTCTCACCCCGAACACTGGCCGGTATTTGCCAATTACGCGACATCGCTTGCCAGCGTTCGCACCATCAAACGGCCTCGGGCAATACGCTAGGGGAAACCTGGTATGAGCTGACCACCCTACGGATCGATACCATCAAGACGGTAGAAGACACGCTGAACACCCAGCTCACGGCTCTTTGCCACCATAAAATAGCTCACGCCCAGGCCGCTCTGGACCAGGCCAAGGCCACCCCCGACACGCCGCTTCCGGCCCCGTGTGAACAGCTTCTTGCCCTCACCCCGTCTCAGCCGCTGGGGGATTTGACCGCCAGCGCTCTCAATTCGCCCTTGAGCCGCTCGCTGCTGGAGTTGACGCACGCCCAATCGAGCCGGTTACAGGGGCTCAGCGACGAGCTGGAAAATACCCGCAAAGCGCTGCGCGAACGCAAGCTGATCGAACGGGCCAAAGGACTCATCATGGCCCACCAATCCATGAGCGAGGAGGAGGCATACCGCTTTCTGCGTAAAACCTCGATGGATCAAAGCAAAAGCATGGCCGATATGGCACGTTCGATCCTGGATCTCTCTGCCATGCTGCAACGTCGGCAAGAAAAACCCTAACGCGGAAGCGCGTTTGCAACCTCGTTGGGTTTTAGCCATGCTGAAACTTCCCCTATTTGCAAGGAGAGCCTAGGATGCATGATCGCGTACTGTTAATTACCGGCGCTTCCAGCGGTATTGGCGCTGCCACCGCTCGCGCAGCGGCCCGTGAAGGGTATCAACTGGTGCTGGCCGCGCGCTCTGCCGACAAGCTAACCTCCCTTGCCCAGGAGCTAGGCCCAGAGAACGTGCTGACGTGCGAGGTCGATGTCACCGACCTGAAGCAGCAGCAGGCCATGGTGGAACACGCCATCGAAACCTTTGGCCGAATCGACGCTGTCTTTGCCAATGCGGGCCGCGGCGGCTCGCCAGGCGGCTTTAGCAGCGCCGACCACGACGCTTGGCGAGAGATGATTTTGACCAACATCTACGGGGTTGGCCTGACCTTGCAAGCCTGCCTGCCGGAGTTGAAACGCCGCCAAGGGCACGTGCTGCTGACCGGCTCGGCAGCAGGCCGCACGACCATCCCTGGCTCCATGTACAGCGCCACCAAATGGGCGGTCACGGGCATTGGCTACAATCTACGCGAAGAGCTGCGCGGCACCGGCATGCGGGTGACGCTGATCGAACCCGGCATGGTCGACACGCCCTTCTTTGATGAACCACCCGAGTACGCTCTGCAAGATCGTGATATCGCCAATGCGGTGATTTACGCGCTCTCACAGCCGCCGCATGTGGATGTCAACGAGATCTTGGTACGCCCCACGCCCCCCAAAGCGTGACGTTCACGTGACGACGGCTTGCAATTGCTCGGAACTGCCCACATAAACGCAGCATTATGAAGCGTGCTAACGAATCACTGCACGCACCATGCACGTTTATCAGGTGATTTATGAGCCAACTTGCGAGCACCGCCCTCTCCGTTCTAGACCTTGCGCCCATTCGTCAAGGCGGCAGCGCGGGAGAAACGTTCCGTGACAGCGTATCCCTGGCCCAGCATGCGGAATCGTTGGGCTATCAGCGCTACTGGCTAGCCGAGCACCACAACATTGCCGGTATTGCCAGCGCCGCCACTTCGGTCTTGATAGGTCATGTGGCGGGCCAAACATCGTCCATCCGCGTGGGGAGCGGGGGCATTATGCTACCGAACCACCCACCGCTGGTGATTGCAGAGCAGTTTGGCACGCTGGAGACACTGTACCCAGGGCGCATCGACCTGGGCTTAGGGCGCGCCCCTGGTTCTGACGGTGCCACCATGCGAGCGATGCGCCGCCATGCCCATGCAGGCGTCGACGATTTTCCCGAGCGTTTAGAAGAGCTGCGCCGCTACCTTGGCGAAGAAGACCCACAGCAAACCGTCAAAGCGGTGCCCGGCCAGGGCACGCACGTGCCCATTTGGCTGCTGGGTTCTAGCGGCTACAGCGCCCAGCTCGCCGCCAAACTGGGCCTTCCCTTCGCGTTTGCCGCCCAGTTCGCCCCCGGCTATCTGTTCGAGGCTCTGCGCCTCTATCGGGATAACTTTCGCCCGTCCGAGCATTTAGACGCGCCTTATGCCATGGTCGGCTTGCCGGTCATGGCGGCTGAAAGCGACGAAATGGCGCACTACCTGGCCACCACCGCGCAGCAAAAATTCTTGAATTTGATCCGCGGTAAACCAACTCAGTCACTGCCCCCCGTAGACGCACTGGATTGGTCGCCCATGGAGCGCGCTCAGGTAGAACAGTTTTTGGGCGCGGCCATCATCGGTGGCCCTGAAACGGTCAAAGCACAGCTAGAGGCGTTTCAAGAACGTACGGGGGCGAACGAGCTGATGATCAATAGCGATTTCTACAGTCACGCGGACCGCCTGCGTAGCTATGAAATCGTGGCTCAGGTGGCCCGTTAAGCCGCGTGTCTCACCCTTTGGCGACCAGAAAGGCACCCGCAGCCATCATCAATGAACCGGCTGTACGATTGGTGCCTTTCTGGGCGCGCTCGGACTGGAAGAAGCGCCGCGCAGACGAGGCAAACGACGCGACCAACATCAACCCCATCATTAGCCCGAGCAACGTCAAACCGACCACGAGGATCATATCGCTACGCTCGAGCACGGTCAGGTCGATGAAGGTCGGTAAGAAAGCGATGTAGAACAGGATGACTTTGGGGTTGGACGCTGAAATGAGAAAGCCCTGAAGAAAGCTCTTCGCGCTATCCCGACGCCAAGCACCGCTACTGGCTGGGAAGGCCTCCAATGTCTGCGCCGTGACTTCGGCCGTCCACATTTTCCACCCTAGGTAAAAGAGGTAGGCGGCACCGGCGTAGCGTAGCAGCGTGAAGGCGCCTCCCCAGTTCTCCGCCAAGGCAGCCAGCCCGTAGAACGCGAGCAGTAGGTAGATCACATCGCTGACCGTCATGCCTAGGGCCAGCGGTAAACAGGGCCGCGCGCCCGCTGACATTCCTTTGGCCAGCAGAGCAAAAATACCCGGCCCGGGCGTCACGGCGAAGACAAAGATCGCCAAAAAGTAGGTCAGTGCGCTCTCAACGGTCATGGCCGTGTCCTCTCGCGGTCCAGTGGTTCACTGATCAACGTACCAGCGGCACAGATCTCTCCTCGATTGTGCTAACGTCGCTCATGACGACATCAACGGAAGAAACCTCATGTCCAACCTTCAATTTTCCCCGATGACAGCCAACGAGTTCGCGCTCTTCTGGCCTACGTTTCAGGCCATTGTAGCCGCCCAGGAAACCTACGCGATAGATCCAGAGATTCGTCAAGAGGAGGCTTTCGCGTTTTGGTGCCAAACGCCGCTCCTAAGCATGGCCGTCAAAGATGAGCATGACGAGCTACTGGGCAGCTACTACTTGAAAGCCAACGCCGCAGGCCCCGGCCGCCATGTGTGCAACTGTGGCTACATGGTCACCCCCAACGCGCGGGGCAAAGGCGTCGCCAGGGCCATGTGCGAACACTCTCAGCGGGAAGCGTTGGCGCTGGGTTTTAAGGCCATGCAGTTCAACGCCGTCGTCGCCAGCAATCAGGTGGCCGTCGCGTTATGGCAACGCTTGGGCTTCGAGATCGTCGGCACGGTACCTAACGCCTATCGGCACGCCTCCTTGGGGTTTGTGGATACCCATGTCATGTACAAAGCGCTGACCGCCCATTAAGCGTTCTTCCTGCCCACGGCAGCATGGCCCCGCTTATGCTGCCATTCAACGCTGCAAAAAATAACATTGTCTCTAGTGATTAACCCTGACTTTCGCACGCTATCGTGACGATACATAAACATCACACGGCTGCCGCTGAGGGGCGTGTGGCGATACGTTATGTCGTCTTAATTCACTTAATGAAACAATGGTCGTTTGATTTTCGATAAATTAATGAAAACAATCGTTTAAAACAAGATATCTAAATAAAAACAACCTCTGCGTGCCCATAAGATTTCACTGCTATCTTTTAAATCCCACGTTAACACTACGTCAGGTGTTGGGATCATAAAGGGAACGGACATGCAAAAAATATCAGTAAAAACCCTGATAGCGGGCGCACTCGTCGTGCTTTTAATCATGCTGATGGGCGTAGGGCTCCTTGGCTATTTGGGCGAACGCAAGGCGGCTACCTATCTAGAAGACGTCAATAATATCAGCGCACTGCAATCGAGTTCGGCGGCTAGGGCAGAGACCAACCTCATGGAAATGCGGGTTCGCTTAGAGCGTCTGTCTCAGCATTACCAAAATGGGTTGATGGCCAACGTCGACGATGCACTGACCTCTGCAAAAGAGAGCCTCGCCGTATCGGACGCTAGAATCGAAGCGATGAATAGCGTTCCCACTGGCCCTGACGACGAGCGCTTCTCCTACCTCTCCACGATCAATGACACCTATAACGCTGCAGCGACAAGCGAACTTAGGTCGATGCTTGCCAGTGCGGATATCGAAGGATTGATCGACTATAAAGAAACCATCAATCCCGCTTTTTTAGCCTTTGGTCAGGCGGTGGGCGACTTTAACCGCTTTGCGCTGGACTATGGCAATACCCGAACGGCAGAGACTCTGCGCGATAGCCAAGTTCTAGGTATAACGGTCGGCTTTTTGGTCGTGCTAGCCCTCGTGCTCTATATCACGATGCAAGCAACGATTAACAAATATCTGCTCACCCCTTTACAGCGCGCCGTCAACATTTGCGAAAACATCGCTAAAGGCGATCTCACCAGCACGATTGAAGATCGTGGCAGTAATGAGATAGGCCGCCTTTACGCAGCAATGGATGATATGCAGGATCGACTCGAAGAGATGATCAGCACGCTCAATCAAAGCAGTGAAGCCGTGGCCAGTAGCTCCAAGCAGATCGCTGGTGGCAGCCAGGACTTAGCATCGCGAACGGAACAGCAAGCCGCCGCACTGCAGCAAACCGCAGCCAGCATGGATGAAATCTCTTCGATCGTCCGTCAGAACTCGGATACCGCCGAGCAGGCCGAACGGCTCACGAAAGCGGCCGCCAAGAAAGCCACCAGCGGTAAGCAGGCTTCCGAGCACACCAGCCAGCTAATGCGTGAGCTCGAAGAAACCTCCCACAAAGTGCACGACATCATTCAAGTCATCGACTCGATTGCTTTCCAAACCAACATTCTCGCGCTGAACGCCTCGGTGGAAGCCGCTAGGGCGGGCGAGCACGGACGCGGCTTTGCCGTGGTCGCCAGTGAAGTGCGCTCGCTAGCCACCAAAACGTCTACGTCTTCCAAAGAGATTCGTGAGTTGATCGAGGACATTTCACAGCGTATTGCGCAAGGGGCCGAACAAACCACGCGTAATGGCCAAAGCATGGCGGACATCAACGCATCGATCGTACAAGTGACGGAAATGATGCAGGAGCTAGCGCTGGCCGCGAAGGAGCAGGACTCCGGTATCAGCCAGGTCAGTACGGCGGTGTCTCAAATGGACGCGGCGACACAAGAGAACGTCTCGCTCGTCGAAGAAACCAGTACGGCGTCTGCCTCGTTGCAGGACGAAGCCGGCCGCCTGGCCGAACTCGTGAACGAGTTCAAATTGAAGCGTCTTGCGCACACCCTGCGCGACAGCCAAATCCCGCTTGCCGTGCAGCAAACGTTCAAAACGTCTTACGCCTCGCCGCTGGCGGCGGCCGCTCCTTCCCGGGTCGCCGCCACGCCAGAGTGGGAAGCGTTTTAACCCATTGCGTCGATGGCAAAAAGGGCCAGCTTGCTGGCCCTTTTGTATGGCAAGCACAGATGTCACTTGCTTAGAACCACACCTTTGCAAATAAGTGTGAAAAAAGCGATCCACACCTCTCAATATCACTCTCATTGTGTCGATAATGTACAAGCGAGGCTCCCCTCCTCGCCAAGCATACCCCCTACTTTTCCCGCCTATGAGAGTAATCAACATGCGAAATTTATCTGTCAAACATACGTTGGCAGCCGTACAAGGGTTAATGCTGATTGCCCTGCTGGCCATCGCAGCGACAGGTATCATGTCCAAATTGAGTGTGATGGAGAGCTTGCGCGAACTCGATGAGGTAGCCGCCCAGCAAGTGGCGTCGATCAATCGTGCAGAAGTCAATTTAATGGAGCTGCGCTTACGCTTGGCCCGCTATACCGCTTACGTAGAAAGTGGTGACAATGCCTCGGCACAGGAAGCGCTTGAACTCGCACGCGCAGCGCTGGAGCGTGCGGATGCACGCTTTGCCGAGTTCACCGCCATTGAGGTACCGCCCACCGCCGCACGCGCACCGCTAATTGCTACCATCGACCGTTATTATCCGCAGATGATCAACGACGCCTTTCGTAGCGACTTAGCCGCCGCCAACTACTCGGGCCTCGTGCGTCATCGCGAACGTTTCAATGAGGAGTTCAGCGCACTGACTGACGCGATTCGTGCGTTCAATACCCGCGCTCAAGCCCTTGCAGCCGAGAACATCGCTCACGCTGAGCAGAGCCATACCGTCACCCTGATCGTTAGCGGCGTGCTGATCGCATTGGCGCTTCTGTTATCCCTGGGTGTTCAACTGGGGATCAATCGTATCATCGTCCGTCCGCTACAGCGCGCGGTGGAGCTGTGTGAGCATATTGCCAAAGGCGATTTGACCAGCCAGATCGAATCTCGTGGAAAAAACGAAATTGGCCGACTCTACAGCGCCATGCACGACATGCAGGGCAAGCTGCAAACCATGGTAGGCACGCTTTCGCAAAGCAGCACCGCTGTTGCGGCGAGTTCTCGCCAAATTGCCGGCGGCAGCCAGGATCTCGCCTCACGTACCGAACAGCAGGCAGCCGCACTGCAACAAACCGCTGCCAGCATGGATGAGATTTCCTCCATCGTTCGTCAAAACGCCGACACTGCTGCTCAGGCCGAGCGCCTGACACAGGATGCTTCCAGAAAAGCGGCTCACGGCAAGCAGGAGTCGGAGCAAACCAGCGTGCTGATGCGCGAACTGGAGGCCAGCTCGCAGAAAGTCAACGAGATCATTCAGGTCATCGACTCCATCGCCTTCCAGACCAATATTTTGGCGTTGAACGCCTCGGTGGAAGCTGCACGCGCGGGGGAACACGGCCGTGGTTTCGCCGTCGTAGCGAGTGAGGTGCGCTCGCTGGCAACGAAAACCTCCAACTCCTCGAAAGAGATTCGTACGATGATCGAGGATATCGCCAGCCGTATCGCGCAAGGGGCCGATCAGGCGCTGAAAAATGGCGAAAGCATGGATGACATCAACCAAGCCATCGTACGCGTCAACGATATGATGCAAGAACTGGCGCTGGCAGCGAAGGAGCAGGAGTCCGGCATTAGCCAAATCAGCACCGCGATTGCCGAGATGGATTCCGCCACCCAGGAGAACGTCTCTTTGGTAGAGGAGACCAGCACCGCATCGGCTTCGCTGCAAGACGAAGCGTCTCGACTGGCAGACCTGGTCGCCGCGTTCCGGCTCAACGGCACCAGCCGCCACGCGGCGCTTGCTCAACCCGCTTCTGCGCCCGCCCAGCGTTTACACGCTCCCTCGCCAAGCAAGAGCGTAACGCAGCGCCAGCGCCCCACCGCTGAGCCCGAGTGGGAAGAGTTTTAACTAAGCCTTATGGCCGCGTGGGTGATCCCCATGCCCACGCGGCCTCCGTTGACCCCGCCGATTCGTGCCATAACAAAAATTACGCTAGGGTCTTCTCATTACCACAACGTGCTTGGCCCACCCATGCCTAACCACTCGTCCCTTTTGAGGCGTGTTTCTCTACGCACACGCATCATTGGCCTCATCACCTCGTTAGTGGTCGCCATTACGCTACTGCTGAGTTGGGTCGCTTCCCGGGAAGCGGCCATTCAGCTCGAGGCGAATATTGGCTATAGCAGTGCCGATACCGCTTACCAAATGGTGGATAAGCTCAACCGCAGCATGGATGCGCGGATCAAAGAAGTGCGCCTGCTGCTGGGTATTCAAGAGTTTGCCGACCGCACCGATCGCTTCTCGGTACGCGCCCAGCTCGAACACCTGCAGCGCAACTATGACGTGCTTTCCTGGATTGGCGTGACGGATGCCACTGGCCTGGTCGTCGCCTCTACCGGAGGAGTTCTCGAAGGGACGTCGATTGCTCAGCGGCCCGTGTTTATCGAGGGACGGCAAGCACTGTGGGTGGGCGACGTGCATGATGCCGTCATGCTGGCCCAGCTACTTCCCAACCCCACTGGCGAGCCCGTTCAATTCGTCGATATCGCCGCGCCCCTTTACGACCAACGCGGCACCTTTACCGGCGTGTTGGGCGTACACCTGAGCTGGGAGTGGGCAACGCAGGTGAAGAACTCCATGTTTTCCCCACAGCTTCGCGCACAGCAAACGGAACTACTCCTGCTCTCTTCTCAAGGCAGGGTCATTCTCGGGCCGGAGGAGCTCATCGGTGAATCGCTGGCGTTCCTGGAGAACGCTTCTGATAGCCCCATGCCTGCGTGGTCCATCGAAACCTGGCCAGACGGACAGCGCTATGTCACGGGCGTAGCCCGAAGCCAAGGATTTGGAGACTTTCCAGGTTTGGGCTGGGTCGCCGTGAGCCGACAGCCCGTGACCAACGCTTTTGCGCCCGTCGAGCAGCTTTACGAGCTCATATTAGGAACGGGGCTGCTGGTGGCGCTGATGTTTTCCATCATTGGCTGGCTCGTCGCGTCCCGTTTGGTCGCACCGCTGACGCGCCTTGCCCGGGCGGCCGACAACATTCAAGCGGCCACCCACCGCGGCGTCATCACCCTGGAAACCGGCTCTCCCGAGCTGAAGCGGCTATCGACCTCCATGCGCGACATGGTGGAGCGCTTGATCGACCAGCGCCAGACCATTAGCCGTTTGGAAGATTTGGCCAATACCGATCCGTTGACCGGGTTGCCTAACCGCGCCTTTCTAACCCAGTACCTACAGCACACGCTGCCTGACGCACATCGCCAGCAGCAGAGTGTGATCGTCCTGCTATTCGACTTGGATGGCTTCAAACGGGTCAATGATGAACTTGGTCATCACGCGGGGGATTTGTTGCTGATCGAAATCACTCAGCGCCTCAAGTCAACGCTACGCAGCGGCGATGTGGTAGCCCGTTTAGGAGGCGATGAGTTCGTGATGATTCTCAAAAGCACCGCCGAGCACAGCGCCTATCTTGCAACGGACGTGGGTCAGCGGCTGCTACAACGTATCGCAACGCCCGTTCTGCTGCCCGGCGGACACCGAGCGCAAGTCGGCTGCAGCTTGGGCGCCGCATGGTGGCCTCAGCATGGCCACGATATCGAGCAGGTCATCCAACTAGCCGATATCGCGCTCTATCAAGCCAAAAACAAAGGAAAACACCGACTGGTCATTTATGGGGAAGCGCATTGAAACATGCCTGCCGCTGCGCTTCGGCGGCGACGCTGCCAAGGGCGCTCAGATAAGCGATATTCCGCTCGGGAATGGCGGCCGTGTCCCCATAAAACGCGATGGCTTTCTCGACACTGGCCTCGCGCAGCACGTGCAACATGGCATGGGGTGAACGGTTCGAGTAGTTGGCAGCATCATCGGGGTCAGCATCGTCGAAACAGTAGTCGGGATGAAACGTGGCTAGCTGATATACCCCTTCGTAACCCAGCTCAACTAGCAGGTTGTCAGCCATGTCGACGTAATCCAGGTAATGATCGAAGCTCTTGAACAGCGTCGGGAAGACGATCAGCGTGGTTTCGGTGTCAGGATGCTCATCGAGCCACGCAAGCTCCGCCGCCAGCTCTTCGAGCGCCACCTGTAACTTTTTGGAACGCACGACTTCCACACGGATCGTGTCGTTCTCCAACTCCCGCTTGGCGAAAGGGCAAATGTCGTGCCCTACGATAAATTGGCGCACCCACGCGAGTGTCTGTTCCACGACTTGCTGATCGGCTTCTTGCGTCATACCCACTCCCACGGTGGCCTTCTTTCCTGCGTTCATTCAAGTGGCGAGTGCCACGCGCTGGCCCCCAGTGTACAGGGATCCCCTGGCAAATACGTCAGGCGTGCTGCTGGTAACGAGCCAACGCGACTTCGTAAGATTTGTGGATATGGTCATCCATCAGTGCCCGTGCAGCGGTGGCGTCGCGCTGAAGCGCCAGTTCGACCAATTCGTGGTGCTGTTCATCCAGCTCTTGGCGGATGGTGGGCATCTTTGGCCCTAAACGCCGATAGCGGTCGAACTGGTCGTGCAACTGCTCAATAAACCGTAATAACCACACCGAACCACAAGGTGCTACGAGCGTGCGGTGAAACTGAGTGTGCAGCCGTTCCCACTCCTCGCCTTTATCCAAGGTAATGTCGGCGCGCTTGAGTCGATGCGCTGCCGCCAGCAAATCGGCTTCCCATACGGCATCGCCGTGGGCAATGGCCCGCTCTAACGCCATGCCCTCCAACTCGGTGCGCAGCCGGGCAATGTCATCGAGCTCTTCGCGGGAGAGCTTGGGTACCCTGAACCCGCGCTGATTCTCCTGCACCAGCAGCCCATACGCCGCCAGCTTGTTCAGCGCCTCACGGAGCGGACTGAGGCCGACTTGGTACTGCTCTTTCAGCGCGTTGATGGCGAGTTTCTCACCCGCTTTGAAGCGACCGCCGACCAAGTCCCGACGCAGCACATCATAAATAGGGCTTGAGGCGCTGCTAGTGGGAAGCTGCATATGCTTGTTCATTCCGGAGTCCTTTTGCATACCTTTGCCAGGGATCGGTTAACGAAAAACCCATGGTGACGTGTTGACGCCTCTTGCGGGGCTCACCTATATTCTATTTTAGACAAAATAATCGATTTTTTAATCTACAAACGATAAAAAGGGCACTCTTTTTATGTTGCTGACCCCATGGCCTCCTCTTCAGGCGTTAACCCCATGAAGCAAACCGCACTCTTTTGGGCATTTTTCCGCGTCGGCATTTTCGGCTTTGGCGGCGGCCCTGCCATGATACCGCTGGTCCGCGCGGAAGTCGTGACACGCCACCAGTGGCTCACGGATGAAGAGTTTGCCGACGTGCTCGCCATTGGCAACACCCTACCCGGCCCCATTGCCACCAAAATGCCCGGCTACATCGGTTATCGTGTGGCAGGCACCAGCGGCTGCGTTGCTGCGGTCATCGCCGTCATTTTGCCGATGATCGTTGCCATGATTGTGATGCTAGGCATTTTTAGCCGCTACCGCGACGTGGGTTGGATACGCGGCATGGGGCAAGCGGTCGTTCCCGTGGTCATGGTCATGATGGCTCAGCTTACCTGGGACTTCTTCGATAAATCCAAAGCCGCCCTGGGCTGGCTTGTCAGCATCGTTATGGCGGTCATCGCTGGTGGCGTGATTTATTGGCTCGGCGTTCACCCCGGCTGGGTGATTGGGGCCATTCTGCTCGCCGCACTGCTGCGCCCTTCCGGTAAAAAACGCGCGGAGGGTGCCGCATGATTTATTGGGATCTCTTTTTAGCGTTTTTCATTCCTAACATCATTGGCTACGGCGGTGGTCCCGCCATCATTCCGCTGATCGAGGCGGAAGTGGTAGGCCGCTACGGCTGGATGACCTCGCAGGGTTTTGCTGAAACCTTGGCGCTCGGCAATGCGCTCCCGAGCCCGATCGCCACCAAAATGGCGGGCTATGTGGGCTACGAGGTCGCCGGCATTGGTGGGGCGTTCGTTGCCGTGGCTGCCACGGTGGTCCCTTCCCTGCTGCTCATGCTTGGCGCACTCGGGCTTCTCTATCGCCACCGCGACTCCCCGCGCGTCAAGCGCATGAGCCAGTGGGTACGCCCCGTCATTGCCATGATGATGGCGTGGCTTACCCTCGGTTTTTTCACGGAAAGTTTGGCGGCAAGCGGCCTTCTCCACACGCTGATTATCGGTATCGTGGCCGCAATTGCGCTTGTGCGTTTCAACACCCATCCCGCTTTTGTCGTTATCGGCGCCTTGGTTTATGGAGGGCTTTTGTTAGGCTGATAACCTCTCTTAGCGCCCTCCTTCACGAGAAAGGACTCCCATGCATAACAACGCTCTCTATTACCCCAGTGCCTCACGTCGTATGGCCACTTTCGGCAAACGCGGTATGGTGGCCACCTCTCAGCCGCTCGCCGCCCAGGTAGGTATCACTATTTTGCAGCAAGGCGGCAATGCCATTGATGCGGCGATTGCCACCGCCGCTGCGCTCACTGTGGTAGAGCCTACCTCCAACGGTATTGGCAGCGACGCCTTCGCGATTGTATGGGTCAATGGAAAGCTACATGGCCTCAACGCCAGCGGCCCTGCTCCGCAGGCGGCCACCATTGAAGCTTTGAAAGCGCTTGGCCATGACGCTATGCCTAACCACGGCATGCTGCCTGTTACCGTGCCTGGCGCGCCTGCGGCCTGGGCGGCGCTCTCTGAGCGCTTTGGTAAACTGCCCTTTGCGGAACTGCTAGCGCCTGCCATCGCGCTGGCAGAAGAGGGCTTTGCGGTAACGCCGGTGATTCACCAAATGTGGGAAGAGGCCTTCCATCACTACGCGACCTACCCCGACGCGGCCTTCCAACCCTGGTTTGATACCTTTGCCCCTAAAGGCCGGGCACCGCGCCCTGGCGAGTTATGGTCCGCCCCTGACCACGCGAAAAGCTTAGCCGCGATTGCCGCGACAAAAGCCGACGCGTTTTATCGCGGTGAACTGGCTGAGGCCATCGATACGTTCTCCCGCGAGCATGGCGGCCTCATCCGTAAAGAGGATTTGGCCGTTTACCAGCCCGAGTGGGTCGACCCGATTAGCGTGCGCTACCAAGGCCATGATATTTGGGAAATTCCACCGAACGGCAGCGGTATGATCGTGCTGCAAGCACTCGGCATGCTGGAACGGTTAGACCCGTGCCCAGGCGATGCCGTTGAAACCCTACACCGACGGATTGAAGCCACGAAGTTGGCCTATATGGATGGCTTCAAGCACATCACCGAACGCAGCGCGATGGCCCCCACCACCGAGCAAATGCTAGATGATGCCTACCTCACCGCACGCGCTGCGCTAATCGGTGATCAGGCCGTTGACCCGGCGCACGGCAACCCGTTGCAAGGCGGCACCGTCTACCTAGCCACGGCTGACGACGAAGGCAATATGGTGTCGTTTATCCAAAGTAACTTTAAAGGCTTTGGTTCCGGCATGGTGGTTCCCGGCACCGGGATTAGCCTGCAAAACCGCGGCTGGTCGTTCTCGCTAGACCCTGAGCATGCAAATGCTCTGGCACCCGGCAAGCGCACCTATCACACCATCATTCCCGGGTTTATCACTAAAGATAATCAAGCCGTTGGGCCGTTTGGCGTCATGGGCGGCTATATGCAGCCTCAGGGCCAAGTTCAGGTGGTCACCGCCATGATTGAGGATCAGTTAAACCCACAGGCCGCGCTGGATATGCCCCGTTGGAAATGGACCACCGGCAGAACCGTGGAAGTGGAAGCCGACTTCCCCAACCATTTAGCGCTGGCCCTCGCTCGGCGCGGACACAAGATTGTTAAGGTGGCGGATTCGATTAGCTTTGGCCGTGGTCAAATTATTCTACGCGACTCTGAGAGCGGCGTGCTGCAAGGCGGTACTGAACCGCGCACCGATGGGGCCGTGCTGCCGCTGTAGCGCTTTTCACACCATCACCTGCTGCCCTCTTAGGGGCAGCAGGCTGGCTATCAACGCCAAAGCACCGCATCATGGCGGCCTACTGATGCTGGTGCTCCTTACTTTTCGATGTTGCTAACGCCATGATGCCGTCTCCTTCCTCACCTTCCCCCTCTCCGTTTAGCGGCTTCTTTAGCGTGTTTCGCTATAGCCGCCGTGCGCTGGCACTGGTATGGGACACCTCCCGCTGGATGATGCTGGGCTTGGCGCTTTGCACGCTGGTGGCTGGCGTGCTGCCCGCTGTGGCGGCTTATGTGGGCCAGTTGATTGTCGATGGCGTGCTGGCGGCGATGGAAAGCTATGAGACAGCGAGCAACCCTGACTTATGGGCAACGCTCACTCCAGTGCTGGGGTTAGTGGCGTTGGAAGGCGGCATCATTGCCCTGATGGCGTTAGCCCAGCGTGGCCTCTCGGCCCAGCAGTCACTGTTAAGAGCGCTGCTCGGGCAGAAAGTGAACGTGATGATTTTGGAAAAAGCGGGCACGCTGTCGCTGAGCCAATTCGAGGATTCAGAGCTTTATGACCAGCTCACCCGTGCTAGACGAGAAGCCTCAACTCGCCCACTGGCGCTGGTCAATAAAACCTTTGGGCTGCTGCAGAACGCCATTTCCCTCGGCAGCTTTGCCTTCCTACTGGTGCAGTTTTCTCCCTGGGCGCTGCTGATCTTGGTAGTGGGAGCCCTGCCAGTGTTTCTTTCGGAAGCGAAATTCTCCGGCGATGCCTTCCAGCTATTTCGCTGGCGCTCGCCGCAAACCCGCATGCAGATGTACCTGGAAACCGTACTGGCCCGTGAAGACAGCATTAAAGAGGTCAAACTATTTGGCTTAGAGCAGCGCTTTCTTCAGCGCTACCGGGCTATTTTCCACCAGCTATTTGCCGAAGACCGCCGCCTGACCCTACGCCGGGAGAGCTGGGGGTTTATTCTAGGACTACTGGGCACGCTCACTTTCTATGCTGCCTATGGCTGGGTCGTGGTGGAAACCGTGGCAGGAGCCCTCACGCTAGGCCAAATGACCATGTACTTAATGGTATTTAAGCAGGGGCAAAGTGCGCTATCTGCCAGTCTGACAGCCGTGAGCGGCATGTATGAAGATAATCTCTACCTCTCCAACTTATATGAATACCTGGAACAGCCCACCGAAGCCGACGCTGGCCATTTAACCCAAGGAGCGGCACCCAACGACGGGCTACGTTTCGAGCAGGTGAGCTTTGCGTATCCCGGCGGCCGTGAGGTGCTGCACGATATTTCGCTACACATTGTGCCCGGTAGCAGCTTAGCCCTGGTGGGTGGAAACGGCTCAGGCAAAACCACCTTAATTAAGCTCTTAACGCGGCTCTACCGACCCACTCAAGGGAGAATTTTGCTGGATGGCAGTGACCTTAACGATTGGGATACTCAAGCATTAAGAGCACGTGTGGGCGTTATCTTCCAAGACTTTGTACGCTACCAGCTCACCGTAGGTGAAAATCTTGGGGTGGGCGATACCACGGCCTTCGATGATCAGCAGCGTTGGAAGCAAGCGGCAAAAGACGGGCTGGCCGATAGCTTTATCAAGCGCATGCCCGACGGCTACCAAACCCAGCTAGGGCGCTGGTTTAAAAACGGCCAAGAGCTCTCCGGCGGCCAGTGGCAGAAAGTGGCGCTCTCCCGCGCCTATATGCGTAAAGATGCCGATATCTTAGTGCTAGACGAGCCTACCGCCGCCATGGATGCGGCCGCAGAGGCGGATGTCTTTGCCCGCTTTCGTGATCACAGCCACGACAAGATGACGATTCTGATCTCCCACCGTTTCTCGACCGTCCGCAGCGCCGACCAAATTATCGTCATCGACCAAGGGCGCATCATCGAACGCGGCACCCATGACACGCTGCTCGACGCCAACGGACGCTATGCGTCGCTGTTTCATTTGCAGGCAGAGGGGTATCGATAAGTGGTTAGTTAAGCTGCTATCGAAAAGCACGTTAAGGCTCATTATTCATTATTAGCCAGAGACTCTTACAACGTGAAGAAAAGTGACATTTCCCCTCGCACTATCGACTGACATCATTGCCTCGTTTACTTTACAACATATCCCATGGCTCATTTTTCGAGGCAACGAAAATGAACAACCGCCTACACTCCATCAGCGTTAAATACTCTGTCGCTTTTATTAGCGTTGCGCTGGCGTTATTGATTATTTTTATTGTCGACTTGCTTCTGGTAAATAGCGTTCAACATCGCATGTTGGAGTTTAGCCAGCGGTTCGGGCCAGCCACTGCTGCCGTGATCAATGCTGACCGTGACCTGCATCAAGCCCGTATTGCCGAAGCGGAGTACATCCTTGTGAGCCCCGACAGTAGAGAGTCTGCCGAGCTTAAAGCGACGTTCGAAGAGAATGCCCAACAAGCGTTAGACGGTATGCATCGATTTAAAGAGATCATGCAACAGCAGCCTCACATACTCGAACAACTTGCTCTTTTTGACACTTTATTTAATCAGTGGAAAACCACATCTAACGCGGTTTTCGATACTCACCAGCGTGGTGATTTAAACTCAGCATTACAATTACACAAGCAGGAATCACTCACGACCTTTAATGCACTAAGAGAACTCTATAACACGGCTGGTGAAGCCGTCGTAGACGTCGCGAGTAATACCGAAGCGGCAACGGTTGCAAAAGTAAAACGCCAGGAGTGGATAACAGGGACGTTCTCGGTCGCTGTTTTCCTAGTGGCTATCTTCATTGCCTTGGCAGGCCCCATCACCATGTCACGGGCGATTCGCCAGGTGACGGCACGCATCAAGGACATCACCGAGGGCGAAGGCGACCTTACCGCGCGCATTCAAAGCCAGCGCCGGGATGAAATTGGCGAGCTTGCCCAACAGTTCAATGCCTTCATCAACCGCATCGACGACACGCTACAGTCCGTCAGCCGAAGCACCGTGAGCCTTCAACACGCCTCGACTGAAATCGCCAAGGGTAGCCAAGAGCTCGCCTCGCGCACCGAACAGGCCGCGGCCAACTTGCAGCAAACCTCTGCCTCCATGGAGCAAATTGCGGCGGTGGTAAACAATGCCTCCGAATCTGCCCAACAAGCCAACCAGCTTGCACTATCGACCCGCGACATCGCCCATCAAGGTTTGAACGCCATGCAGAACGTTCAGAAAACCATGGGCAGTATTAGCGAGTCGTCTAGCCAAATCGGTGAGATCGTGACCATGATTGAAAGCATTGCCTTTCAAACCAATATTCTGGCACTGAACGCCTCAGTGGAAGCGGCTAGAGCGGGAGAGCATGGTCGGGGCTTTGCGGTGGTCGCACAAGAAGTGCGCATTCTCGCCAGCCGTACCAGTGACGCGTCAAAGAGCATCTCTGAACTGATCAGTACCTCGGCGGAACGCACCCACTCGGGCGTCTCCCAAGTGAAAGCCGCCAGCGATACGCTGCACAGCATGATGCAAAGTATCGAGCGCGTCGCCGACGTGGTGGCAGAGATCAGCGCAGGCGCGAAAGAGCAGAGCGTGGGCATTGGTCAAGTCAATGACGCGGTAAACGAGCTCGACAGCATGACGCAGCACAATGCGTCGATGGTGGAGGAGTCCAGCGCTGCCGCTGCGGAACTGCGCGAGCAGGCAGATCGGCTCAGCGCCTTGGTGGGTTCATTCAAACTGAGCAATAGCCTCACCAACGTTGATGCAGCACGCCATACATCGCTTGATCAAACGAAGAAAAGCACACTACAGTTAGCCTCAACGCTACCTAAAACTTTGGTTCGTCAGCCCACCCCTGAATGGGAGTCTTTCTGATGATATCGTCTACCCAACCACTCGTTTAATTTCATTACTCTCTGCGTCTTCGGGCTCCCCTGGCACCCGAAGGCGCTTTTGCATGGCCCATCCCGGCCATGCGTTTGGTGCGTGAGTCATAACTCCTATTCAAAGCCACCGCGCACTCACATGAAAGGACACATCATGCCGCCTAGTGCGTTAGTGATTGATGATGACGTCGATATCCAACTGCTCGGCAAAATGTTGCTGAGTCGGCATGGGTTTGATGTCGCCACCGCCGGGTGCTTGGGAGAGCTGGCGCGTAAACCTGCCCTACTCAACACTCATTTGATCGTGCTTGATTTTGGCCTGGGTGACTTTACCGGGCTGGATATTCTCGACTATCTGTACGACCTGAAGATCAACACGCCGATTCTGCTACTCAGTAGCTGCTCAGATGAAACGGCCGCCCACGCCATTGCCGAAGGCAACGCCAAAGGGCTCAAGATGCTGGGATTTCTGCCCAAAGCCAAGCTCATGACTGGCCTGAGCGATGTGATCGAACAGATCGAGGCATCGCCGAAACCGCCGTCCGTGGGCGAGCTGGCCCAGGCGATCAAGCAGCAACATATCACGTTGGCGCTACAACCCAAGATGTCGCTAACAACCGGTGCCGTGGTGGGCGCAGAGGCCCTGGTACGCTGGGAGGATCCTACCCGCGGAACGATCTATCCGGATAGCTTTATTCCTCTCGCCGAACGAAGCGGTCTGATGGTACCGCTGACCTGGAACATTCTAGACCTCTCCTTTGCGCAGCTGGCCAAGTGGGACGCCCAGGGGCTGACACTGAGCATCGCCGTGAACGTACCTGCCGAATTCATCAAAGCCGAAAACATGCTGTCGATGTTCGATACGCTCTGTCGCAAGTACCCCATCGATATGACCAAGGTCACGTTGGAGTTGACGGAATCCGTCGGCGTGGAGTGTTTGGGCTATGCCAGGCACGTCCTGGACGAGTTGCGAAAACGGGGATGCAAGCTCGCGCTGGATGATTTTGGCACGGGCTACTCCTCATTGACGCAACTCTACCGGTTGCCGTTCGATGAGTTGAAAATCGACCGAAGCTTCGTCTCGCTCATCGATAGTGAGCCTAGTGCCCAGGCGATTACGCTCTCCATCGTCGAGTTAGGCGCGCGTCTCGGGATGAGCGTCGTGGCGGAGGGGATCGAAAACGCAGAGCAGCAGGCGCTGCTCGCCGAAGCGCGCTGCCCCGTGGGACAAGGCTATTTCATCTCTCGCCCTCTCTCGCCAGCGCTATTCGATGAGTGGGTCAGTCATCAGACGACAATCGCCAAGCGAGCCTAATCGCCGCCCCTGGTCGACAACACCCAGCGCTACCCTGAGTAGCGCTGGTATGGCCTCAAGCTGCCAACAATCCTTGCGCCAACAACGCTTGCTCGGTCGTGAGTTTCAGCGCTTCTAGCGCGTCCAACAACCCCGTCACCGATGTATCGTTGTCATGGCTGGCGCTCTTCTCCAGCATGGCGGCTTTCTCGGCAATGGCGGCACAGCCTAGCGAGGCAGCCGCTCCTTTGAGTGAGTGCGCTTCCTTACGTAAGGACTCACTATCCCCCGAAAGCCAGCACGCTCGTAGGCGAATCAAACGCTCCTCCAGCCGGGTCAAGAACGCGCTCAACAGCGCATTGAGCGATGTGGGGTCGAACGCCTCCTGCAGCTCAGCGCAAATCTTACGATCCAACACCTCCGGCACGTCCGCGGCATCCTGTAGCAAACTCCCCTGCTCGCTGGCGGAGCGCTCGCCTGACTCGACACTTTCCTTGGGCAGCTCAGCGCTCGGGACGTAGCGACTAATCAGTTGATACAGCTCTTCCCGGGTGAACGGCTTGTTGATCATGTCGTCCATCCCGCTGTCGAAGCAGCGCTCGCGGTGTTCGGGCATGACGTTTGCCGTCATGGCGACGATGGGCAGCCTGGGCAGCGCGTTCGCAGCCTCAAAGGCCCGCCAGCGCAGCGTGGTGTCAGGGCCATCCAGAATCGGCATCTGCATATCCATCAACACGAGGTCGATGGCCGCATACTCTTCTTGAAGCTGCGCCAACGCCGCCTGACCGTTATCGGCAATGGTCACCCGCTGCCCAAGCTGCTCCAACATGACTTTTGCGACGGTCTGGTTGATGGGGTTATCTTCCACGATCAGGATATGGTGGTTATCTGCCAGCGCCGCTTGCTGCTCGCTGCGGTGATAAACCTCTATCCCTTCTGTTTCCGGCAGCGCGACCGTAAACCAGAAGCGGCTACCCAAACCTACTTGGCTAGTCACACCGATCTCACCATCCATGGCGTGAACGAGCCGCTTACAGATGGCGAGCCCCAGGCCCGTCCCTTCGTGGCGCCGCGCAATCGAGGTATCTACCTGGGAAAAAGCGGAGAAGAGACGCTCCTGATCTGCCGCCTCAATACCGCACCCCGTGTCGTACACCTCGAACAGCAGTCGATGGTCATCCCCTGGCGAGGCGTGAAACTTCACAAACCCCTCTTCGGTGAATTTCAGCGCGTTGTTGATTAGATTCATCATCACCTGACGTAGGCGAGCGATATCCCCCACCACGAACCGAGGCAGCGACGGGTCGATGGAGTAGTTGAACACGACCGGCTTGCTTTTTTCCTGCAGCACATAGCCCGTACAGAGCGACTCGATGCATTCGCGCAGGTCAAAGGGACGAGCGTCCAGATCAAGCCGTCCGCTCTCTATCTTGGTGTAATCCAGAATATCGTTGATCACGGCGCGCAGGCTCTCAGCGCTGCGTTTGAGTGCTGACAAGTAGGCGTGAGCCTTGGGCGTGTGCACTTCGTCACTCAATAGATCGGCCATCCCTACCACCCCGTTGAGCGGTGTGCGAATCTCATGGCTCATCACGGCCATGAACTGGGACTTGGCTTGGCTGGCTATTTCAGCACGCTTGGCCGTCTCTTTCAGCTCTCGGCTCTTCACCTCTAATGCCTGGGCTTTACGAAGGCTCACTTTTCCTTCGATGAGCAGGGCGCGAACCAATAGACCGCCCGATAACATCAGCGAGAGCAGAATGATCAACGCCAACCCGTAGAGCTGCGTCATCTTTTCGCGCTCAAGCGTGCGCAGTCGCGCCACGCTTGCGTTGGTCTCTATCAAGATGGTGCCGGTAATTTGCTGTAGTTGAACCGTGCGCTCCATGACGTGACGAATGAGTTCGTCGTTTAGCGCGCTGGCATCGTCCCATAGCGGCTCGATCAAATGGTCGATGTCATGAATCACGGCGGCCGCCTTTTCTACCAGCGCATTCACACCCTCGATCTTTGATACCGCTAAATTGATCTCTCCCTGCTGAAACAGCGTCTTGCGGCTAAACAATATTTCAAAGCGCAGCAGCAAATCCTCGCTACTCATATGACCCAGCTGGCTATCCACCAGCGTCAGATGAAACTCGCGCACTTCCCTATCAAACTGATACCCCGTCCACACGAGGTTTTCTAACAGACGATTTTCGATGGCGTGCTGACGTTGGAAGATGACGCCACCCGTAATGATGGCAGATAGAAAAAAGAGGATCGCTGAGAACGTAGCGACCCTCACACGGCGCGAAAAGTAGTGCCTAATAATGGGTAGCATGGCGTTTACCTAACAATATTGCGCCCGCTACTCGACCTCGATGCGCTTGACCTGCCACACGGAGCGGGTAAGGATCTCTTCGTTCAAGAGCGAGGGGTTTTCATCGAAGGGATAAATGATGAATAGCGGCCCGTGATCACGAATTCTCAGCGGCTGTCCATCGGCCTGCATGGCCAAAATGACGTCATGTTCATAGAAATCACTGACCGGTACCGTGGAGGAGTAATCATTGAGCGCCACGACGTTCAACTGCTCCCCTTCAACACCCACGGCGTCTAATAACGCTCTTCCCAGCGGCCCTTCAAAACTCACGACGCCGTCATGCCACGGCGTGCTAGTGACGGTGGTACGCTGCGTGAGCGCTTCTAGCATCGCTTTATCGAAATGCGCTTCGTTACCCACATTGGTGTGAGTAATGTTGCCCGTCACTTCTAAAATGACGCTGCCGGTCGGCGCCTCGAGCGCCTGCGCCACATTGAAGAAAAACGCACCGGCTAGGAAAACAAGAGCTTTATTAATCAGACGCTTAGCCATTTTTCACCTCCTAGGTTGTAGGCGAATTATAGCGCTACGACTTAAGCGTTAACTGTAAACCTTTGTGTCGCTACCCCTACCTAAACTAGAATTAAGGCATGAGTTCTATCCCCATTGGTGTGAGGTTTATCACACGATAAAAATAGGTAACTCACCATGCATATCGGCGTGCTGGAAGATGATCTCGACCAACAAGCGTTCATTGAGCAGTGCCTGCTTTCTGCAGGGCATCGAGTCTCGCTCTTTGGCAGGGCAAGTGAATTAAGGCGCGCAACGCAGGAGCAGCGCTTCGATTTCCTCATCATCGACTGGCGCCTGCCGGATGGCTGCGGCATGGACGTGGTCAGCCACTTGCGACAAAACGACGGTTGGCGTGGCCCCATTCTGTTCATTACCGCAAGCCAGGGGGAAGACGACGTGGTCAAAGCGCTGGAACAAGGCGCCGATGACTTTCTAGCGAAGCCGCTGCGCCCCAAAGAGTTTCTCGCCCGCGTCAGCGCCTTGGGTCGCCGCGCCGGTTACGACACACCCCGCCCCTCTGCCACCTGCCCCAGCGCTTTCTCAATCAATACCGATGAGCACACCATTTGCGTCGATGGCCATGCCGTTGAATTGACCGAACGCGAGTACCGTCTGGCCACGCTGTTCTTTTCCAAAGTGGGTGAACTGTTGAGCCGTGCTCATTTACTGGAATTGGTTTGGGGCATCAAAGGCGATGTCTCGACACGCACGGTGGATACCCATGTCAGCCGTTTACGCCGCAAGTTAGAGTTGGACGGTCGGCACGGGCTACGCCTTCGCAGCGTCTACCAATCGGGCTACCGCATGGAAGTGTGCAGCATCTCTACCGTAGAGCAAGCGGCCAATTGACATAAAAAAGCCGACCTTGCGGTCGGCCAAAAGCTGATGAGAGTCTGCAGACTGGCAAATTGCCTGCAGCGATGCCTGGGGAAGGCATCGCCAAAACGCTGGTTCAAGCGGCTTGGCGATGCCCTCTCAGGGCGCTAACACCGATCGAAGACGACCCCTTCTGTGCATGACGCCCTTTGCGAGAGTAGCTGCCTTTGCCTTTCTTAGGCGTTTGCTGCTGCATTTTGAACATGGGCGTACGTAATTGTGCCTTTAGCGCGTTATTGCGAACCTTATGCTGTTTCACACTGTACTCCTGGTTTATTAAGAGACGCTTAATAAGGCGGCGTGTGTTAGCCGCCGCCCTTAGGAACACCCGCTGCGCCAACAGTTCCCGTTGCCGAAGCGGTTTTACGATAGCGTTTTCCTAATGACCTAACGGCTGGTCGTCCCACTGTGGAGCAAAATCGGGATTTGCAATACGCTCATGGCGATCCAGTTCAGCAATCTGCGCCATTTCTGACTCGCTCAGGGTCAGTTTGAAGGCATCGATGTTGCTTTGAATGTTACGCGCCTTAGTGGACGACGGAATGGTCAGGTAGCCCAGTTGATGGATCCACGCCAAGGTCACTTGCGCCGGGTTGGCCCCATGTGCATCCGCAATGCGCTGCAGCGCAGGCTCATCGAGCACTTTGCCAACAGCGAGCGGCATAAAGGCCGTCACTTTGATGCCGAGCTTTTCGCAGTGCTGCACTAAGCGGCGATTTTGCAGGAACGGGTGAACCTCAATCTGGTTCGTAAAGATCTCACCTTCGCCTAAGATATCCACCGCTTCATCGAGCTGTGCAATGGTAAAATTCGACACGCCGATATGGTGCGCTTTGCCCGCCTGCTTCACTTCTTTCAAGGCGGTTAAGTAGTCTGCCATGGGCACCGCATCGTTCGGCGACGGCCAGTGGATAAGCAGCAGGTCTACATAGTCGGTGCCCAGCTTTTCCAGGCTTTCATCGACGCTGGCCTTCAGCGCGGCGGGTTCGAGCTTGTCGAACCACACTTTCGTGGTCAGAAAAATCTCTTCACGGGGAACACCGCTAGAGGCAATCGCTTTGCCAACGCCCGCTTCGTTATCGTAAAACTGAGCGGTATCGATATGGCGGTAACCTGCCTCCAGGGCCGCGTGTATGCTCTTCGTTAACGTATCGCCTTCCAAACGAAAAGTACCAAAACCGGGGTTCGGAGCGTCGTTGTGCATCCCTTCTCTCCTTTGCTTCATTTGATAGCGTGTTAATGAATATGGGGAGAGCACTCTGGGACTTCAACCCTGGCTTTTAACATTTTTTCGTAAAAAAACGACATCCGCCATCAGGCCTGCTGGCAAGGCAGCACTTTTGCGCCCGTCGCAGCTGGGCTATGGGCCACCATACTGACCACACTGCCCACCATGATGAGGCAGGGCGATGGCAGCGGTTGAGCGGCGAGGCGTTCGGGCATATCGGCCAACGTGCCTACCAGGGCCTGCTGCTCGGGCTGGCTGGCGTTGGCCACCAGCATGATAGGCCACGTATCGGGCAGGCCCGCTTGGCGCAGGCCGTGGCAAATGGCGGCCACTTTGGAGAGCCCCATGTAGAACACCAGGGTCTCATCTTGACGCGCCAGCGACGCCCAGTCCGGCATACCGCCTTCCCGGCATAGCTGCGCCGTAATAAAACGTACCTGCTGGGCGTGGCCGCGATCGGTGAGTGGTATCCCCATCCCCGCCGCTGCGGCGGAGGCGGCGGTAATACCCGGCACAATCTCGGCGGGCAGCCCGGCCTCGGCCAGAGCCGCTAGCTCTTCGCCCATGCGCCCAAACACGCCAGGATCGCCGCCCTTCAAGCGCACTACCGATTTGCCTGCCTGGGCCAGGGAGACGATCAGCTCACCAATCTCCGCCTGAGGCATGCTGTGATGGCCGCTGGCTTTACCAACATAGTAGCGCTCGGTGCCCGGAGGAATAAGCCCTAGCGCTTCGTCTCCAACAAGGCGGTCATACACCACTGCGTCTGCCTGCATCAGCAACCGTGCGGCTTTCAGCGTCAGCAGCTCCACATCGCCGCTGCCCGCGCCGACCAAATAGACGGTGCCTGGGTGGCACTCACCGCTTAACGGCAAGCGCAAGCGCGTGGCGGTATCGCGACTAAATGGCGCCCACGCCCGCTGACCCAAGCGCCACAGCGCTTCAGGCCACTTCTGTGTTAGCTGTTTGCTTAGCGCGCGCATGGGGCCGCTCCTCTTCAAGTATCGCTTTTAGTTCGGGTAGGCAGCTGCCGCACTGGGTGCCGCAGGCCAGTCGTGCGCCTAACGCTTCAACGCTGGTATCGCCCGCATGAATCGCTTTCACAATGCTGGCTTGGCCAACCTGGTGGCAGCTGCACACCACCGGTCCGGTATCCACGGCACCATCGTCGCACCCGGCCAGCAGGCGTCTACGGTGCTGTGTCTCCAGGGTAGCGTCCTTGAAGCGCGCTTCAAGCCAGGCAAGCCCGGGCAGTTCGTCGGGTGGTCCCACCATCAACCACCAGCGTATCCGCCCGTTCACTACGCCCGTTGCGCGCAGCCTACCCGTTGCCGGGTCGTCACACCACAAAGAGACAGGCACGCCGCACCACGCCTCCACCTGCGCCAGCCAATCCTCGACCGGCTGGCTATCCGCTAGCTGCCAACGGGTGCAGCTTGCCATCGGAATGCGTGCCCAGTAGTCGCTGCGACACCAGGGCGATGGTGGCGTATCCAATTCGTTGGCTAGCAGCAGCGTCGCCTGCCAAGCAACGGAAAGTTTGCCCACCGCCACCGCCCCCTGCTTGGCTTCCGGCTGCCCGGAGAGCGGGTCGGTATACCCTTGAATCAATGCGCCGCTGCGCCCCTGCTTGGTAAAGCAGTCGGTCCAATGCATCGGCACGAAGACTTCGCCTCGGCGCTGGGCGTTGGAAACCCGCACCCGCCCACGGTACTCCCCGGCGGCAGCGGTCAACGTCGCCAAGCTTTGATCCGTAACGCCTGCCTGAGCCGCATCGTCTGGGTGCAGCTCAATGAACGGTTCGGCGCGGTGGTTCATCAAACGCGGCGAACGGGCGGTACGCGTCATGGTGTGCCACTGATCCCGCACGCGACCGGTATTCAAGCGCAGCGGGTAGTCGTCGCTCAGCGGCTGCGCCGGTGGGCGCGGAGTAATCGGCAGCAGTTTGGCTCGGCCATTCGCCGTAGCAAACCGGCCATCTTCGAACAGCCTTGCCGTGCCGCGAGGAGCCTGCTGAGTCACGGGCCACTGGATCGGTGCGAGCGCATCATAAGCCGCTTGGCCCAGGCCTGCCAGCCCTGAGATATCGAACAGCCGCTGGGTATCGCCGCTATTCTCATAGCCAGAGAGGCGTGCGTGCTCATCGAAAATCTCCCACGGGTGGGTGTAATCGAAGGCTTCCCCTACGCCCAAGCGTTTTGCCACTTCACAGAGTATCCACCAGTCGTGCTTCGCTTCGCCAGGAGGAGGCAGCATCCCCCGCTGGCGGGAAATTCGCCGCTCTGAGTTAGTCACCGTGCCATCTTTCTCCGACCAACCCGACGCGGGCAGCACGATATCCGCAAAGGGCAGCAGGTCGGTATTGGCAACGCACTCCGAGACAATTACCAGCGGGCATTTTGCCAGCGCGCGTCGCACTTTCTCCCCATCCGGCATGCTCACCGCCGGATTGGTCGCCATCACCCACAGGGCGGTAATCTCGCCACGCTCGATGGCATCAAAGAGCTCTACCGCTTTGTAACCCGGGGCGTCAGGCAGTGCCGGATTTAAATGCTTGGTGGTCCAGAAGCGGCTGACCAATTCACGAGCGCCCTGCGTGTGGTAATCCATATGCGCCGCCAGTTGATTCGCCAACCCACCCACTTCTCGCCCGCCCATGGCGTTGGGCTGGCCGGTGATCGAAAACGGCCCCGCCCCCGGCAGGCCGATTTTCCCACCCGCTAGGTGGCAGTTGATAATCGCGTTGCACTTATCGGTACCGCTGGAGGATTGATTCACCCCCTGGGAGTAGAGTGTGACCACGTGCAGCTGGCTGGCGAACCAGTAGTAGAGGGTTTCCAGGCGTTCAGGGTCCACATCACACTCGCGGGCAACGGCTTCCACGCTGCCTGCACTCTGCCTGGCAGTGCTCAGCGCGTCATCTATCCCCTCGGTGTGGCGTTCTAGGTACACGCTATCCAAGCGATTGTGGGCGTCCATCCACGCCAACAGCCCGTTAAACAGGTAAGCATCGCTGCCCGGACGAATGCCTAAGTAAAGATCTGCAATTTCGCAGGTGTCGGTCACTCGGGGGTCGATCACCACGACCCGCATCAGCGGGTTGCGCTCTTTGGCTACCTTCAAGCGCTGATAGAGCACCGGATGATTCCAGGCAAGGTTAGACCCCACCAGTACCACCAGCTCTGCCTCTTCTAGGTCTTCATAGCTGCAAGGCACCGCATCGGCCCCAAAGGCGCGCTTGTAGCCCGCCACGGCAGATGCCATGCAGAGCCGCGAGTTGGTATCCAGGTGAGGGGTCCCCAAGAAGCCTTTAAACAGCTTGTTGGCAACGTAATAATCTTCGGTTAAGAGTTGCCCAGACAGATACGCCGCCACCGACTGCGGGCCATGGGCGCTGCGCTGCGCTTGCAAGCGTTCGGCGGTGGTGGTGAGCGCCTGCTCCCAAGAGACCTCCTGGCCGTCCACGCGCGGCCTCAGCAAGCGCCCCTGCTCGCCCAGGGTTTCGTGCAGCGCGGTGCCTTTTACGCACAGGCGACCGTAATTAGCTGGGTGCTCGCGGTCTCCTTCGACGGCGATGAGCTGACCGTTCTCCAACGTGGCGGTAACGCCGCAGCCGACGCCGCAGTAGGGGCAGGTGGTTCGGACGAGCCGATTGGCCTGTGGCATGGCAGTTTCCTCCGGCGTTAAAAAGCAAAAAGCGCCCAAGCTAGCCTCGAAAGAAGCCTGCCTGGACGCCGTTGTCTCAGGGGCACCGCTTACCGGGTGCCGTACTCATCAGTGATTTGCTGCAGTTGGTATTGTTCGACGCAATTAGTCGTTGTGATCGTTATGGGCAAAGACCCTGCACTGAGCCGTTGTTGCTTGTTACTGGAATAACTGCAAACCCTGCGCCCACTCTGCTCTAAAACCATTAAAATACTTAATAAACAATCATTTATAAACGCAGCCTGCATTTCTACTTTTCGCGAAAGGCATGCCCTTTGTCGAATAATCGGTTGAAGAGAGTGCATTAACCGCCGCTTAAGCACCAAAGTGGGGCAAGCCTAGCTAACCATGAGCGGCCTGCCGCTTCTTCATAAACGCTTAATACCCTGATTAGGCTGAATTAAATCCACCGACGGCAAAAGCTGGCGGGCTTTTTGCTCACCGTAAGGTAAGACAGTTCGGCAGCCAACGGCGGTTGCTGTGCGTTATCAACGACGCCAACGGGCAACGACGCCCCTGATACTCCCTTCTCGAAAGGGCTGTGTCAGGGGCGTTTTTTATTTGCTGAACATTATGTTTCAACCACAGGAGCTACCTATGGAAACCGCTTCCCGGTGCTCACAGAACGAACACCTCGTCATTATCGGTAACGGCATGGCTTGCCACCGACTACTTGAAGCGCTGGTGAAACATCCGCAGCGTCCCCGCCGTATCACAGTGGTGGGTGAGGAGCCGGTACCTGCCTATAACCGCATTTTGCTCTCTCCTTTGCTGGCGGGCGAATTGGCGCCTGAGGCGCTCACTCTGCAAGACGCCTCCTGGTACGCTGATAACAACATCACACTGACACTTGGCGACCGCGTGACCTCCATCGACCGCGAACGCCGCCTGCTCATCACGCACCGGGGAGACACCTTAAGCTACGACCGATTAGTGATAGCCACTGGCTCGCGCCCCACGCTGCCAGCGGTGCCTGGCATCACGCTTGACGGTGTTCATACGTTTCGTGACCTGCGCGATGCCGACGCCTTAGAAGCCATTGCTCAGCAAGGCGGCAACGCCGTGGTGATTGGCGGCGGCTTACTTGGATTAGAAGCCGCTGAAGGGCTGCGCAAACGGGGCGGTAGCGCGCTCACCGTCAGCGTTTTGCAGCGCAGCGAGCGGTTGATGAACCGCCAGCTAGACACCACCGCCGCCCAATTGCTGGAAGCCACGCTGCGCGAGCGCGGTATCACTATTGAAACCGGCGCATCGCTTGCTGCCTTGGAAGATAACGGCCACGGGCAGGTGCAGTCGGTCACACTGAGCGATGGCCGGAAGCTAGCTGCCGACAGCGTGATTGTCGCGGCGGGTATTACCCCCAATGCGGAGCTGGGCCAGCAAAGCGGGCTTATGTACGACCGCGCCATTGTGGTGGATGGGCACCTCACCACCTCAGACGACCACATTTATGCACTGGGCGAATGCTGCCAGTTCGAGCAGCACACTTACGGGCTGGTGGAACCTATTTGGCGACAGGTAGAAGTGCTGGCCGCCGTGCTGTGTGGTGAACACCCAGCGGCGTATCAAGAAGCCCCCACGGCCACCAAACTCAAGGTCAGCGGAGTGAGCCTGTTTGCCTTTGGCCCCACCGAGCCAGCCGCCAAGCACGAAGAGCTTCGTTATCAAGACCCGGAAACCGGCGACTACTGCCGCCTGCTGCTCCATCAAGGCCGCCTTATCGGTGCGGTGCTGTATGGCGATACCCGCCACGGCCCCTGGTATTTCGAGCAGGCGCTGGCCGCGACCGACCTAACCGCGTGCCGCCACCTGTTGCTGTTTGGCGCAACCGATGCCCAAACAGCGCTCGATAACCATCTCGACAACCCTCTCGACACCCTGTCATCCCCTTTATCTCTCACCCGTGAGGCGGCTTAGCTATGGTGAATCACACAATGTCTACTCCAACCACGTCTTCCAACACGCAAAAGTTGATCATTGTAGGCAACGGCATGGTCGGCCACCATTTTGCCGAGCAGCTCGTGGAAAGCGGCGCGCTGGCAGGGTTTGAGGTGACGATGTTTGGCGAAGAGCGCCACCGTGCCTACGACCGCGTGCACTTATCCGAGTACTTTAGCGGCCGCGATGCGGAGTCGCTTGCGCTGTGCGATGGCGATTACTACCACACCCACGGCATTCAACTACGCAGTGGCGAAGCGGTCACCGCGATTGACCGCGAACAACAGCTGGTGGTGACCGAACAGGGCCACTACGCCTATGACAAGCTCGTGCTGGCTACCGGCTCCTTTCCCTTTGTGCCGCCCATTCCCGGCAACGACAGCGAAGGCTGCTTGGTCTACCGTACGTTGGATGACTTGGATGCCATTCAGGCAGCGGCCAAAAACGCCACCAACGGCGTGGTCGTGGGTGGCGGCTTGCTCGGTTTGGAAGCCGCCAACGCGCTGCGCGGGCTGAACCTGGACACTGCCGTGGTGGAGTTCGCCCCGCGCCTGATGCCCATGCAGGTAGATAGCGAAGGCGGCGAACTGCTGAAAGAGAAAATCGAAGCTCTCGGCGTTCAGGTACTCACCGAGCGGGCCACCCAGCGTATCGAACCCGGCGACACCAGCCGCCTGCGGATGGTCTTCCAAGACGACAAAGTGCTGGAAACCGACCTGATCGTCTTTTCCGCCGGTATTCGCCCGCAAGATACCCTCGCCCGGGAGTGCGGCTTGACCATTGGCGAGCGCGGCGGCGTGGTGATCGATGACCAGTGCCGCACCAACGACCCGAATATCCTCGCCATCGGCGAGGTAGCGCTGTGGAATCAGAGTATCTTCGGCCTCGTGGCACCTGGCTACCAAATGGCCAAAACGGCCGTCGCCACGCTGACGGGGGGCGATACTTGTTTTAGCGGCGCCGATATGAGCACCAAACTAAAACTGCTGGGCGTGGATGTCGGTTCCATTGGCGATGCCCACGGCAATCAAAATCCTGGCGCCCGCATGTTCCGCTACCTCGATCCGCTCACCCAGGTCTACCGCAAACTGGTCGTCACCAGCGACGGTAAGAAGCTGCTGGGGGCCATGCTGGTGGGCGATAACAGTGTGTATGACACGCTGTTGCAGTACTACGCCAACGGCATCGAGCTTCCCCAAGAGCCCGCATCGCTCATTCTGCCGCAACAAAGCGGTGCCGCCCCGGCGCTGGGGCCGGATGCCTTGCCGGAAACGGCGATGATCTGCTCCTGTCACAACGTGACGAAAGGCAGCATCTGCAGTGCCATCGACGCGGGCGCGGCGGACCTTGGCAGCGTTAAAGGCGCGACCAAAGCCAGCACCGGCTGCGGCGGCTGCGCGGCGCTGCTCAAAAGCGTGGTGGATCACGAATTGGAAGCCCGTGGCGTCGAAGTGGATAAATCGATCTGCGAGCACTTCGCCCATACCCGCCAAGGACTTTACGACATCGTACGTGTCGAAGGCATCAAGACATTCAGCGAGCTAGTGGAGAAGCACGGCAATGCCGAGACGCATCGCCTCGGCTGCGATATCTGCAAACCGGCGGTGGCCTCGATTCTCGCCTCCTGCTTCAACGAACCGATTACCGACGCCGCCCATGTGCCGCTGCAGGACACCAACGACACCTTCATGGCCAATATGCAGAAAAACGGCACCTACTCAGTAGTGCCGCGCATTGCGGGCGGTGAAATTACCCCCGACAAGCTAGTGGTGCTAGGGCAAGTGGCCCAGAAGTATCAGCTCTACACCAAGATTACCGGTGGCCAGCGCATTGACCTGTTCGGCGCACGGCTAGAAGACCTGCCAGCCATTTGGGGCGAACTGATTGAAGCGGGCTTTGAGACCGGCCACGCCTACGGCAAGTCGCTGCGCACGGTGAAATCCTGTGTGGGCAGCACCTGGTGCCGCTACGGCGTGCAGGACAGCGTGGGCATGGCGATTCAGTTAGAGAACCGTTACAAGGGCCTGCGCGCACCGCACAAGATCAAGTTTGGCGTTTCCGGCTGTACCCGGGAGTGCGCCGAAGCGCAGAGCAAAGACATTGGCATTATCGCCACCGAAAACGGCTGGAACCTCTACGTGTGCGGCAACGGCGGTATGCGCCCCCGCCATGCAGAACTCTTCGCCACCGATTTAGATGATGAGCAGCTCTACCGCACCATCGACCGCTTTTTGATGTTCTACGTACGCACCGCTGACCGTTTGCAGCGCACCTCGGTATGGCGGGAAAACCTGGAAGGCGGCCTGGACTACCTGAAGGAGGTGATTCTGGAAGACAGCCTGGGTATCAGCGATGAGCTGGAGCGCCAAATGCAGCACGTGGTGGATAGCTACCAGTGCGAGTGGGCCAACGCCATCAGCGACCCGGAAAAGTTAAAGCGTTTTAGAAGTTTCGTGAACGATGCGCGACCCGACCCTTCCATCATCATGACTTCCGAGCGCGGCCAGCTGCGCCCTGCTTAACCCAGTGACCAAAGAATCGAGGACGACCATGACCGCTACCGTACTCAAACTAACGAACCGCAACGACACTTGGCAGCCGCTCTGCACCAGAGCAGACCTCGTGCCCTTTTCCGGCGTTGCCGCTTGGCTGAACATACCGGAAGGCCCCGCCCAAGTGGCGCTGTTCTATTTGCCCGGCCACGCGCAAGAGCTCTATGCCCTGGATCACTTCGATCCTTTCTCGAAGGCCTATGTGATTGCCCGCGGCATCGTCGGCGATATTAAAGGCAGCCCAGTAGTGGCCTCTCCGATCTACAAGCAGCACTTCCGCCTGGAAGATGGCCAGTGTTTGGAGGAGGATGAGGTACAGCTGCGTACTTGGCGCGTCGCCTTCAAAGGCGATGAAGTGTGGGTGGAAGGCTAGCCGAACGCTTACCTCTAAAACGCCCCCTGCAACGCAAACAGCCGCGCCGCCTATCCAGGCGGCGCGGCTGTTTGAGAGTGACGCTCTTTATTGAACCAAAAACCGAATCAGCGCCTGATTGAACGCCTCTGGGTGAGTCGCGTTAAGCCCATGCGGGCCACCCTCGATCACCTCTAGCGAAGCGTTGGGCAGTAGCTCAGCGGCGCGTTTGCCGCTCACTTCCAGCGGTACGATGCCGTCTGAATCCCCATGGAGGACCAGCGTCGGAATGTCGATCTTGGGTAAATCCTTGCGGAAGTCGGTGTAGCTAAACGCTTTGATGCAGTCGTAGGTCGCTTTGGGAGAGGCGAACGCCGCGATATCGCGGTGATAAAGCCGGTTCGGTTCGCTGATCAGATCGCTCTTGTCGTTGGCGGTAAAGAAGCTCTTGGTGAAGTCATCCAAGAAGGCGATGCGGTCACCCTTCACGCCTTCCAGGAACTGGTGAATCGTGGCATCGTCCAGGCCGCCTTCCGGGTTATCGTCTGTTTTATACAGATACGGCGGCACTGCAGCTGCCAACACCGCTTTATTGACACGCTCGGTGCCGTAGCTCGACAAATAGCGCGCGACTTCGCCGCCGCCCATGGAGAAGCCCACCAGGGTCGCGTCGTTGAGATCCAGCGCGTCCAGCAGCTTTTTCAAATCAGAAGCGAGGGTATCGTAGTCGTAACCGCCATCCGCTTGGGTCGAACGGCCAAAACCACGGCGGTCATAGGTCACCACCTTGTAGCCCGCCTCCACTAGCGCAGGCACCTGCTGCTCCCAAGAGCGGCCACTCAGCGGCCAACCGTGAATCAGTACGACCGGTTTACCTGCCCCGTGAACCTCGTAATAAATCTCAACCGGTGTGCCCTGCTCCGTCCCTGCATTCAGAAATGGCATCGCATCAACCTCCTGGTTTGGCGTTTACGGAAAACGTCATTCAAGGCTAGTACAACGTGTTGTGAGCTGCCAAACCACGCTACGAGGCCGGAGAGTATTCAAACACCCAGCAATCTTTAAGCTCCCCTTTCACCCGGGAGTAGCAAGACAATCGCTGTTGGGCAACAAACCCGCCTCTTGTCAGCACGCGCTGGGAGGCCATGTTGTCCACCGCAACCACCGCCGCCAACTGTGTGACGCCATACACGCAGCGAGCTTCCGCCAATAAGCGTTTCAGCGCGTGTTGCGCAATCCCCCGGCCGCCAGCGCTTCGCGCAATCCGATACCCCACCCGCGCCTGATCATCAACAATATTGCGTAAATTCGCGCGCCCCACGATGACGCCCCGCTCACGGATGATGAGAGGATTCATCTTGCGCTGTGCGTTGAGCGCTAAACAATCGATGATGTGCTTAGCCACCCCTTGCGGCGTGTAAAAGCACTCCGGCCTAGCCTCAATATGCTGCTCGAACCACGCACGCTCTGCGCGTTCGAAACGCAGCAGCTCAACGGCATCTTCGGGCGTTAGCAAATGAAAGGTGACGTCTTTGGCATGGCGCATCTCCACATCCCTCCTTGGGTGCAGTGCGGGGTTCACCCCTTAGGGGGTCATAAATCACTGACATTGCCTACCGTGATGTTGCTATGCTTGCCAGCCTCTTGATTCGGTAGGCATGGGAGCCATACGTTCGTGAAGACAGAATCCAGTACGTTAGCCTTTTCCGCCTTCATGGCGCTGCTCATTGGCTGTGCCGGTATCGTGGCCACCTTGGCCTCGAACTCCCAGGCCATCCTATTGGATGGCTTGTTCAATCTTATCTACTTTAGCGTAGCGCTGGTGACCATCAAGGTCAGCAAGCTTGCCAGCCGCCCGGATAGCGAGTCGTACCCCTTTGGCTACAGCTACTTCGAGTCGCTGGTTAATTTATGCAAAGGTTTGCTGATTTTGGGGGTATCGATCTTCGCGCTGGTGGATGCCGTGGCGGCGCTGCTGACTGGCGGGCGGGAAATTTCAGCGGGGCTTGCGGTGATTTATGCGCTGTTTGCGACCGTCGCCTGCTCACTGACGGCTTGGGTCATGCACCGTAGCCAGCGCCATGTCAGTAGCCCCTTGGTGGCCGCCGACAAACTAAACTGGCTGGTCAACAGTGTGATTTCAGGGGCCGTACTAGCGGCTTTTTGCTTCGTGATGCTGTTTGAACGCCTCGGCTGGCAAGCTGTGTTGCCCTATGTGGATTCCGTATTGGTGATTGCGGTGGTGGTCCTTTGCCTGGGGGTGCCCGTGCGCATGGCGTCGCAAGCGTTAAGAGAGCTGCTCAACAAAACCCCGGAAGAAGCCGTCGCTGAACCAGTGCGCCAAGCCGTTGCCCGTGGCCTTGCCGATATCGATACCCTGGAAGTGCGCGTGCGTATGGTGCGCCCCGGCCGCCTGCTTTACGTTATCGTCCACGTGGTACTCCCCAAAGAGCTGCCCGAAGCGACCCTGGCAAACCAAGACGCGCTGCGTCAGCGCATCGATGAAGAAGTGCGCCGCTACTACTCGCCCGTGGTGTGCGACGTGGTGTTCACCGCTGACAACCGCTGGGCAGCGCCCTCTTGTGGGCTGCTGGTGGAGAAATCCGCTAGCTAACCCCTGACACGTAAAGAGCGGCTCGAAGGCCGCTCTTTACTCGCTTACCGGTCTACCGGTTTCTCTTCTTTTACCGGCCACACATCCTCATCCACCAGCTCTGGATTTTTAAGTATGGCGGGATCGAACAGCGGCTCCTCGATGCCCTGGCGACGCTGGCGCTCGTAATCCTTCAACACCGAGACCGCAATCGGGGCCATCAAGAGAATGGCAAACAGGTTGGTGGTGGCCATTAGCCCCATGGCTAGGTCGGCAAAGTCCCAGACCACGCTGAGTTCGGCAACAGAACCTAGCAATACCATGGCGAGGATAATGATCTTGAACACACCGACCGCTTTTTTGGCACGGCGGCGGAACAGGTACTCAATGTTCACTGACGAGAACGAGAAGTTCGCCAGAATGGAGGTAAAGGCAAAGAACAGGATCGCGATGGCGATAAAGATCTCACCAAAGCCCCCCAGGTGATCCACCATGGCATCCTGGGTCAACTGGATCCCTTCGATGCTCTCCCCCGGCGACTCGGACAGCAGCCGCTCGTACACACCGGAGAGCAGAATCACCACCGCTGTGCAGCTACAAATCACGATGGTATCGACAAAGACCCCAAAGGATTGCACCAGCCCTTGGGCCGCTGGGTGCTTCACGGTGGCCTGTGCTGCCGCATTGGGGGTCGAGCCCATACCGGCTTCGTTAGAGAAAAGACCCCGCTTGATGCCGTTTTCCATGGCGGCCTTAATGGCGTAACCCGCCGCGCCACCGACCGCCGGGCCTAAGCCAAAGGCACTCATGACGATCAGTGACAGCATGTCGGGCACGGCGGAGAGGTTGGCAAACAGAATCCATAGCGCCACCAGCAGATAGGCAATCGCCATCACCGGCACGATCTTCTCGGCCGTACGTGCTACCGATTTCAGGCCGCCATAGATGACGACACCGGCCAGTGCCGCAATCACCACGCCGGTCACCCAGTTGGGAATGCCAAAGGCGCCGCTCATGCCTTGGGCAATGGTATTGGATTGCGCCGCGTTGAACGCCAGCCCGTAGGCAATGATCAAGAACACCGCAAACAGCGACCCCAGCCAGCGCCAGCCCAGACAGCGCTCGATATAGAACGCAGGACCACCGCGAAAGACGCCATCTTCGTTGCGATGCTTATAGACCTGAGCCAGCGTCGATTCGATAAACGAGGTCGCAAACCCTACCAGGGCCGTCACCCACATCCAAAAAATCGCCCCTGGCCCGCCGATCCACAGCGCTAAAGCAACCCCCGCCAAATTACCGGTACCGACCCGTGCGGCCATGGAAGTCGCGAACGCCTGAAAACCACTAATGCCATCCCCTGCCCCGCGGGCGGTAAAGGTCACGTGGGCCATGTGCCGAAACAGACGAAACTGCATCCCGCGCGTCATGATCGTGAACAGCAGGCCTGCACCCAGCAACAGGTACACCAGAATGTAGCTCCAGATAAAGTTGCTGACGGGCATCATAACGGCATAAAGGCCGTCACGAAGTGGCCCTAGCGCCGTTTCTAATATTTCCATCGCCTATCACTCCCTGTGGTTGTATGAGCAACTGTTATCGTCACAGGTAGGAGTGTAGCTAGGTTATAGAGCAGCGCGTCATTTCAGCCCTTATTCGCCCACCGTGACTACCCAATTAGGTCGAAACAGCGGCGGCGAAAACTCCTCTGGATAACCGCCCGGATTGGCGATAACGCGCGTGCCGCTGTGCCGTATATCTACCGGCTCGTGAACGTGGCCGTGAATCCACAAATCCATCTTGCCCATTAGTTGCGGGAGGTGGGAAGCAAAGGCGGGCGAGAGCGCGTCGCCTATGTACTGCTCGGGAATGCAACCGTGCAGTGGGGCATGATGGCTCACCACGACGCGGGGGCCATCGACAGGCTGTTGAAGCTCGCGACTCAACCACTCCAGCGCCTCACGGTGGATGTCTTGGCTGGCTTGGGGCGTGAATACTTGGCCGGGAGCCGTGGTAATGATGCGAAAATCGGGCATATAGCGCAGCGCTTTTGCTTCGGTCTCTGAGGGGTTACGGGTGGGGTCGTCGGCATAGAGCGCAAAATCTGTCCAGAGCGTCGTGCCGTAAAAGCGTACTCCGCCAATGGTCACGCTGCGATTATCCAGCAGCTCGATATCATACCGAGCGGCTTTTAGCGCTAACTCTTGGCGCAGCAGCGGCATGCAGGTGCCGTAGAACTCATGGTTGCCCGGCACGTAGAGAATCGGCAGGTCGGGAAACTGCTGCCGCGCCCATGCCAGCCCCTCTGCTCTGCGATGAATATCCCCTGCCAACACCACCACATCCGCCTCGGCAGGCGGCAGTTCGCGGTGTCCGTCAAAATGTTCTAAATGAAGATCGGATAAGACTCTTAAGCGCATAGAACGTCTCTCATGGTGCTTACATGGGCTTGAGATTAAGCCGTTAATAGGCAAGGCGAGCGATAAATTGGCGGGCAAACTCGACCACTACGGCTTCGGCTTCCCTGTGAGGAATATGACCGATGCCGGGTAGCATTTCGCAGTGAGCGGGGCCTTGGGTATAGCGGGCAATACGCTCTGGCTGACGATGAGACCCGTACTCGTCTTTTTCGCCATGCAGCACGAGTGTCAGGCACTGTACTTGTTCAAGCGCAGGGATGAGTGACCACTCTGCAAACGCGGGGCTTAGCCATGTTTCCACCCAGGCGTTGAGTACCCAGCGGGCTTTGTCGCCGTGGTGCCTAGCCAGCTTGGCGAACTGTTCCGGCGCCTGAAAGGCAACGTTTGCCTCCTCGATCCCCTGCCGTGTGCGGTTTTCGTTAAACGCTTGAGCAGCAATGGTTACCAGCCCCTGGCACTGATCCGGGTAACCCCCAGCACAGTGCACCGCCATGCAGCCCCCAACGCTATGGCCCAGAGCGATAAAGCGTGTGATTGGGTAGGCCTCGCGCAGTGCAGCAAAGCTCCCCGTGGGTTCATCGTCGATAAAACTGAGCGGCAGAGGCGTTGGGTACGCATCGGAGCGGCCAAAGCCAAGCCGGTCGTAAGCAATAACCCGTTGCCGCGTTGCGGCGCAGAGCGCCGCGGGAAAGCTGCGCCATAGATCAACACAGCCCAGAGAATCATGGAACAGCACGATCGGAACGTCCGAGCGAGCACTGTGTGGTTCCCAAGTTCGCGTGAATATTCGACCACTGGCGGTATTCACCCAGCGGTCATGGTGATGAATGGCGGGCGTTTGCGTCATAGCATTGCTCTTACTATTGTCGGTTTGTCATGAGCCGCTGCCAACATAGCACGCGATAACCCTGCTAGCGTTTTAAGAAGTTACTTTTGACTAAGTGAACCACCTCGTCCATGCGCCCGCTCAACACGGCTTTAGCGGAGTAGAGCGCTGTTGAAGCGACCTGCCCGGCCTCTACCTTGGGAGGCATCACCAGCTCCATGGGGTTCACCACCACATCTAATAAGGCAGGCCCCGGCTGGGCAAGCCACTGGCTAATCGCGACATCCAGTTCGGCCTCCTGCTCGACCCGGCGACCCCATAGCCCCATGGCGGTGGCGACTTCGCCAAAGTTGGGGTTTTTAAGCTCCGTGTAAGCATCGAGCAACCCTTCTACTTTTTGCTCTAATTCCACGAAGCTTAGAGAGCTGTTGTTATACACCACGATTTTTAGCGGAATTTGCTGCTGCACTAAGGTTAATAAATCCCCCATCAGCATGGTTAACCCGCCATCTCCGCACATGGCAATCACTTGGCGGTGGAGATACGCCAACTGAATCCCCAACGCCTGGGGATACGCATTGGCCATGGTGCCGTGCTGCAAACTCGCCAGGGTGCGCCGCTGCTGGGAGGCACGAATATGGCGCAGCATCCATACGTTGACGCTGCCGGTATCAGCCGTAAAAAAGGCATTCTCCGCCGCGTGGCGGTCAATGGCCAACGTCAGCTCTTGTGGGTGAATCACTTGGCTATCGCGGCTTTGATGGGCCGATTTTTCCAACGACTTGGCGTAGCGCTTGCGACACTTATCTAGCCAGTGGCTGAGCGTATTCTCCTTAACAACTTGACTGAGCGCCTCGCAGGTATCCCGCGTGCTGCCGACGATGCCCACGTCTACCGGGTAACGCTTGCCGATATGCGTAGGGTCTTGGTCTACCTGAATAATCGTCGCACGCTCTGGGTAGAACTGGCTAAACGCAAAATTACAGCCGAGTAGCAGCAAGGTGTCGCACTCGGCCACCGCGTGATAGCCGCCTTCCAGGCCATACACGCCCGTCATGCCAACGTGATAGGGGTTGTCGTGCTCTATGAAATCCTTCGCCCGAGAGGTCCAGGCAATCGGGGCCTGCAGTTTTTCCGCTAGGGCGATCACCTGCTCCCGCGCATCCTCGCAGCCAGCGCCAGCAAAAATGGTGATGTTGCCACCTTTATTGAGCTGCTCGACGGCGGGCACCAGCGCTTGTGCCGTTGGCCGTAGCGAGTAGCTAAACCGATGCGTGCGATAGCCCAACTGATTATCCGGCGTTTGCGTCATCACATCACCCGGTACGATCAGCACCGCAACGCCGCGCTTGGCGAGCGCCGCCTGGGCGGCTAGCGCGGCCATACGGCGCGCCTGCTCGGCAGAGACAACGGTTTCACAAAACACGCTGTACTGTTTGAAAATGGCGCTTTGATCGACTTCCTGGGGAAATTGGCTACCGGTATCACTAAGCCCAATTTGCGAGGCGATGAGCACCACGGGAGAGCCATTACGGTGAGCATCAAACAGCCCGTTCACAAAATGCAGGCTACCCGGGCCGCAGGAACCTGCGCATAGCGCTAGTTCCTGGGTCATATACGCCTCGCCACCGGCTGCAAAACCACCCACTTCTTCGTGACGTACACCTACCCACTGTATATCGCTTTGCCGTAACGCGTCCGTAAAGTGGTTCAGCGTATCGCCCACGACACCATAGCAGCGCTTGGCACCTGCGCTTTGCAGTGTTTCGACGATGATCTCGGCAACGTTTGCGCTCATGTGCGACTCCTTTCGCAGGGAAATGACAATTCAGCCTACCTAGCCTAGCCCGAGACGCGCCACTTTGCCGAACGTCAGGAGAACGCCTATTGATGCTGCAACGCAACATCAATAGGCCTACACTGTTAAGGGCGTCCCACAGGAGGACCTTGCCATGATCGTCACCCACCTCACCCCGCCTGTCAGCGATGACGTGCTGGCATTCTGGCACTGCCAGGCGCAGTGGCTACGCGCCGCCAATGATGCCATCGCCGATTTTTACGGCTAGCTAGCGCTTTTTGCGCCGGTTTCCATCTCGTTAGACGAAAAGATAACCCTCCAAGCCGACACGCCATGTCGGCTTTTTTGTATTATGAAAATCTTTTCCATTCAACAAGCTAGCCAAACAGGCGCCTCTCTCACGACGATTTGTAAGCTATTTCTTACGCGCAATGGCAGATCACTTACATCTTTTGGACTAGTCACGCCGGAGGAAAGCGCCTAATATTCATATCACAGCTATTTTACTGCATTGCACAACGCAAGCTGTGTATAACAAAAACGATTCCTCTCCCCCTGTACCAGGAGTGTTCGCCATGAAAGATGCTACGTCTCAAAAATCGGCCATGGAAGTCGATGTGATGGAAGTATGGGCAAAACGTGCTCAGCAGCAGCGCGCTGCGTTCGATGCCCTCGCCGCCTACATGCGCCAGCAATAAGGCGCTTCCCGCGTCTCGGTCAATGCGCTTTGGCCGTTGACCGAGATGCGGGACATCTACTCCCACCCTCCTTCTTCGTCTGGCTGCTGTCCTAGCTGCGCCAAATACGTCTCTTGCAAGATGTACATGCGCTTTACATCACGGTATTTGCCGTTGATGAAGAACTCCTGTACCAAGTGCCCCTCTTCGATGAACCCGCTCTCTTCATAGAGATGAATCGCTTTGACGTTCTGCACTGCGACGATCAAGTAGACCTTATGCAGATTCAAAATCGTGAAGGAGTAGTGCAGTGCCTGACGAATCAGTGAGCGCGCAAACCCTTTCCCCTGGTGCTCGGGCGTTATGATGATCTGAAACTCGGCACTGCGATGGATGTAATCGATTTCGATCAGCTCCACCAAGCCAATCGCGTTACCGGCGCTGTCCTCGGCCACGAAGCGCCGCTCGGCGTTGTCGTGGATGTGCTTGTTGTACAGCTCTTCGAGTTCATCGAAGGATTCGTAAGGCTCCTCAAACCAGTAAGACATGATGCTCTGGTTGTTATTGAGTTCATGGACGAAGCGCAAATCATTGCGCTCCAGGGCACGAAGGAACAGGGCGGGACTCATGACAAACACTCACTTATTCATCAAACGATGCAATACGGCAGGAAGGTCATCTTAACGACGAGTACGAACGCATGAGAGGCGTTCGTACTCGTAGTGTAGCGTCTTATCAGCGACGCGTTGATGCCCGTGGGCGCTAGCGCTGAAATGAGAACAGCGCGCGCAAAGGGTGATCGCGCCCTTCGATCAACGCCCGCAGCAGTTGGGCACCTATCATACTGTAAGTAATCCCGTTTCCCCCGTACGCCATGGCGAAATAAACCCTTGGCCCCAGCGCCTCATGAGGTCCGAAATAGGGCAAGCCGTCGTCGGTTTCCGCGAACGTGCCGCCCCAGCAAAACGTCGGATTGATCTCAAGGTCCGGCCAGAGCGCCTCTACCTTGGCCGCCAGCGTTCGCGCTTTTTCCATCACCCGGGCGTCGCGGCGCTCGGCGATGTCTTCATCGTCATCCTCTCCGCCGATCAATAGTCGCCCCTCCTGAGTAGAACGCAGATAAAGATACGGCCGCGCAGACTCCCACACCAGCGTGTGTCCCAGCTTGCCCATTACCTCGCGGGGTAAGGGGTCGGTCACGAACGCATAGCTGCTGCGATTGGCCGCCACGGGCTCCGGCAACCACGTTTGGCTTTCGTAACCGGCGGCGATGACGACCTGTTGGCTGCGTAGCGTCGCCCCATTGCGCAGCACGACGCTCACTCCTTCGCCGTCCGGCGTTAGCTGCTCCACCTGGGTGCGATCGAACACCTGGCTGCCGCGTCGGACGACGTTTTCCAATAGGTGATACGCCATACGGTAAGGGTCGGCACGGGCGGCCAGCGAGGAGAGAATCGCCCCTGGCGCAGAAAAGCCGTAGTCCGCCTCGATCGTGCGCTGATCCAGCCAAGCGACATCGAAGCCAAAGCGCTTGCGCATCGTAAGTTCAGCGCTCAAGGCAGCGACATCCGCCTCCTGACTCGCAAAGTAGAGGCTCTCCTGGCGGCTGAACGCGACGTTGCCCAACTCGGCAGCCAAGCGCTCCAGGGACACAATCGCCTCGGCACAGCCTCGATAAGCCATCACGGCATTGGCCTCACCGTACTGCTCGGCCAAATGCACCATATGGGTGTCTATTTCATACTGCAGCAGCGCCGTACTGGCGGCAGAGCTTCCCCAGCCAACGTCCCGCCGTTCGAGCACCGCTACCTGATGGCCGTGGCGGCTAAGCTCATCGGCGATCAAAGCACCGGTGATACCTCCACCAATGATCACTGTGTCTACATTGAGATCTTGAGTAAGCTGGGGAAACGGCGCTAACAAGCCATTTTTTACCGTCCAGAACGGATAACCACTTTTAAGATCCATCTTATTGCCTATGCTGGATTGCCATACGGTCAGACCGGGCAGATAAACGTTGGGTGTCGTGCCCATTAACCATAGTGGGTTATCGGCATCATGCCCTGTCCCACTCCCCAACCAGGAGTCGTTCGATGACGATTGATTTACGTAGCGATACGGTGACACGCCCTACCGCCGCCATGCGAGACGCCATGATGTCAGCACCGCTGGGCGATGATGTGTGGGGCGACGACCCGACGGTGAATGCCTTTCAAGCCACGTTGGCCGAGCGAGCAGGTAAGGAAGCGGCGCTGCTATTTCCCAGCGGCACCCAGAGCAACCTGGTGGGATTAATGGCCCACTGCGAGCGAGGCGATGAATATATCGTGGGCCAGAGCGCCCACACCTATCGCTATGAAGGGGGCGGTGCCGCCGTGTTGGGCAGCATTCAACCGCAGCCGATCGAGAACGCCCCAGACGGCAGCCTGCCGCTCGAAAAAATCACCGCCGCCGTCAAAGCCGACGATTTTCACTTTGCCCGCACCCGGCTGCTCGCGTTGGAGAACACCATAGGCGGCAAGGTACTGCCTGCCGAGTACGTGCAGCAGGCCACCGCGCTGGCTCGAGAACATGGTCTGGCCACCCACCTAGACGGTGCCCGGCTCTTCAATGCCGCCGTCGCGACGGATACCTCACTCACGCAGCTCTGCCAGCCCTTCGACAGCGTTTCACTATGCTTTTCGAAGGGGCTAGGTACGCCCATGGGCTCGGCACTGGTGGGCTCTCAAGCACTGATCGATCACGCCCGGCGCTGGCGTAAAGTAGTGGGAGGTGGAATGCGCCAGGCAGGCATTATTGCCGCGGCCTGCCAGCACGCGCTGGATCATCACGTAGCGGATTTGGCACACGATCACCGCCGTGCGGCCCGCTTGGCGGAAGGCTTGGCCGTCTTTCCCGCCATCGAGGTGACCTCACAGGCCACCAATATGGTGTTTGTTCAGATCGACAAAGCGCATATCGCGCCGCTGGCCGCTTGGCTTAAAGAGCATGGCGTACTGATAGAGCTACTCTACGCCACGCGTATGGTGGTGCATCGCGATATCAGCGACAGCGATATTGAGCAGGTATTAGATATCATCAAGCGCTACTTCGATCAGGCGTAATACGTCAATCAAACCGTTACAACAACGCCGAGCCGAGCGCGAGGTGCACCGCGATGGCGGCCATCATTAGGCCAATCAGCCCATCGATGGTGCGCCATGCCGCAGGGCGAGAGAGCCAGGGCGACAGCGCCGCGCCACCCCAGGCCAGCAAGCTGAACCAGAGAATCGACGCCGTTGACGCCCCGGCGACGAACACACCGGCGCTCTCCTGCTGGGCACCAATGGCGGGAATTAACAGCAGCGTATCGAGGTAGACTTGCGGGTTGAGCACCGTCACCGCCAGCGTCGCCAGTAACACGCCGCGCAGGCTACGCGCTTTGGCGCTGTTGGCTTTCAAGCCTTCGCGGCCGCTGGCAGCGCGCCATAGCGCTTGTGCCGCTAGCCAGCTCAAAAATAGCACGCCTACCCAGCGCATGGCTTCCATGGCATTGGGCATGGTGAGCAAAAACGCGCTGGCACCAAACATACCCGCCGTGAGCAGGATGATATCCGCGCTTATACACAGCCCCGCCGACCACCAGTGGTACTCGCGGCGAACGGCCAGCCCCAGCACGTAGGCGTTCTGCGCCCCAATCGCCATGATGATACCGCCGCAAACTACCAAACCCGTTAAGTAGCTTTCCCACATTGCCGTTCGCCTTTTGCTGGAGTGAAGATGGCGACAGGGTAAGGGAAGGCTCACATAACCAAAAATCATCTTGCTAATGGCGCATTAGCACAGCTTATAGCCGTCGTAGCCCCCACATGAAGTAGGCGCCGCCAATCAGCGAGGCCACCAAGCCTGCGGGAATCTCATACGGGAACATGATTTGACGGCCCACCCAGTCGGCCAACACCATCAACAGCATACCGATCAAGGCAGCGCCTACTAAGTGCTGGCGGGCGCGGGAGAAGCCCATTAGCCGGGCCATGTGCGGTGCCAATAAGCCAATGAAGGAGAGCGGCCCCACCACTAGCGTGGCGCAGGCGGTGAGCACAGCGACCAGCAGCAGTAGTGCTAGGCGCGCACGGTTCAGGCCAATGCCCAGCGAACGCGCTGTGGCGGTACCCAGCGGCATGATGTCTAGCCAGCGGGTGAACGGCAGCGATACCAACGCAAGTCCTGCCGCCATACTGCCCACGAGCAGCGCGCTGCCTACATCCACGTAATAAGTAGAGCCTGCCAGCCACGCAATAACCTGCTGGCCGCGCGGGTCACCGCCCGCCAGCAGCACGCTGCGCACCGCATCGAACAGTGCGCTAATCGCTACGCCGCTGAGCAGTAAACGCTCAGGCACAAAGCCACTCTTACGGTTGAGCGCTACCAGCACAAGCAGCGTCGCCAACGCCCCCAGCGTTCCTATCGCCACCAGCATGGCATTGCTGGGAGCGGGGAGCAGATAAATACCTAAAATCAGCGCGATGGCGCAGCCACCACTGATACCCAGCACTTCAGGGCTCGCCATAGGGTTAGCCGAAAGGCGCTGCAGAATAGTGCCCGCTATTGCCAGCATCAAACCGCTGGCCGCTGCCGCCATTACGCGCGGAAAGCGCCACTCAATTACACCCCAATTCGTCGGGGCGATGATGCTCCAGCCGTTTGCCCCTTGCCCCACCAAATGGCCCACCACCATAGCTGCCACCAGCGCTAGCAGTAGCCCAGTGGCTAATCGATAGGGCGCGGCATGGCGCGTGATCACCACGCCGGAGGCCTGGGGAGGACGGTCGCCCTGCAGTTTAAGGCGCGGAATTAACCACATCAGTAGCGGTGCGCCTAAGGCGCCCGTCACGGCCCCGGTGGGAATTAGCGTCGCCATCATGCCGGAAAAGCGCTGCAGCAAGAGATCCGTGGTGGCCAGCAGCACGGCGCCTAACAACGTCGACCAGAGCAAGCGCGCACGCAGCGTGCGTGCCCCAGCCATGCGTACGATATTGGGAGCCGCTAAACCAATGAAGCCGATGATGCCCACCACACTCACCACGCTGCCGGTGATGAAGACCGCCAGCCCTAACCCGGCAAAGCGCAAATGCTTCAGCGAAACCCCCAGGCTTTTGGCGCTGGCGTCGTCTAACTCCAAAACGGCCAAAGGACGCAGCAGCAGCCACGCCGCCAAGCCGCAAATGGCTAGCCTGGGAGCCAGCGACGCCACGCCATCCCAACCATTTTGCGCCAGGGAGCCAGCTCCCCAAATCAGCAAACCCGCCAGGGTTTCGTGATTGAACAACAGCAGGGCCGTCGAGAGCGCCCCCAGATAAAGATTGACCACCAACCCCGCCAGCACCACCGCAATGGGCGCCAACCCACGCCGCCACGAAAGTGCAAACACCAGCCCCATAGCGGCAGCGCCACCCAGCAATGCAATCCACTCACTGCCTATCGTAAGCACGCCGGGGGCCAATAGCGTAGCCGCCATCAACGCCAAGTTGGCGCCCGACGCCACGCCCAAGGTGGTGGGCGATGCCAGCGGGTTGCGGAGCACCTGCTGCATTAGCACCCCAGCCAGCGCTAGACCGCCACCGGCTAATAGCGCAATGGTAAAACGCGGCCACCAAGCAAAGTGCAGCAGCAGCTCATCGACGTTATCGAGCGTGGGAAACAGCAGCGCCTGAACGCTCTGCGCGATACCGCCCTGCTGCTGAAAGCTCAGCCCCAGCAGCACCATCAACGGCAAGCTCAGCAGTAAGCAGATATGAGCGGGAGAACGGCGGCCCATCAGATGCATGACAATATCCCGTCAACGAGGACAGCGGAGGCACGGGCAGGCATTGTCATTGGCGTGACCTTGGCAATCGAGGGAACAGAAATAAATCAAAGGGCGAGATTCTAAATGATAAGTATTCACACTACAATCTTGGCTCCGCCCATTACCACTAAGTCTCGTTATGAAAGCTGCTCTCTCCTCTACACTGTTGCCCACTGCATGGCGCGACACTCCCCATCATTACGGTGTCGTCAGTCGTCTACTGCACTGGCTCACTGCGCTATTAGTGCTTACTCAGTTCTTTGTCGTGGTCATGTGGCGTGTGTTTGGCGAAACGAGCGTGACGTTAATGCTGTCACGGTTAGCGCCACACGGAGCGATTGGCCTACTGCTATTGGTCATCACCTTAGCGCGATTAGTCTGGTGGCTTAACCAGCGTGGTCAGCGGCCTCGGCAGTTGCACACGTTACGTGGCCGGCTGGCTAGCACCGTGCATGGCTTGTTTTATGTGCTGTTGATGCTGATTTCCAGTCTTGGAGTAATCAGGAATTACGCTGGCGGCTGGCCACTCAAGGCGTATGGCTGGGAGGTGATTCCTGGTGCAGAGAACGAGATCCCAGCGCTCATGCTCCCTGCCGACCTGCTACACAGCCCGCTCTCTTGGCTACTGCTCCTGCTGATCGTCGGGCATATCGTGATGGCCATCGTGCACCAACGCTTGCCGTTGATGACAAAAATAAGCGGCCGGTCACGGAAAAATTTCTAAATGATAACTATTAACGATACAATGCACTTTTCATTCGCGCGACGTCCGCTTGGCCAGGAGTGACGCATGTTTAACGTTCAGGGTGCCACCTTCGCCATCAACGGCAAGCCCCTTCTTCAACCAATTCACCATACTTTTGAAGAAGGCAAGGTGTATGGCCTGATTGGCCATAACGGCTCTGGCAAATCGACGCTGATCAAGCTGCTGGCGCAGCAGCAGCCCGTCAGTGAAGGCGATATTCATTTTGATGAACGCCCTTTGCAGGCGTGGGGGCATCGTGAGTTTGCCCGTCAAGTTGCCTACCTGCCCCAGCATCTACCCAGTGCCGAAAATCTCACCGGACGCGAGCTGGTGGCGTTTGGGCGTTACCCCTGGCACGGTCTACTAGGTCGCCATAATCAAACAGACAAAGAGGCGATTGAGCGGGCGATTGCCCTCACCCACACGGAAGCCTTCGCCGACCGCTTGGTAGATACGCTTTCAGGCGGTGAACGCCAACGGGTGTGGCTCGCCATGCTGATCGCCCAAGGCAGCCGTTTTTTACTGCTGGATGAGCCGCTCGCAGCGCTGGATATCGCCCACCAAATGGAGGTATTGGCGCTGATTCGTAAGCTCTGCGACGAGCTGAATCTGGGCGTGATCATCGTGCTTCACGACATCAACATGGCATCGCGCTACTGCGATGAGCTCATGGCGCTTCACAGCGGCCGCCTGCTGGCCCACGGCAAGCCCGATGCTCTGATGCAAAACGACACGTTGGAAGCCATTTACGGGCTACCCATGCAGGTCATGCAGCATCCAAACGGCGGGCACCGCATAGCCGTGGCGCAATAATGGCCACGGCTGGAAGACGAGTCGTTCTCAATTAACTCTTCAACTGATAAGCATTATCGCTTATGCTGGCGCTCTACCCACGTGCGCTTATCACGTCTTGGAGTTCGGTTATGCCTCTCGCCTTGCGCCAGCCCAACACCGCCCTGCCACTGTCTCTTGCTGATTGCTATCAGGGGCCGCTTGAGCACTTTACGCCGCCATTGATCGGTGGTGCGGTGCCGCATGGGGCTATCAAGGCATCTCGTTGGCGCAACGCTGCGCTGCTCGAAGAGGATATGGCGTGCTACGCCAGCCGCTACCCCGGCGGAGATAAGCGAGCCATTGCCTCGCTCTGGTCGAAGTGGCACTTCAGCACCGTTACGGTTCCCACGCTGACGGCTCATCTGCTGCTAAACCGCGACCTACCCGTCGGGCTGGACGATCTCTATGTGATCCAAAATGAAGAAGGCTGCGCTCAAGGGCTTTGGCTGCCCCATGAAGGCGAGCGCTTTACAACGCAGGACACCACCGAGCGCTTTACCACGCTCATCGAGCAGCACTGGGCACCGCTCATCGAGCGTCTCTCGGCCATTTCTGGAGCCGCACCACGGGTATTTTGGAGCAACGCAGGTGGCTACGTGGATTACTACGTTAACGCCCTAGCCGCGCATCCTTTGGTTAACCAAGAAGCCCTGGCCGCCACGCGCGCGCTGCTGGAATCGCGTACTCTCAACGGGCAGCGCAACCCGCTATTCGAGCCAGTGCGTACGTATCAGCCCAGCGGCAGTGAAGAGGTCAAGCGGGTGCGCAAGCTCTGCTGCCTGCGCTACCTGCTCGATGAGTTTGACGTATGCGGTAATTGCCCGCTAGAAGGGTGCGACCGCCAGGCGCGGCGCAAAGGGTAAGCCGCTCATTACGAGCTGATCTGCGCCACTGCATCTTCACTGGCCTGTGCCCGCTGCTCTCCCGTCAGCTCACTCAATTGCCCCTTGGACATCTCCAGTAAACGATCCGCATGGACGAAGTAGCTGTCGTCGTGGCTAATGGCAAACACGGTTTTGCCCATCGCTTTCAAGTGAGGTAACAATTCGCGGTAAAACAGCCGCCTGAACTGCGGGTCCTGGTCCGCCGCCCACTCATCCAGCAGCAAGATATCCCGCTCTTCGGCAATCGCCAGCAGCAGTGCCAAGCGCTTACGCTGCCCTTGCGAGAGCTGCGTATTCACCACCCGGTCATCTTGCCACTCAAGCTTATGCTGCATCTGCAGCCGCTCAAGCCAGGTCGCGACCAGTACCGGGTCGGCCGCGTTGCCGCCCGGCCCCATGGCTTGGTCGAACTGGTGAAAATCGGTAAAGACGCTAGCAAAACGCGCCCGAAACGCAGCCCACTCTGGCGGGCTAAGCTCTTTGCCATCCACATTAATTTGGCCACTTTGCGGGCGGTACAACCCTGAAAGCAGACGCGCCAGCGTCGATTTACCGCTGCCGTTGCCGCCAATCAGAAACACCTGCTCGCCACGCGCCAGCGTGAGATTGAGCGGTCCCACCTGGAAGCCTTCGCCCCCGGAGGACGGCGTGTAGCGATACACTACGTTGGTGAGCGTTAAGCGCTGCCAGTCGTGGAAGCGATCCTCCACATCAAAGCCCGGCTGGTACTCCGCTAGCTCCAGGCTGGCCAGTTTATCGAACGCCACCTGGGCGCTGATTAACGTGGGCCATGCGCCCACGGCCTGAATCAAGGGCGTGCGTAAAAACAGCAGGGTTAGAGCAAAGGTGGCCGCCACCGCCGGGCTTGCCCAGCCCAGCACGTTGGCCATGAAGAACACCACGCCAATAGCGCCCAGCATCATGATATTGGACCAGTTATTGGCGCTGAGGTGGTAGGTGTCTGCGCGAATAATATGGTGGCGGTACGCTTTTGCGTTATCCGTGTAGGATTCATCAAAAAAGCGCCGCGCACGGTCACGGTTAAGCGCCAGCTCTTTGCGGCCCTCGATCGCCGATTGATAATCCTTATACAGCCGATCCTCGCTTTCGCGCACCTGATGAAAGTGGCGATACACCTTCGATACCAGGACCCAACCAACGCCCATAGTGAAGGCCATCCACAGCACGGTGATCACCACCATCTGCGGCGAGAGCCACGCAAGGTACGCCACTGAGGCCAGCGTGAGTACCACGCCTTGCACCAGCTCCGGCAGGCGGACGAAACCGATGGTGATATTACGCACATCGCTTGAAAGACTTGCCAGCAGCGTGGCGTTACCAAGCTGCTCTAACCGTTCGATATCGGTATCCAGAATCCGCTTCACCAGCCGGGAGCGCAGGTCGAAGACGAAGTAGTGGCCCAGCAAGGTAAGCGCTAGCTGCGTGCCCAGCGTGACCGCCAGCAGCAGTGCCAATAGCCCTAAAAACTGGGGCAACGCGGAGAGGGCGCTGCCCGCTTCGATCAGCCGCTGGTTAATGAACGCAATCACCCCCACCCCTAGCCCAGCACTCACTAGGCTCAGCGCCAGTGCGCCTAGAAACGGCCAGCGGTAGTGACGAAAAACCACCCGCAATAATTCCATGCTGCATCCCCTTTACACATAAGCGGCGAATTGTGACGCACTTCCCCGGCAAGTCAAACAAAGAGACTGATTTTCATTTACGCAACGTGACGTGCACGTCTTTACTCACCGTTGTGGGGTTGGTTAACTGCCCTAGCCAACAACAGAGAGAACGCCATGGTGGATTACAAATTACTGCATGCCCTGGCCACCGTGGTGGAGTGCGGCGGCTTCGAGCGGGCAGGCGATGTGATGGGATTGTCGCAATCGGCCGTTTCGCAACGAGTGAAAGCGCTAGAAGTTCGCCTGGGCCAGCCGGTGCTGGTACGCCATCCCACTCTTGCCCCCACCCCTGCGGGCCAGCGATTACTCGCCCACTACCAGCAGGTGCAGCTGTTGGAGCGCGATTTACACGACGCCCTACCGACCCTGGAAAGAGCCGCCCCTCGGCTCCGCATCGCCGTGAATGCCGATAGCGTCGTCACCTGGTGGGCCGACGCTGTGGCGGATATCTGCCAATCGGAGGAGGTGCTGCTCGACCTGGTCATCGAGGACCAGGACGTGGGGTTGAAGCGCCTGCGGGATGGCGACGTCGCCGCCTGCTTGTGCGCCACGCCCCAACCGATCGCCGGTGCGCGCTGCCTGCACGTGGGAGACATGCTTTATCAGCCACTGGCATCGCCCAGCTATGCCGCACACTTTTTTCCAGAAGGCCCGAGCGCAGAGGCTTTTCAAAAAGCTCCCGCTATCGTCTTTGGCCCCCACGACCAGCTACAGCACCAGTTTTTGGCCCAGTGCGGCTACCAGGGGCACTTTCCTTACCATTTGTGCCCTTCGTCAGAGGGCTTCGTGCGCTTGGCCATGGCGGGTATTGGGTACGGCATGATTCCGCAACGCCAAGCTGCCGAACAGTTGCAATCAGGCCAACTGGTGAGTATCGCGCCGGGGCACGGGTTAACCGTACCGCTCTACTGGCACTTTTGGCGACATAGCGGGCAGTTGATTCAGCGACTCACTGAAAGTCTGAACCGTCTCACGCTTTAGCATCATTCTCATCTGCTGGGAGGGAATCACGGCTACACTCAAAGTGGTTTTGGATGACCCACGCCATCCTACCCGCACCACGAAGGCGTCGTTCTTTCGCCCTTTCGTTAGCGATCAGGGTTTCCTGAGCGGAGTAAAAACATCACAAAAGCGAACGCTATGGATGCTCACGGTTGGTTAAAGCGCTTACTGCTCTGTCTCGCTGTCCTCTCGTTCAGTGGGTGCCTTCAGGCAAGCGCCGCGAATACACTGTCGATCTCTCCTGAACACGCCCGCTACTCGCTCAACGACGTTACTCGCTACTGGCACACCGAGACACCGCTGACGCTACGTGACGTGCTGGACCACACGGAGGACTTTCAACCCGTCACGAGCGATGACGACTTACACCTCGGCTATACCCAAGGCGACACGTGGCTGACCGCTCGCTTGCACAACGCCTCGCCCCGCCCGGCCACCTGGCTGGTAACGTTCGAATATCCTTTTTTGGATGTCGTCACGCTTTACACCCTGAGAGCGCAGTTTAGCGAGGTGCAGCAAAGCGGCAGTGCGCTACCGCTCTCGGCGCGCGCGCTCGCCCACCGACAAGCGGTCTTTCCGGTGATGCTCGCCGGTGGCGAAACCGTCACGCTGTACAGCCAAGTCACCGCCGCCGGGAGTAAGGTCTTGAACTACAGCGTGATGACGCCGGACAGTTTCTATACCCAAAACGATCGCCACAACTTTTGGCTAGCCACGTACTTCGGCATGCTGCTGGCGCTGGGTGTGTATAACTTTCTGCTCTTTTTGGGTCTCAAGGAGCGCGTCTTTCTCTACTACGCGCTGTTTAGCTTTGGTTTTACTCTGGCGATCTTGACCTTCAATGGCCTGGGAACCCTGATCTTCTGGAGCGCTCTCGGCGAGCACACCGCGCGGCTCGTGGCCATTGGTTTCACGTTTGCCTCGGCCATGGCCACGCTGTTCGCCCAGAGTTTTCTCAACACGTGGCGCTATAGCCCCCGCTGGCACCGTATGCTGTCAGGCTGCCGAATGATCTACTGGGTCGCACTGCTCGCCGCTCTGCTGCTACCCATACAATACGCGCTACGCTTGATGGATGTGGTTGGGTTCAGCGCGTCGCTGCTGCTGTTAGTATGTGGAATTTACTGCAGTTGGCGACGCGTGCCGAGCGCTCGCCTGTTCGTGGTCGCGTGGTCGATTTTTTTACTCGGCGCGGCCGTGTTCGCGCTGCGCAACATGAGCATACTGCCTGCGAACTTCGTCACGCTGCATGGCATTCAGATCGGCTCGGCCATCGAGATGCTGCTGCTCTCCTTTGCCTTGGCAGCGCGGTTCAACAAACTGAAATGGCAAAAAGAGCGCGCCCAGGCCAACACCGTCGCCATGCTCAAGAAGCAGGAAGCCGCCTTGGAAGCCAAAGTCGCTGCCCGCACTCATGCGCTAGAGCAGCTTGCCAACCACGACATGCTCACGGGGCTACTGAATCGGCACGGCTTGGTGCGCTACGCCGAAGCGGCCCTGGCCCGCAGCCACGACCAACACGAGCCGCTGGCGCTGATCATGTGCGATCTCGATCGCTTCAAACCGATCAATGATCAATTCGGCCACGAAGCGGGAGATTTCGTGCTTCAGCAAGTAGCCAAACGGCTAGCGCACGTGGCTCGAGAAGGCGACCACTGCGCGCGCTTTGGTGGAGATGAGTTCATCTTACTGCTGGAGCACATCCAAGACCCCAGCCTGTTGGACGATATCTGCAGCCGCATCACCCAGGCCGTGAGCGCACCGATCAAGCTGCCCTGCGGCGCGCTGGTGCAGGTCGGTATCAGCATCGGGATGAGCCTTAGCCGCGACGACAACTGCACGCTCGCGCAACTGCTCAAAGAGGCCGATTGCCATATGTACGCGGAGAAATCACGCCAAACCAACCGGTCTTACGGCTATGGTTCGGCGTGATAGGAGGAGAAGCGGCGCCGCTTAGTCAAACAGGCTCATGCGTTTCATCACGTTGTCGCGTTTGATACGCCAGTGGAATAGCGCCCCCGCAACGTGCAGCGTAATCAACACCACCAGTGCCCAGCCCAAACGCTCGTGCCACATGAACAGGGTTTGCGAGAGAGCGTCGTTTTTACCCAGCAGCCCTGGCAAGTGCCAGTGGAAAAACTCGACGGGGAAGCCGCCTGTCGCCGTGGCAGCCCAGCCGATCAGCGGCATCGCCACCAATGCGGCATACAACAGGTGGTGAACGCTGGTACTGACAATACGTTCGAAGGCGTTCAAAGGCGGATCGTGATCCGGCACCACGAACGCCACTCGCGTGATGATGCGCAGCGTCATGAGCAGCAGTATCGTGACGCCCAACGTTTTATGGCTGGTATAGAGCAGGTTCGTGAGCGTATTCCCGACCAGCGCCAAGGTGCGTTCATAGCCCAAAAACCCCAGTGTCAGGCCGCTCGCCAGCGAGAGCAGCACCGCCAGTGCCACCAGCCAGTGCAGCACCCGGTGTGGATAGATATAGTGATCTAACTCGTGCATTCAAGACTCCCTGCCCAGCCATGTCGTCACCGTCAGCATAGTGCAACGTCGACCCGTTAGAAAAATAATGATTAGCCAGCGGTTTACCTTATAACGCTTCGCTGGCAGCCGCTAGCTGTTCGCGTATCAATTCACCCAACCGCCGTGCGGGCTCGGATGGACGGTGCGGGGCGCGGTGCAGGGCAAGCTCGATCATCGGCAGTGCAGGCAACCCGCTGCTCTCATCCAGCGGGCGCAGCGTAGGCGTGAGCATACTGCGAGTCACGACGACCACGGCCAAGCCCGCCGTCACGATCGGCGCTAGCCCCGCCATGGATTGGCTCGTATAGGCCACTCTCCAATCTCGCCCGGCGGCTTGCAGCGCCTGCTCGGCCACTTCGCGAAATACATCCGCGCCTGGGGTGTAAAGCGCCAGTGGAATAGGGTCACTCAAGGAGGGCTGCTGGTGTACTCCTACCGCCCACACCAGCGGCTCACGGCGAATGACATCGCCCCCGGGGGAGTGCCGCTGGCGCGTCACCAGCGCCAAATCCAGCGCCGAGGCTTTCACTTGTTCGACCAAGTGGGCGCTGGTGCCGCACTGAACCGTCAGCCCTACGGCGGGGTAAAGCTGGTGAAAGTACGCAAACACCGACGGCAGCAGTGAGGCGTAATCCTCAGGAATGCCCAGCGTAAGATCGCCAGTAATCTGGCGGGCCTGCATATCGCTCCAGGCCTCGTCGTTGAGCGCCAGCAGCCGTCGTGCATGAGCCAGTAAACGCTCGCCCTCTGCGGTAAAGCGCAGCCGCCGCCCTTCCCGTTCGTGCAGGCTTACCGCGAGCTGAGCCTCCAACCGCTGCAGCTGCATGCTCACCGTCGACTGCGTATAGGCCAGCCGTTTTGCCGCCGCCGTCACGCTGCCGGTGTCCGCAATGGCTACCAGCGTCCTCAATAGCGTCAAGTCAAACGTGGGTGCCCGCATACATCACCATTGTTGATGATATCGATCATAAAAGATCGTTATCTTGATGGGTAAGTGATGAGTATGCTGCGCGGCATGGGATCCTTTCAAGACGGGGTCCCTTGACGGCTTGAATCATCGACGGCTTTAGGAGACGCATCATGCCCCCCCTTCACTCCCCGGTAGCGGTATCCTCAACATACAGCGTGTGTGCCGCCTTGCTGGCGGTGACGTTATGGAGCATGGCACCGCTGCTGGCCGAACTCGCCAATGCCACGGCCCCCTTACAGCTCACCGCCCTCACGCTGCTAGCAGGCGCGCTGGCCACGCTGCCGCTCAGCCGTCGTGTTTCTATGCCCACCTGTTCGCTGGGCTGGCAGCTGAGCGTCTGGCTGGGTATCCCGCTGCTGATCGTAGGCGCCGTCAGCAGCTATTTCATTGGTATGCGTCTCGCCCCCGCCGCCGAAGCGGCGTTGATTACCTATACATGGCCGGTGCTGTTCGTGCTGCTGAGCCAGTGGAGCCGCTGGGGACGGTTGCAGTGGGCAAGCGTGGCCGGCGCGCTGATCGCTTTTTCGGGCGCGGCGATATTACTGCTGCCCCAAGCGCTCAGCGGGGGAGTTGGCGGTTCGGCTTCCGGCTATGGCTTGGCGCTGCTGGCGGCCTGCTGCTGGGCACTCTATTCATGGCTAGGTCAAGCGGCCCCTATCTCGCTCACGCCGCTGCTGCCGCGCTTATTGTTGATTGCTTGTGCACTCACCTGTATCGCTAGCGTTTGGCTGGAGGGTGACGTGGCGCTGCCCCGCGGCGAAGCGCTCGTGGCAGGCATCGCGCTAGGCTTGGGGCCTTACGGCATCGCCATGGTGGCGTGGGACAAAGCGCTGCGATTCGGTCACGCCAGCCTCGTGGGCAGCTTGGCGTATGGCGTGCCTATCTTGGCAGCGTTGCTACTCGTCCTGGCAGGCATGAGCGTATTCGACTGGCGGCTACCTACGGCCGCCCTGCTGGTGGTCGTTGGGTGCTTAAAGGCGGGCCGCTGAGGTGGGCATCATCATCTCGCTAAACAGCACGCTGGCCAGCAGCTCTGGCAACCAGGACGGCGAAAAGGTGTCACTCTCGCTGCTCTGCATTTCCGAGAGTGGCCACCACGCGTAGCAGGGCGTGGCGTCACGGCCATCGTCCAGCATCAGCCTGCCCTGGGCGTTGTCGTGGGTGTCAAGCTGGGTATCAGGACAGCGCACCAAGAAAAAGCGCTCTTCACCGGTTTGGCCCGCTTTCGCGGTGTGGGCACGCTGGCGAAGTAGCGGCCCCAAGGGGCAGGTAAGCCCGGCCTCCTCGAAGAGCAAACGGATTGCCGCCGCCGGGTAATCTTCATCGTGAGCCAGCGCGCTGCCGAGTAGCGTCCAGTGGGGAGGCGATGCCTCGCGTTTGAGCAGCAAGCGGCCCTGCGTATCGACCACCAGTAGCTGCACTTGCCGAGCGGCTTGCGTATCGAGTGTCATAAGCGATCCATGCCTATTGGTCTTCGTGGGAACAATAAAAAAGCAGCTCCCCCACACGTCTCGTGTCGGCGAGCTGCTTTTCAGCGTAGTCGATAACCGGCGATTTGTTTTACGCCATTAGGAGCAATCGCAGAGCTAGTTTATTGGCCCAGGTAACGCGGCTTGGCCACGCCTTTCAGCGCCTCAAGGGGGAGCGTGAGGGTTGGCTGGCCCGCCGCATAGGGCGCAATGTCATAAACGTTGTAGGTCACTTCCCAGCGGTCCTCCAGCGGCGCAATGTTGCGGCTTTTACTCAGCGGCCACTGGGCTGCAAACTGCGCATCAAAGCCCATCTCAGTGATCCAGCGCTGATGCGCGTCAGCCAAAAGGGTATCGAAAGCGGCCTCCTGCCCGTCCACCAGCATGTCCTCGGGCTCGACGATGCGCCGCTCGCGCTCATCGATGACCATGTATTCGGTCAACGGAAGCCCATGCGCTTGGCCGGCATGATACACATAGCTATTGAGTTCGATGACCAACAGGTCGTGATGACGTGCGTACACCGTGGCTTCCAATAGCGCTTCGCTGGTCATGTCACCAGGCGCGGCTTGGTTGTCCTCTTCAGCCAGACTCAGGAAGCGCTCGGCGTACGCGTCCCAGCTCTCGGCAGGGGCAGCCGTCTCGTCGCTGATCGCCATGCCTAGGGTGAGCAAGCGGGTTTGTAGGGCCTCGCTTAACGCAGGCGCCTGGGGAAATGCCAGCGCTGAGATAGTCACCGTCGAACACTGCTCCCCTTGGCATCCCGGGGCCACGTACTGTTTTTCCACGGCCAGCGAGGCCAATGCAAACGGCTCTGAGGGCGATGTATCAGCGGCCAAACAGCCGCCCAAGAGAAGCGCTCCGGCGAGCGATAGACCCACTCCTAGCGTTTTGAACGTGCGTAGCATCTTAACCTCCTTGTGAATCACTCACCCTATGAGGCGGGCTGATCATCGTAGAACGGCAACGCCCCTGCAGAGCGGCAGGGGCGTTGTTGAAAACGAACCGATACTTCGCGGTGGCTTTAGGTGTCCGGCTGCATTTCGGTGGGTTCTGCGCTCACCGCTAGTTCGAACATACCGCTGCCGCTGGCGCTAAAACCGCGTGCGCTCACGGTATAGGTGCCGGGCAGTAGCGCCTGCTCTAAACGGGCGTTGGTACCACCGCCGCTGTCGTCGTCAGTATAGGACACGCCTTCGCCGTACAGTTCAAGATACGTATCGAAGTCGTTAGAGCTCATGCTCAGCGTGACGAGCGAGCTTTCCTCTATCGTGAGCTGATAGGTCAGAGCCTCGCCGCTGTACCAGCCGTTGAGCGTTTCATCGGGAGTGAGCGCGCCTTCGTTGCGTAACTCGACATCGTTCGGCAGATCACGCGGCTCGATGGCGAGGGTGAACAGCCCGCTGTCAGTGCCGTAGGCGGTACGGGCCGTGAGTTGGTAAGTACCCGGCGCGAGAAAATCGGCAATGCGCGCATTCAACTCACCCGCACTGTCATCATCTTCACGGTAATAACCGTTAGGGCCCTCGAGTACCAAGTAAGCGTCCACATCGCTGGAGCTCATATCGATTTGGTACATGCCCGCTTGGTCGATCTCTAAGTCATACGTGACGTCTTGCCCGCTGTACCAGCCGCTCAGCGTCTCGTTGGGGGTGACGGTGCCATCGTTACGCAGCTCGCCATTCCCCGGCAGCTCATGGGGCTCGGCCGTCAGGGTGAACAGGCCACTGCCATCACCAAAGGCAGAGCGGGCAGTCAACGTGTACTCACCGGGGGCAAGAAAATCGGCAATGCGCGCATTCAACTCACCCGCGCTGTCGTCATCTTCGCGGTAGTAATCGTTCGGGCCTTCCAATTCTAGGTACGCATCGAACTCATCGGCACGCATTTCGATCTGGTACATGCCTGCTTCTTCGATGGTTAGCGTGATCTCACGTTCGGTGGTATCGAGCCAGCTATCGATGGGCGTACCCACCGTCATGGTATCGGCATCGCTCAGCTCAATAGTGCGGCTGTTGACGTTGAAAGGCCCATAGCTATGCGCGTCGGCACCGCTGATCACCACGATGTAATCGCCGTTCTCTTCGATGCGGTGGCGTACCGTGTCTGCGTTGGCCAACAGTTGAAGCTGGTCGTCATACAGGGCGACGGTGCCCTGCAGCGCCCCGCTCAACGACACCTCCACTAGCGCCTCTTCGTCCAACGTGATGGCATAACGGGTAAAGCGGCTGCCATCTTTACCGTTGAGCTCGCTCGCGGAGGTGATCTCGCCACGCGCACGCTCGCCCAAGGTGAGGTACTCCAGGCCCTGCAGGGCCGCAGGCGTCGTGTCCTGCTCGGCCGTCGTTTCTGCGTCGGGCGCTTCTGCAGGAGGGGCCAGGTTTGGCAACGTTTGCGCGGCAAAGTAGCCAACGGCAACGCCGCCCACCGCCACAATCAACAGAGTGAGAGAAGAAGTCTTAGCCATGGGTGCATCCTTGTTCATTGGCGAGGGTGGGTGACGCCATAGAGAGCATCGTGAACGATGGGAAATTATAAGGTGCTTAACGAGTTAAAGTGAGCGTTTGATGAAAAATAGTGCATCGCCCACGCGTCTTCATTAATTCACTTCATTGACGCTGCTTAAGCCACTGAATCTCAAGGGCATAGCGCCGTTGAACAAAAAGCAGAATTATGGAGCTAATTGCGTCGATCTTCTTAAAGCTTGCCGACCTCCAGAGGGCAAGCTACTATCCATACGCCTATCGGCACCTCGTCAACGAATGCGGAGTCCGCTTTACGAACCACTGAGGTACTCCTATGGGAGACTATCTACGTACGATCCGAACGAGCGGTTTTGCTGTTTTATTGCTATTGCTCTTTGTCAATCAAGCAGTTGCCAGTCAAGCCGTAACGACCACAGAGTTACAAGAAGGGGTGGCTTCTTTTTACAGCGACCGCTTTCAAGGGGCCACCACCGCTAGTGGCGAGCCCTTCGACCAGCAGGCACTGACCGCAGCGCACCCTAGCCTGCCCTTCGGTACCAAAGTGCTGGTCACCCGCCCAGATACCGGGCAAGAAGTGGAAGTACTGATCAATGATCGCGGTCCGTTCGTCAAAGGACGCATCATCGACCTTTCCAAGCGAGCAGCGCGGGCACTCGGTATGATTCGCCGAGGGACGGCCCCCGTGATGATCACTCTGGTAGATTAACGGATAACACACCCGCAAGCGTGTGATACCCCTTAAACGATCAGCGTTGCCCCAGGGCAACCCCTGCTGAGCAAAGCGGCCCGTTCGGGCCGTTTTTTTTGGTGTGAACGTATGGCGAACTTGCAAGCGTGCTAATGGTCTCTACCCTGCAAGGAACGTTACGTTTACTTCAATGCAGGAGGCAGCCATGCAATCTCGTTTTTATACCCTCACCGACTACCCGACCGGCTTACCCAAGCGCGAGCTATTCTCCCTGGAGAGCCAAGCGTTACCCGAGTTAGAAGAAGGCGAAGTGCGTATTCGCAACCACTGGCTCTCGGTCGACCCTTACATGCGTGGTCGTATGAGCGGCGTGCACACCTACGTCGCCCCCTTCGAGCTTGGCAAGCCCATGGAGGGCGGTGCGATTGGTGAAGTCATCGCCTCGAACCACTCCAGCTTGAAAGTAGGCGATAAGGTGAGCCATATGGGCGGCTGGCGCGATGTCGCACAGTTGCCGGGGGACAGCGTGACGGCTCTTCCCGACACGAACGTGCCCGACCAAGCCTACCTAGGGGTGCTCGGCATGCCCGGCATGACCGCCTGGACAGGCCTCAACCTGATCGCCGAGTGCAAACCGGGCGATAATGTCCTCGTCAGTGCTGCCAGCGGCGCAGTGGGCTCCTTAGCCGTACAGCTAGCAAAAGCGAAAGGCTGCCACGTGGTGGGCATCGCGGGCGCTGCCCATAAGCTTGCTTGGTTGGAATCCCTCGGCGTCGAGCCGGTCAGCTACCGTGACCGCAGCGCGCAAGAGTTAAGCGATGCCATCAAGCTCGCCAGCCCCAACGGCATCGACGTCTATTTTGAGAACGTAGGCGGTATCTGCCTCGAAGCGGCGCTCAGCCAGCTCAACGAGGGAGCGCGCATTGCCGTCTGCGGCATGATCGACAGCTACAACGCCGAAGCGCCCACGCCGGGGCCAAATAACCTCTCGCAGCTCGTGGTTCGTAAGGCCAAAATGCAAGGGTTCATCGTGGCCGATCACTGGTCCAGCTACCGCTACTTTTTGAACGAGGTCGCGCCGCAGGTCGCCGATGGCAAGCTGGACTACAAAGAGACCGTTAAAGAGGGACTCGACAATACGCCCGATGCCTTCCTGGCGCTCTTTGAGGGGGGCAACACCGGTAAAATGCTGGTTAAGCTGAACTGATACGCCCTCCCCCCAGGCAGGTTACGCTAGGTTAAATCTACCTATCATCGCTTCCCCTCCCTTCTAGCCGCGCTATGTTGAGTAGTGCGGCTTTTGGCATTGGTATCGATTAGCCAGCAAAGTATTAGACCAAAAGCGAATTGATTATTAAAATCACAGCTAATCAATGTGTGTTTTAACCCATCGGCCCTGCCGATGGGTTAGGGCACGTTGTGGAGCCGCCGCAGACCTTGTCGGTTAAGCGGCATCAACTCGTTGTTAAGAGGGGTTTACCTCATGGATGAACACACGCGTGCTCGCGGCAAATGGCCAGCCTTGGTGCTGGGTTTGCTGCTGGCGTTAGCTGGCATTGCACTTGCCGTAGGTGGCGGCCAACTGCTCATGCTAGGCGGTAGCGCCTACTACTTGATCGCTGGGGCGGGCTTAGTAGTGGCCGGGCTGCTGCTGGCCTTGCGCAAAGGGGCGGCACTTTGGCTGTACGCCCTCATTTTGTTCGCCACTCTGGTGTGGGCACTTTGGGAAGTCGGGCTGGATTGGTGGCAACTGGTACCTAGGGTCGCCATTCCCTGTCTCATCGGCATCATCATGCTGCTGCCGTGGTGGCGCAAACCGCTTAACTCGCGGGGTGGCAGCTTGGCGCTCATGGCCAGTATTGGCGCGGCGATCATCGTTGCTATTGCCAGCCAGTTTAGCTACCCAGGCACGGTGGAAGGCACCATCGAGTCCGCCAATAGCACCGAGGCCGTCAACCCAGCCCAGGTCGCGGGCGACGACTGGCCTGCCTACGGCGGTACCAATGCCGGCACCCACTACTCGTCACTCGACCAAATCACGCCCGAGAACGTTGGTGAATTGGAAGAAGTGTGGCGCATCCAAACCGGCGATGAACCCGGCCCCAACGCCCCGCCGGAAATTACCAACCAGAACACGCCACTGAAAGTCAACGACAGCCTGTATATCTGCACGTCGCATAGTCGTGCCATGGCGCTGTCACCGGAAACCGGCGAAACCCTCTGGGAGTTTGACCCCAATATCAGCACTATGGGCGCAGACGACTTCTCCGGTTGGGCCCACATGACCTGCCGCGGCCTCGCCTACTACGATGCGTCTAACTACGAAGCCTCGAACGACGACGCTGACAACACCGACAGCAGCGCTAACGATGGCACGACGCCTGCGGAAGACGGCACGGCCACTCCTCGCGTGCTGTTTGATGACGGCAGCCAGTTCGACCTGGACCTGGCCTTCCTGCTCTTCATCAGCGGCCTAGGCGACAGCCCGGCGCTGGCATCCGATGAAGGTGACACTTCTGAGATGATTAGCGCCACGGACGTAATGTGCCCGCGCAGGCTCTACTTACCCACTGCCGATGCCCGCCTGATTGCGCTGAATGCCGATACCGGCGAGCGCTGCGAAAGCTTTGGCAACAACGGCGAAGTGGATCTCACCAATAACATTGGCGAGTTCTCCCCTGGCGGCTACTACTCCACCTCTCCGGCCACGGTGACGGAAGACTTGGTCATTTTGGGCGGCCACGTCACCGACAACAGCTCTATCGACGAGCCGTCCGGCGTGATTCGTGCCTTCGACGTGCATACCGGCGAGCTGGTGTGGAACTGGGACAGCGGCAACCCAGACGACACCGCCCCACTCGAAGAGGGAGAAACCTATACCCGCGGCTCTCCCAACGTGTGGGCACCGATCAGCGTCGATGAAGAATTGGGGCTCGTGTATCTGCCCATGGGCAATGCTACCCCGGATCAGTACGGCGCTGACCGCTCTGAAAACGATGAAACCTACAGCGCAGGGCTCGTAGCGCTGAATTTGGACGACGGCCAAGTGGCCTGGGTCTACCAGTTCGTTCACCACGACCTGTGGGACATGGACACCCCGGCTCAGCCGGTTCTGATCGACCTAGCAACTGAGAACGGCACCCAGCCCGCCGTCATTCAGCCCACCAAGCAGGGCAGCCTCTACGTGCTCAACCGGGAAACCGGCGAGCCCATCGTGCCGATCGAAGAAGTGCCCGCACCGCAGGGGGCCATTGAAGGCGACTGGACCGCAGAAACGCAGCCACGCTCGGCACTGAACCTGCTGCCACCGCCGCTCACCGAGCGGGATATGTGGGGCGCGTCACCGTTCGATCAGATGATGTGCCGCATCCAGTTCCGCTCGCTGCGCTACGAAGGCCAATACACGCCGCCCTCCTTGGAAGGCAGCATCGTTTACCCGGGTAACGTGGGGGTAATGAATTGGGGTGGCGTTGCGGTCGATCCTGAGCGCCAGGCGCTGTTTACCGGCGCGAAGTACCTTGCGTTCGTGTCTACGCTGGTGCCCCGTGACCAAGTCGAAGAGGGCCAAGGCTCCGCCAGCGAGCAGGGCCTACAGCCCAACGAAGGCGCTCCCTATGCGGTAGAACTAGGGCCGCTGCTTTCCGTGTTGGGCTTACCCTGCCAAGCGCCATCCTGGGGCGATGTGGCCGGTATCGACCTGCAGGATGCAGAAGTCGTGTGGAAACATCGCAACGGTACCACCCGCGACAGCATGCCCTTTGGCCTGCCGATTGGGTTGAACGTGGGCGTGCCCGCGCTGGGCGGCCCGCTGACCACTGCTGGCGGCGTCTCATTCCTCAGCGGCACGCTGGACCAGTACCTGCGCGGCTACGACATCACCACGGGTGAAGAGCTCTACAAAGCGCGCTTACCCGCCGGTGGTCAGGCCACGCCGATGACCTATACCGGCGCCGACGGCCGACAGTACGTGGTGGTGACAGCCGGTGGTCACGGCACCTTTGGCACCAAGATGGGTGACTACGTGATTGGCTACGCGTTACCGGAGTAACTGCTAGCTCTACGGAGTCAGCTAGATAGAAAACGGGCGGCCATTGGCCGCCCGTTGTCATTAAGGTCATTCACGCACTTAAGGTGAGACGATCTGAGTAGCCCGTAGCGGGGGTCTTTCGCCATGGATGGCGAAAGTAGCGTCCAAGGAGGGATTCACAGCGCCCCCGCCTAGGGTTACTCAGATCGTAGGCACACCAAGCGATAACATCGATTTTTTCTGATTAAAAACTCAACTCTACGCCACCATAAACGCTGCGCCCTGGAGCGGGTTCATAAAAGCGCCCAAAGGTGCCGTTCAAGCGCACATTGGAGTAGTGCTCTTCATCCAGCAGATTTCGCAGGCCCACATAAGCGCTTAGCCGAGTCTGTTGGCTTAGCTGCCAGCCGCCTCCCACCCTCAGGTTCACCAGCCAGTAGCTATCCACCTCCGTCTCGTTGGCATTATCGGCCACCAAGTCACCGACATATTCGGTCTCCAGCGTGGCAAAGCGCTCGTCGAGGTTCTCCCACGTTAGCTGGTTCACCCAGGTTTGTTCCGGCAGGCCGGGAATGCGGTTGCCATCGAAGCGTTCAGAAGGAGTGGCAAACTCGTCGAACTCGTAGCGCGCCAGGGTCAGCGCACTGTCCAAACGCCACTGGTCGGCCAACTGCCACCCCAGCGCCAGCTCGACACCATCACGGTTGGTATCCCCGGCGTTCTGGTAGAACGTGCGGCCGCCTTCATCGTAGGGCACCAGCTCATCGTGCACACGGACGGAGAAGAGCGCGACATCGTAATCCAGCGCCAGCGGCTCGATGTAACCACGCAGCCCCACTTCACGGTTCCAGGCTTTTTGCGGCTCTACGCTGGGGTTGAAGCCACCGCCAGCGGGGTTGGCAAACTCAGAGAACGTCGGCGTCTCGAAGGCCGTGCCGGTATTGATATACGCTTGGTGCTGCGGGCGATAGCGGTAGCTCAGCCCGGCAGAGCCGCTCCACTCGTTGAAGGTGCGCTGGCCGCTCTGGTCACCGTCGGCAGCAAAATCGTCGTCGACATCGAGGTCTACACGGTCAAACCGCGCGCCCAGCGACAGCGTCAGCGGCTCCGACAGCGCTAGATCTCCCTGAGCAAACACGCCAGTGGAGGTCGCAGTTTGGGTTTCATCGGCGAGGGGCTCGCCCACCACCCCTTGGGGATTCACATCGTTGCGGAAGCGGTCATCTTCCTGGCGAGCGGCATCCACCCCAACGATGTAATTCAGCGGCAGGTTGCCTAGCGTTACCTCGTGGTGATATTCAGCGCTAGCGCCCATGTAATCGCGCTGATAGCCCAGGCGGCTGCTGCCCACGAACGGTAGCTGTTGCTCAAAATCCCGCTGAGCGATAAAGCCTTTCAGGTACAGTTCGCCCTCCCCTGCGGACAAATCCTCGTATTGAAGGCCAATCAACTGTTGGTCGACGGTTTGACCGGCATCCAGCGCCAGCGAGTTCGGTGCGGCTTGGTCGCGCCCTTCGGCCACCTCGCGGGCGTTGAGCGCGCCGGGGTCTTCCGAACGCGGGTTGTCCAGCAAGTTGATGATGGCAGTGAGTGCCCGTTCGCTGCCCAACTCACGGCGCAGCTTGGCATTGAGCAGATACTTCTCGGTGGAACTCTGCTCCCGGTAGCCATCTACGTTCAGCGCAGTGAGGCTGATATGGTGCGACCAATCCCCCTGCACGCCGCCATTTTGCAGCGCCATTTTCTGGTAGCCATCGCTACCGGCGCCCATGCGCAGCCGAGTGCCGGGGTTGTCGCGTCCATCGGCGGTGGTAATGTCGATCACGCCACCCGCCGCGTTGCCGTAGAGCACCGAGGACGGCCCGCGAATGACCTCAATGCGCTCAGCGCTATCCAAATCAATCGCATCTAGCTGGGCCTGCCCATCCGGCAGCGTGTAGGGAATGCCGTCCACCATTACCGTAATGCCTCGCACCCCAAACGGCGCACGGGCACCAAAGCCGCGAATCGAAATACGCTGCCCCTGGGCAAAATTATCGCGGTTCTGCAGGAAAACGCCCGGCACCCGGTTGAGCGACTCATCCAAACGCACCCGCTGCTGGCCTTGGGCAATGGCGTCTTGCTCTATCGTCGAGACCGCAGCAGGCGTGGCGTAAAGCTCTCGCGCCAAGCGCGGTGCGCTGACTTCTACAGTGGGCAGCACGGCTTCTGTATCGGTTTGTGCCCATACGGGGGCGGCAAAAGCGGTGCTGAGCAATAGCAGTGAAGGGGGGAGATAGCGTGTCATGGCATCCTTTCCAATGAAAAAGTCCAGTGAATTATCCGTGAGCGTTCAACGTCATGACGCCCGACGGGGAACGACCCCGTAAAATGATGGTCGTAAGATGAACCGGCTCATTAGCCAAGTGTAGGGAATCGTTCTACACTGGCGGCTGGGCAACATTATACTAACGGTGTAAGCAAAGGAGGCTACATGGCGTTTACCGCGACTGACCCGATCAAGATGATTTTTGCGGTTATCTTTCCCCCGCTAGGGGTGTTTTTTGAGGTCGGTTTCAAAGGACACTTTTGGCTCAATATCCTGCTGACGCTCTTTGGCTTCATTCCAGGCATCATTCACGCCTTTTACGTCATATTGAAGCACTAGCCTCTCTCATTGCGTGATCAGTTTAACAAACGCCGCCTTGCATTGCGCAAGGCGGCGTTTTCGTTTAACTCTGGTTGAAACGGCGTAGCTACTTGCCGTGCAGGCGTCGATGCAACGCGTGTACTTGCTCGTCCAACCCAGGTACCGGGCCATCTACCTCAAGCCCTGGCACCACGTCGTTGATCGGTAGCGTAGCCACTGGCGGCGGTGCTACGCCCCACTCTGCCAACCACTGCCCTAGCTGCTTGGTCGAGCTGACGTAAACGATCCGCCCCAGCCCTACCCAGCCATGGGCCGCCGCACACATGGGGCAGTGCTCACCCGAGGTATACACCGTGGCGGCCGCACGCGCTTCTGGTGATAGGTGATTGGCTGCCCAGCGGGCTAACGCAAACTCAGGGTGCTGCGTGGCGTCGCCTCCGGCAATACGGTTGCGGTCTTCCGCCAGTATCTCGCCCTGGGCGCTGACTAATACGCTGCCAAAGGGTTCATCACCGGCATTGAGCGCCTCTTCGGCCAGCGCCACGGCGCGTTCCAGGTAGCGGTACTCATGATCGTGAATCATGGCTTCCTCCTATCGCTCCAACGCAAATCAAGCGTTCTCCACCGCGTGGCCGCCTTCTTCATCAGGCGCTTCAGCCAGCGTATGCCCTTCACTTCGGGCAATCACGGTCGTGCCGACCAAGTCTCCCGTGACATTCAGCGCCGTTGCCCCCATGCCTACCAGGGCATCAATGGCGGTGAGTAGCGCCACGGTTTCGATGGGCAGGCCTACTTGGGCAAACACGGTGGCGATCATGATGATGCCCGCCCCCGGCACCCCGGCCGTGCCTACCGTGACCAGCGTGCCGATCAGCACGATCTGCACCATGCTCATCAAGTCCAGAGGCGCGCCAATCACGTTGGCGGCAAACACCGCTGAAATGGCAATACGGATCGCGGCACCGTCCATATTGAGCGTTGCTCCCAGGGGCAGGCTAAAGCCATAAATGCTTTTCGGGATGCCCAACCGCTGCGCAGCATTGATCGTGATGGGCAGCGTACCGGAGCTGCTTTGCGTGGCGAAGGCAGTGGCCATCGGCGTTCGCGCCTCACCAAAAAAGCTGCGTAATTTCACGCCAAACAGCAGCATCACCGCGCAGTAGATCAACAGCTGTGCGCCGAGCGCGATGTACAGCACCATCACCATGTCACCCAGCGAAAGAAGCGTTTCCATCCCCTGCTGACTCACCGTTTCAGCAACGATGGCAAAGACGCCAATGGGCACGAAATGCAGCACCCCCGACATCACTTTCAGGGTGACCTCGTTTAATCCTTCGATAACTTGATAAAGCTGCTCGCCAAGCGCGTGCTGCTGCTCGGATTGGCGCATTTTCAACAGCGCAATCCCGAACACCAGCGCGGTAAAGATGATGCCCAGCATATTGAGTTCGGCAAAGGCGGCCACGATATTGCCCGGCACGATATTGAGCAGCGCATCGACCACGCCTGGGTTGTCTGGCACTGAAAAACTCGCGCTGTCGCTGAGCGTCATGCCGCTGCCCGGGCTGAACAGCGTGGCAACGGACAGCCCCACCGTAATGGCCAGCGCCGAAGAGCCTAAGTAGTAAAGGAACACCTTGCCGCCCACGCGGCCGGCACTGCCTTCCCGTGATTGGTTCACCCCCACCATGAGAGTGAACAGCACGATCGGGACGATCAGAAACGTCAGTAGCCGAAGCAGCAAATCCCCCAAGGGAGCTAGCCACACGGCCACCTCGTCACCGCCCACGATGCCCACCAGCACGCCCAGTACCAGCGCAACGGTGACGCGGAGGATGAGCGATGCTTGAAGATAGCGCTTCCAGAGATATGTCATTGAATGTCCTGTCGATGTAAATCCGTGGAACCAACCATGGCATGAAACATCACTATTGGTTACCGAAACAGAGGGAGCGTCGGGTGAGCCCTCTCACGCCAATGAAATAGCTTAACACGCCCTTTATGACGACTATCATAGGCCCCCTTCGCCAACGTTGCCGCTCTGCTTACCTAACTGGAGTCTCGATGAATAACATCAACCCTAACAAGCTACACCACAGCAAATGGACAGCCGTAACGCCACGCCATAAGGAGAAGCACTTCATCGTGACGCAACTGCTCCGCGATGAAGAGGAGAACGTCGTGGATGTCGTGCTCGAAGCGGTTCACTCCCACCGAGAGAGCACGCTGCCATGGCAAGCGCTCAAAGATGACAGCCTTTGGAAAATGGGCTGGAAGTAATCCGTGGCCGGCGGGCAGTCAGAAAATAAACGCGAAAGGCTTTGACCTAGCCCCAGAAGCATGACACTGTAGCGTCAGTTGGTTAGCAAGCAGCATGGTTTCAGAAGCGTACGATCTTTTTCGGCAGCCTGATATTGTATTCCTTGTTTCACCCGCTACTTCATCTGGGTAATACCAGGAATTTTATTACGGCGCATTAGCGCGAAAGGATCTACACAATGGCAACTGGCACAGTTAAATGGTTTAACGACACTAAAGGCTTCGGTTTCATCGCTCCTTCTGACGGCGGCGACGACCTGTTTGCACACTTCTCTGAAATTCAGTCTGACGGCTTCAAAACCCTTCAGGAAGGCGCTAACGTCTCTTTCGACGTTACCCAGGGTAAAAAAGGCCTTCAGGCTTCTAACATCAAGCAAATCTCCTAAGTCCTATCGTCCTCGATAGCACTGAAAAATTTGCTAGAACCCTCACCCATCAGGTGAACGGTTCAAACAGAAAGGCCCGCCTCGGCGGGCCTTTCTGCGTTTGGGTATTAAATCCTCTCCCATACGATCAGCTGAGCATCAATAGTCAGCGTGAGCTGCTCCAAGTTAGCTGCTCGCTCGCGCCCCTCCGCACTGGCGCGATATAAATGCGGTGTCATGGTCAGTAGATCACCGATAGCCTCCGCTCCTTCCAGCGCGATAGAGTAGCGGATTTGCTCCAAGGCGAGGTGCTTAAAACCATCCGGCACATCAGGCGCTCTCTCACGCGCAGGCTTTAGGGTGGGATAAATAATTTCCCGTAGCTCGCGCAGGTGCTCCGGCCCCGCTTCTACTTGCAGCAACTGCCCGCCCGGCTTAAGCACACGTGCAAACTCGCTATACACCGGAAAGCCAAACATACACAGCACGCTATCCAGCGTTGCCGACTGCACCGGCAATTGGGCGTTACTGCCCACGACCCAACGGCTTATGGGAGCCCGCTTATCGTCTTGCTTCGCCGCCGACTGCACTGCCCACTTCGAGATATCCAGCCCCATCAGTGACAGCGCCTGCAACTCGGGCATGTATTGGGCCAGTTGGCGCAGGTAGTAACCCTCGCCACAGCCTGCATCCAGGCAGCTGTACGTGTCTGGCTGCTCACAGTGGCGCATCACCGCCTGGCTAAGCGCCTTTGCAATGGACGCATAGTCACCCGCCGCCAAAAAGCGCTGGCGTGCGGCCACCATGGCTTTGCTGTCACCAGGGTCGGTGGAGCGTTTCTGCTGTACAGGTAGCAGGTTGATATAGCCCTGTTTCGCCACATCGAAACTGTGGTTTGAGGCACACCGCCACGTGCCGCCTTCCAAATGGAGCGGTTCGCCGTCTAACGGGCAGGCCAGGGCCTGAAAAGGGGTACGATGGATCACAAAGAAGTCTCGTTGGGGCGTTTGTTGGGCATGGAAGCGCGGGACACGTCTTTAAACAGCGTGGATTGCCACTGGCGAACCGCCAGCACCGAGGTGGTGCCGAAGCGCTGATGAAGGGGCAGGCTGCTTTCCCGTTCGCATAGGGAGTGAAACTCGTTCGCCAGGCGCTGCATGATTTGCTGCCATTCGGCGCTGCCTGCCTGGGAAAGCAGGCCATTCAACACCATGAGCTTTTCGGTGTCGCTATCAAAGCGCGACTGGAAAAACTCGGTGGCAATATGCTGCTGGAAAAACTGCTGAATCGGCCCGCCAGGACGCCAGCGGAAATTAGCCGCCACGCGCTGGCGAATACGATTACCCGGCAAAAGTTCGATCAGCTTTAACTGCTCAAGCGTGATCAGATGGCGAATACACTGCGCCTCGCTCAGCCGATACTGGTGGTGAATCTCTTCGAAGCGGTAGCCGTTAATCACGCACACCGCGACCAAAAACAACTCGCGGTCATCGACGATACGCTGCTCTTGCGCTCGGGTCAGCTCCTGCACCCGCTGCTCGTCGGCCTGCATGGCGCTGATCAATTCGGCGAATTCCAGGTTAAGCTGGTCGCAAATCACCTCTAGGCGCTCTAAGGTAACGTGCTTATTGGCGAATAGCCGCTTCACCGAGGCTTCGCTAAGCCCAAGCCAGCGGGCCACATCGGCATACGTGTAGCCTTGGGCGCGCAGTTGGCGCTTCAGCGTATCGACCAGCGCACTTGTTTGGCTCACAGGGCCTCCGACGCTTAAAAGTAGCGTATAACGATACCGGAAAGCCTATATAACTCAACTTGAACGGTGAGCGTTGCAACACTCACCCCGTTTGCCGACAGTGCGTTAACTTTCGGCGACTAAGGCGACACACCATGCAACCTTTGCTGCGCATCGCGGGCGCTTGGCCCTACTTGATGGCCATCTTTCTCAATGCCTTCGTAGATCTCGGGCACAAAATCGTCATTCAGAATACGATTTTCAAAAGCTACGATGGCGCGACCCAGGTCGTGCTTACCGCCCTAGTGAATGGGCTGATTCTGCTGCCGTTTATTCTCCTCTTCAGCCCAGCAGGCCATATTGCCGACAGCACTCCCAAAGTACGTGTGCTAAGGCTCTCCGCCTGGGCGGCGGTGGCGGTATCGCTGGGGATCACGGCCGCTTATTATCAAGGCTGGTTCTGGCTCGCTTTTGCGATGACGCTGCTGCTGGCTATTCAGTCTGCATTCTACTCACCCGCCAAGTACGGCCTAGTGAAAGGGCTGTTTGGTAAACCCCGGCTAGCCGAAGCCAACGGGCTAGTGCAGGCGGTTACCATTGGCGCGATCTTGGCCGGCACGGTGGCGTTTACCGCCCTGTTTGAACACTGGGTCACCCCCAGCGCCAGCACGCCAAGCGACCTGCTGCGCCATATCGCCCCGCTGGGCTGGCTACTGGTGCTTAACAGCGGCCTTCAGGTCGTCGCCCTTTATCGGCTCCCACTGGATGAAGCACAGCCTGCGGCTACCCCGCTCACCTGGGCACGCTACCGCAGCGGCACTGCGTTAAAAGAGAATCTACGCATTCTTGCCCGCCAGCCGGTACTGCGGCTCTCCATCATTGGGCTGGCGACGTTCTGGTCGGTGGGGCAAGTGCTGCTAGCCGCTTTTCCCGCCTATGCCAAAGAGGCGCTCAGCATTGAGAACACGCTGGTGCTGCAAGCCATTCTCGCCGCCAGCGGTATCGGTATTGCTCTCGGCTCGCTGTTAGCCAGCAAGCTCTCCCGCAACCGTATTGAAACCGGGTTAATTCCGCTGGGTGCTGTCGGTGTCGCCGTCGGACTTTGGTGCCTTCCTCTCCTCACCACGCCCACCAGCCAAGCGCTCAACTTTGTGTTCATCGGCATGATGGGCGGGCTATTTATCGTGCCGCTCAACGCATTGATCCAGTTTCATGCGGCGGATCACGAGCTAGGCACCGTGCTGGCCGCCAATAACTGGATCCAAAACCTGTCGATGCTGGGCTTTTTGGTGCTCACTGCGCTGTTCGCGCTGGCGGGGGTAGATAGCCACTACCTGCTGCTGTTAGTCGCCAGCGTGGCGATGGTGGGCGGTGGCTACACCATTTTCAAACTGCCCCAAAGCTTAGTGCGCTTCATTCTCAGCTTCCTGCTTACCCGCCGTTACCGCGTAGACGTTCACGGGCTAGAAAACCTGCCCGCCCAAGGCGGCGTGCTGCTGCTGGGCAACCACATTAGCTGGGTAGACTGGGCGATGGTGCAAATTGCCAGCCCGCGCCCGGTAAGATTCGTGATGCTGAAAAACATCTACCAGCGCTGGTACCTACGCTGGTTCTTTAAAGCGCTGGGCTGCATTCCCATTGAGCGCGGCGCTGGGGCCGAAAACGCGCTGGCCGCCGTGGCCGAGCAGCTCAACGCAGGGGAAGTGGTTTGCCTGTTTCCCGAAGGAGCGATTAGCCGCAACGGCCAGCTGGGCGAGCTACGCCGAGGCTACGAGCGCGCCTGCAAACACGCCCACCCAGACGTGCGCATCGTGCCTTTTTACCTGCGTGGCCTGTGGGGCAGCCAATTCTCCCGCTCGTCTAGCAAACTCAAGGAGCTACGCAATGCGCCGCTGCACCGCTCTGTGGTAGTTGCCTTTGGCAAACCGCTGCCCAAAGACACCCCCGCCGACGTACTCAAACGGCGCATTTTCGAGCAGGCGACCCACTCGTGGCAACACGCCATGGAGGAGCTGCCTTCGCTACCTGAGGCCTGGATCAACAGTGTCAAACGCAGCCCAAGCGCCCCAGCGCTGGCCGACACCTTGAACCGCCCACTCAACGCAGGCCAAGCGCTCACCGCTAGCCTGCTGCTCGCCAAGCGTTTTCGCCACCGCAGCCTCAACGAATCGACGCTTGGCCTTCTGCTGCCTACCAGCACTGCTGGGGTAATGGCCAATATGGCCACACTGCTCGCAGGTAAAACGCTGGTGAACTTGAACTACACCGCCAGCCAAGATGCCCTTGCCTCTGCGCTGCAGCAAGCCGATATTCGCACCGTCGTCACCTCGCGCCGCTTTGTGGAAAAGCTGAGCCAACGGGGACTGGCAGTGGAATCGCTGCTGGAAGGCAAGCAGGTGATCTATTTGGAAGATCTACAGGCGGGTATCTCCCGGTTTGAGCGCGTCACTACGTTTCTTGCCGTGCGCCTGCTGCCCGCTTGGTTGTTACAAGCGCTGTTCTGCTATGGACGGGATGCGGACGCCACGGCGGCCATTCTGTTCTCCAGCGGCAGCGAAGGCCAGCCCAAGGGCGTGATGCTGAGCCACCGCAACCTGATGGCGAATATCAAACAGACCTCCGACGTACTCAATACCCAGCACGACGATGTGGTCATGGCTTCTCTGCCGCTCTTTCACGCGTTCGGCTTTACCGTCACCCAGTTACTGCCATTGATCGAAGGGCTGCCGCTGGTCAGTCACGCCGACCCCACCGATGCCCCAGGTGTTGCCAATGCGGTCGCCAAGCATAAAGCCACCATTATGTTCGGCACCTCCAGCATGCTGCGCCTGTTCAACCGTAGCCCAAAGGTACAGCCCGCCATGTTGGCAAGCCTACGTGTTGTGGTGGCCGGTGCTGAGAAACTGGATGAAAGCGTACGTGAAGGATTTGCGCAAAAATTCGGTAAGGCGATTTATGAAGGCTACGGCGCGACAGAAACCGCCCCCGTGGCGGCCGTCAACCTACCCGACGCCGTCGGCGTTCACTACCAGCAGGTTCAAAAAGGCAATAAGCCCGGCACCGTGGGTATGCCGCTCCCCGGCACCAGCATTAAGGTCGTCGATCCTGAGCGCTGCGAGGAGCTACCCACCAACGAGCCCGGCATGATTGTGATTAGCGGGCCGCAGGTGATGCAGGGCTATCTCAACGACCCCCAGCGCACCGAACAGGCCCTCAAAAGCTTCGACGGCCAGCGCTGGTACGTTACCGGCGATAAAGGGTTTATCGATGAAGATGGCTTTTTAACACTGATCGACCGCTACGCCCGTTTTGCCAAAATCGGCGGCGAAATGGTCAGCCTCAGCGCCGTCGAAGCCGCGGTCAGAACGGTCGTCGACGACTCCGACATACCGCTGATGGCCGTCAGCCTGCCCGATGCAAACAAAGGCGAGCGCATCGTCCTACTGAGCGAAGCAGCGCTGGACGCCAAAACGCTCAAAACCGCCCTGCGCAGCCACGGCACGCCCGCGTTAATGATTCCCAGCGACTGGCTCACCGTGAAAGTGATACCTCGTCTAGGGTCAGGAAAAGCAGACTTTGCTGGCGCGAAACGGCTTGCCGAAGCGCAGTTTAATAGCACAACCTAAGAAGCAGGCTAACCTAAGCAAGAGTACTTAACGTATTAGGAGTGTTTATGCCTCTATTCAGAGTAGTAAGTCGCACTACCTGGGATCAAACGCAGCAGCAGGGCTTTGTCCCCCGCTGCGGGAATGACCACAAAAACGATTGTGTACACCTGAATTTAGAAGAGGCGGTTTTATATACAGCCAACAAGTATTTCTCTCATGAAGAGGCGCCGTTGGTATTGGAAATAGACGAACCAGCGGTCAGCCACCGTTTGGAGTGGCTGCCTCCCAATGAGGAGCAGCCCTGGCAACGGCCAAGGGCACACATCGACAACTTACCGCAATCCGCCATCCTGTCAGCAAGGCCTTTGGCCTATCAGGCAGGATCATGGCACTGGCCAAGCTAGTGCTTTACCTGGATAAACAAGACGGGCAATACCCTTTACGCCGGAAACGGCAAACCGCCGCGATAGAGAAACTCACTCAGTTCAAAGGTCGTTACCCCAGCAGCATCTTTGCGCTTGAAGGAGACTTGATCGGCAGTCGTAACACAAAACCACGACTGCATATCGGCAGGCTGCTGTTGGGTGAGCGCGCTGGGTGTGAACAAACCTACACAGCTGCCGCCCGCAGGGTCTCTAGCTGACGCATATTCGAACGCTTCTACTCCTGCGGCTCGCATGGCGCTGCCTACTTGTTGGCAAGGGGCATACTCCACGGGATGCCTTAACACTGCTTGATGCTTGGCAAAAACTTCTGAGTTCAGTGTTACTCCCTTCGTAACGGCGTAGCCCACCGAAAATAGCGTGTGCTCTGAACGTAGAGAGTCCGCCGCTGGCGTGCCTTCCATTGAGTACCAAAACACCCAACGATAGTAGGCAGACTCAGCGAGAGTCGTCGGTATCGTTTGCCCACCGTAGAAGATGCTAGGCTCATGGACACGGCCAAACCGAGACCCCCATTTGAGGGGCGGATATCGAAAAGGCGTTTTTAACAGGTAGTGAAGGTCGCGCTCCTGCTTAGGATAGGGAGGCTTGGCCGTTTCGAGCAGTGCTTCCAATATTTCCTGCTCTTCTAACGTATCGACGTAGCTTAGGGTCGCGACTTGCTCCTGGCTCTCAACCAACCGATACAGCGTGCCGGAAATAGGCACGATATGGCTTGTGCCATCACAGCGTTCCCAAATGCTCACACCTTGCCCCGCATCCCATCAACGAATCTAAGGACTGCGAACAGCCCCTCTAGCCGTGTGACTTGTTCAGCAGGCACGCCCCCCGTGGCACGGTTGGGCGTGCGCATAAAGTGCTGAATCCATACTTGATCTCCTCCCGTCAAGGCGAACAGCGCTCGCGCTAAACGAATCAGCAGTAGCGCCAGCTCGCCTTGTTTAGAGTTTGGGTCAAGCTTCAAATTTTTCTTTAGCTGCGTAATGGTGGTGCGGTGTACCCCTAGCACGTCAGCTAACGCTGATTGCGATAACCCCAATTGCTCAGCAGCACGTAGCACCGCTTTCGCGAGTACCTGATCAGGCGTCGACCTAGATTGAGCAAGCGCAGGCATGCAGCACCTCTCGATGATGAATTCACATCAATTGTAGCGAAAAAGTTGCTAAATCACATTTATCGCCAGCGTTTTTTAGTCGGCTGCAGGCGCTTCGCCACCCTCACTTTGGTTATTCTCAGTGCTATTCCCAGGACTCTTTTCAGAACCACTGCTAACACCCTCGTTAGCGCTCGATGCGGAGCGTTTGCTCTGACTCTCCCCACGCGCAATATCATGATGGCTAATCACCACCACATCGCGTGGCCACCATTCCGGGTGTTCGTCGCGGATATAGGCCATTAACTTTTCACGCACGTTCATCTCAGCGGTCCAGCCTGCCATGGGGTCGGACGTCATTAAGTAGCAGGTGACCGTTTGTGCGTGTGCGGTTTGGCCGGTGACGTAACAGAGCAGCTTATGGTGCTCGATCACGCTATCCTCTTCTTTGGCAAACTCTAAAAACTTCTCGCGTACCTGGGAGATATCGGCACTCAGGTGCAGGGTTAGCTCCAGGAAGCGATACATCTTGGTGCTCTTCACCGAGAGGTTTTCAAACGGTTTGGACGTAAAGTACGTGACCGGCACGATCAACCGCCGCTCATCCCAGGAGCGTAGGCGGATGAAAGTGTAGAAAATCCCCTCCACATAGCACCACTGCCCTTCGAAGATCACTAAATCGCCAATGCGGATGGGCTTGGCCAGTGAGAGTTGGAACGACGACAGAATATTGCCCAGCACCGCCTGACCCGCGATACCGACCAGCACGGCCAACACACTGGCCGAGGCCAGAATGGAAAGCCCTAGAGATTCAAACAGCTGGATTTGCCCAAGCACATAGACCGACACCGACACGACGGTGATCAAGATAATCACTCGACGCAGGGCGTAGAGCGAGGTTAGCAGCCGGCGCTTGTCTTTGGGTTTGGTGTCGTCGATCTCCCCCACCAAGCGGCGGGTCATGCGCAGCATGATGGTATCGACCAGCCTCAGCGCAATGGTGCCTGCGCCCCAGGCCATGATCGCAATTAGCAACACCCTGAACGTCGTGGTGGCCACCGCTGAAAACGACACCACGTAATCGAGCAGCATTTGAGTGACCAGCGACATCGCGATGAGCGCCACCGGCACCCCGATCTGGTCGGCGAATATCGTCGATATACCGGAGGGCAGAATACGGGCGATCAGCCCCATCAGGTAATAGGTCGCGATGCCCACGATGCCAATGGTGATCAGAAAAACGGGGATAGCCAGCCACTCCCAAATTTTCAGCACGCCAAACGACGCTTTGAAACGTTCAGGAATGTAGCTCTCGAGCATGGAAGGGCCGTACTCTTCGTACAGTGTCGGAATCGATGACACGCTCTCTGGCATAATCAGCCAGATGGGGTCCTCTTCCCCCACGCGATAGCGCCCCAGCCGCACATCGTAGGCTTGGCCTTCCACCTGCAGCGCGGCTAACTCGATATTGCGTCGGGGTTGGCCCGCTAGTGGATTCTGGCCAGAAGGGTCCTCGATGGCGGCATCCTGGCGGCCCGGCAGGTTGGAGGCATTCAGCCACTCGCCACGGCGCAAGATCTCGGCAAGCTGTTTGGCCAACTCGGTCCCCCGCGTGGCCTGCTCGCTGGGGTCGATATCCGCCAAGTTCAACAAATGCGCCGCATCGGCGTAATTTTCCTCTTCGGTGAAATTCAAGAAGCTGCGGATGGTCTCCCGAGGCGACATGCGCTTTGCATCGTCGGGTACGTCATCCAACCCGGTGTTGATCGCATCCATGGTGAACCAACGCGAGTCGTCGCTCTCATCGCCTTGCGTTTGCGCCATCCCCACGCTGGAAAAAAGTAGCGTGACGGCCAGCACACACCAGACGGGCCATGAGCTTTGATTTTTCATACTTGCCTTATTTAGTGAAAGTGAGCCAATACGTCCATCCACCAACGGCTTGCGCCGCGTGCCCACTGTCATCAGTGGGCGATCCATGTCGATGGTTGGACAAAGTACAGACCACGTTCCCCCATCCGGCAAGCACGAAGGCTAACGCGATGGCTGACCAGGAAAGGGAATGAACTCGCGGTCATCGTCCGGAGGAAGCTTAAAACGCCCGTGTTCGAAGTCGCCCTCGATCCACGCTTGCTTGGCGGCGTCCAGTTTTTCACGCGAGGAGGCGACGAAATTCCACGAGATATAGCGCGGGCCATTGAGGGTTTCCCCTCCCAGCAGCATCAAACGTGCCCCCTGCTCCCCTGCCACCACGGTCATCGCATCGCCCGGCCGAAACACCATCATACGCCCAGCCTCGAACGTCTCACCGGCCACGAGAATTGCGCCGGAGGTCACATAAAGCCCGCGGTCTTCGTGATGATCCGGCAGTGGCAATTTCGCGCCTGGGGCAAGCACCGCGTCGGCGTAGAACATATCGGAGAAGGTCTCTACGGGAGAGCGCTCGCCCCAGGCCGTGCCCAGAATCAGGCGTACGTTTTTCCCTTCACCACTGAGCAGCGGCAGCGTCTCTTCACCGTGGTGGGCAAAGCTGGCGGGCTTGTCCTCATACGCCTCGGGCAGTGCCACCCAGGTTTGAATGCCAAACAGCGAGTGGTCGCGTTCGCGGGTGGTGGGGCTGGTCCGCTCAGAGTGGGTGACGCCATTACCCGCGACCATCCAATTCACCGCGCCAGGATAAATCATCTGGTTCGTTCCCAAGCTATCGCGGTGCTGGAACTCCCCTTGGTAAAGGTAGGTGACCGTTGCTAACCCAATGTGTGGGTGCGGCCGCACGTCGATGCCCTCTTCACGGAGGAATTCGGCCGGGCCCATCTGGTCGAAAAAGATGAACGGCCCCACCATTTGCCGTTTCGGAGCAGGCAACGCTCGGCGCACTGCAAAACCGCCAATGTCGCGAGCGCGAGGCACAATCAGCGTTTCGATGTCTTCCAAACGGCCAGCGGAGGGGCAGTTCGGCTCGATATCAGGCATCCAACTCATCACCAGTCTCCCATCGACGTTCACGTAATACGAGTCAAATACGGTGGTGCACGTAGTAAGGGTATAGCTGAAACGGCCCCGGACTGCCCGAAGCGCGGTCAATCTTCTCCCAAACGCTGGAAGGTGTCGTCATACAGCGCGGTGAGCAACAACTCGCCCTCTTTATTGACGCGAAACTCGCCGTAATGGGCCGTCTCATAGCGCTCGGCGTGGCCCTCCTGAAAGAAGAAGGCGTTGGTGGCAAAACGCACCTGCCCATGGCGCAGGCGAAACTGTAAGCGCCGCTCATCCGCTTCCAGCGGCGTGCCATCGTCTATACGTTGAAAGTGAGCAACTCGAGCGCTATCGACACGGACGACCACGTCACCATTCATTGAGGCTGAAGGGGTCTCACCGCGCTGATACAGCTCGCTTTGCAGGCGGTTCGCCAGGGCAAAGTTGAGCGCCATATAGTCGCCCTGCATTAGGGAGCGGGGATCGACCGGGGCCAGTTCCAGGTAAACCACCTCCCCTTGCGCGATATGACGCTCCTTCTGCCAAATGGCGCTGTTGACCACGACCAACACCGCCAGCGTGGCCAGCAGGACCACCCATCGAAAACGCCTAACGCTAGCGGCCATGGTGTTCACCTCTTTTTGTTGTCGCTAAGCGCCAGCGTTGCAACCCCCAACGCAGCGCTAACAGCGCGAAGCCCAGCACACACAGCAGCGCTGCCTTATGAAGCAGCGAGATATCTAACCAGTAGTAATAGGCGCTGACCGCTGCCAGCAGCAGGAGTATGCCGCTGGCCATTAACACCCGATGGCTAATCGCAGCGCCCAGTAGTAGCACCGCGATGCCGCTACTCAGCCCAGGCGCAAAATAAGCGAGCACCGCCACCAGCAAGGCAGCGCCATACACCGCCCACATCACACTGCTTGAAGGCGAGTGGCGGCTCAGCGCCGTATGTGCCACCCATAACAGCGCCACGCCTGCCAACGCCGTGCTGATGCTTCGGCTGAGCATCGGGGAAAGGGCGTCCCGCTCCGTAAAGTGGCCTAGCCACAGCGCCTGCCCTGCATGGGCAACGCCTTGCAGCATCAGCACGCCCACTAACAGGCCCATGCCCCAGGCATGCATATCGCTCAGGCGCTCCGGCCAGCGAAACTCGTTCAACCACAGCCCCACCAGCGCTAATACCACAAAGCCACTCGCCACCTGCGTCAACCCACTGGCGGCAAGCGAAAACTCCAAAGCAAGGCACGCCAACACCACGGCCACAAAGCGGTGAAGGCGACTTGGCATCCCCCATGCCACGGCCATTTGCATGATCACCAGTGCCCAGCCCAAGCCCACAGAAAAGCTAAGCGCATCCGCTAGCGGCCACGCGATCAACAGCTGCCCAGCTAAGCTAAACGCCAGCGCCATATGCTCCATCACATCGCTGCCGGGTGAGCGTCGCAGCAGCGCATACGCGCCTAGTACCATTACTCCGCCGACCAGTAAGGCAGCAAGCGGGCTTTCTAGCACCCACACCACGCCGGTCGCGATAAACCCCAACAAAAACAGCGCGGCCAGCCAGCCCGATAGCGCTTGAACGCCGCGCACGAACCAGGGCATAGAATGCGTGGCAGTGGCCCGCTCATTCAGAACCACTCCCGCTTGCGCGAGTGCTTGCTTCAACGGTGAATATTGTTGGCTCATTGGATAGCCTCACGCTGTAGGCGTTTTAGCCACGCTACGGCTGCCGCTCCTAGCGCAAATACCGTCACGGCAACGATCAGCAGTCCGCCTGGATCGCCTTGCCCCTCCCACATCACCATGCGAGCCATACAAAGCGTCAGCACGGCGATAACCGATACGCAGCCACCGGCCAGCATCAACAGATCCAACCGCCACCAACGATAAACGCCATACAGCGCAGCCAACCAAACGGGGTAAAGCAACGCGCTTGGCGTGACGCCAAAGGTGAACCCAGCTACCCAGCTCATCATGAGCAGCGTGATGGGTAGGCCACTGCCCAGCGCTAGAACGCGTATTGCCCAACGCCCAGGCCAGCCCCGTCGCTGGGCGCCCCACTCCCACACCGTTTGCGCCGCTACGTTGGCTGCCCAAAGCCCCCATAAGCCCGACTCCCCGGCGAGAAAGCGGCCATTCACGCCCCAACCCAATACGCTGGCATGCAGCCAAATCGCCAGATTCCCCACGCCCAGCCATACCAGCCAAAGCGGGCTAAAACGCGCCGCCCATACCCACGGCAGCCCCAAGAGGGCCCAAGCGAAAAAGAGCTGCCACGGGTCTGCGCCGGTTTGGTACACCTGCCCAACAAGCGCCAGCAGAACGCCCAACAAAACAAAGGCAGTGGACAGCGCGACCTGAACCACCCGGCGGCTGGCAGGCCGCCAAACCGCTGCCCCAATGGCCACCAATAGCGCCGCCTGCACCAAGCCAAAGCGCAGCCAGTGGCCCATCGACACCCAGTGGTACGCCACGAAAAACAGCACAGCAAAAGCCAGTGCCAAGCCGCCTAGCCACAGCAGCAGCCTATCCAGCAGTGCCGCCCAGGCGCGAGGCGTAGGATGCAGGCCCGACACGCTCACGGCCTTGGCTACTTGATCAGGTGAGATAACGCCTCGCTCAACCAGCGAGACGAGTTCACGGCGGTTCGTGGTCACGGAGGTTCCTTATGCGCAGTTTTTATGAGTCGATTTTATGAACAGTCGCGGTATCTACCGGTATTCGCGGCGCTGCGTTATACATTCGTTAAACTTGCGAGATAAACTCTTTAACACCCCGTGATGTTCCCGTGACGAGGAGCGCCGAGACTAACAGTGAGCCTACCAACCCGGCAGGCCTTCTCTCGGAGAGTTACGCACATGAACAAGTTCACCACTCTGGCAGCATTATGCCTATTCAGCCTGATGGCAACGGTCAGCCATGCAGAAGAGATGAAAAACGATGGCGGCATGATGCAAGACAATATGCAATCCGATGGCATGAGCCACTCCATGGACGACTCAATGGGTGACACAATGGATGGCGATATGGACGAGCACGGCATGATAGATGAAGGCATGTCTGAAGACAGTATGGCCATGGATGACGACATGAGCATGGAGAGCGATCACATGGACACCACCGACAGCATGAAAGAGTAACGCCCCTTTCGAGAGCCAGGAAGCTATGACGCGAAACGTACTGATCATCGAGGACAACCCAGGTATTGGCGAGCTGGTTCGTATGCACGTGGCCGAGCTGGGCATGACGCCTGTTCTTTATGACCGGGGAGATACAGGGCTCATGCGTTTTCGCGAAGGCGGTATCGACCTGGTGATTCTCGATCTGATGCTGCCCGGCTTGGATGGGCTATCGGTCTGTCGCGACATCCGCTCCTCCCCCGGCTATGTGCCCGTCTTGATGCTGACAGCCAAAAGCACCGAGCTGGACAGAGTACTGGGGTTGGAAATGGGAGCGGATGACTACCTCACGAAGCCGTTCAGCGTGGCGGAGCTTTCCGCCCGAGTAAAAGCGCTGTTTCGGCGAGTGGATGCTATGGCGTCCGCCTCACTTGAAAAAACCAAAGAGCGCGAGCTAACCGCCGATGGCCTGCGTATCGACCCGGTACGCAGGCGCGTTTTTATTAATGAACAGCTGGTCGAATTAACCGCTCGAGAGTTTGATCTGCTTTGGCACTTTGCCAGCCACCCAGGCCGCGTCTTTAGCCGGGTACAGCTGCTCAATACCGTCTGGGGATATAGCCATGAAGGGTACGAGCACACCGTCAACACCCACATTAACCGCCTGCGAGGCAAGATCGAAGCCGACCCCGCCCACCCCGCGTTCATCCAGACCGTCTGGGGTGTCGGCTATCGCTTTCGCGAATAAACCATGCTGAAAACACTCTATACCCGCCTATCGCTGGGGCTTTTTGTCCTGCTGCTGGCCATTGGCCTGCTCTACACGGTCATCAGCCTGTACACGCTGCGAGAATATAGCGCCTCAGTGAACCAAGCCCTGCACCGCGACCTCGCCAAAAACCTGGTCAACGATCAACACCTCGTCCGCGATGGCCAGCTCGACCGCAGCGCTTTAGAAGCGCTCTTCGCACTCTATATGACCATCAACCCCAGCTTAGAAATCTATCTGCTGGATTTAGAAGGCACGATACGCTCTTACTCCGCCGACCCGGCGCAGATCAACCGGGAGCGCGTGTCGCTAGCCCCTATCCATCGGCTGCTGGAAGACCCCAGCCACTACCCCGTGCTCGGCGATGACCCGCGCAGCCAAGAGCGCCAAAAAGTCTTTTCTGTCACGCCAGTGCCCAGCGCTGACGCCCCAGAAGGGTATCTCTACGTGGTGCTGCGCGGCGAAGAGTACGACGCCGCTGACCAAGTGGCCCGCAGCGCCCAGCGGCTAACCATGGGCATGTGGGCGCTGCTGGTCAGCTTGGCAGTCGCCATGATTGCCGGCCTCACGCTATTCCGCCTGCTCACCCGCCGGTTGAGAGCCCTTACCCGCTTGGTGGCAGATTTCGAGAGCAGTGGCATGCGCCAAACCCCAACCGCCACTTGGCGTGATAAACGCCCCGTTGTTCGCGATGAGATTGACTATCTCGGGGTGGCCTTTGACGACATGGCCACGCGCATTGCCTCTCAGATAGAGCAACTGACCGAAAAAGATGCTCAACGCCGCCAACTGGTGGCCCAGGTTTCCCATGACCTGCGCACGCCGCTGGCCTCCATGCAGGGGTATATCGAAAGCCTGAAACTACGCCGTGACCGCCTGAGCCCCGACGAGCAGGACCGCTTTTTAGACATCGCCCTAAAAGAGGGCCGCCGCTTAAGCCGCTTGGTGGATGAGCTATTTGAGCTGGCCGCCCTGGAAGCGCGGGAGAAACAGCCGATGCCCGAGCCTTTCCCTCTGGCCGAATTGGTCAACGATGTGGTGCAAAAGCACAGCCAAGCAGCCCAAGAGCGCGCGCTAACCCTGACCCTCAGCGGCGACCCCGCGTTACCCACCACGTACGCCGACCTCGCCATGACTGAACGGGTACTGGATAACCTAATCAGCAACGCCATTGCCTACAGCCCAGCAGGAGGCAACATCAAGGTCATCGTAGGCCACACCGACGGCCAGCCCGAGGTGCATGTACAAGACAACGGCCCCGGTATTGCCCCCAAGGACCTACCGCATATTTTCGAGCCGTTCTATCGCGGCGATGTGTCTGGCAGCACCAGACACGCCGGGTTGGGGCTGGCGATTGCCCGACGAATTATGACCCTCCAGGGCGGGGATATTCAGGTGACGAACCTAGCCGCAGGGGGCGCCTCCTTCTGCCTGCGCTTACCGGCTCATTCACCGCGCAAAGCCTGAGCAGAGCGCTAAACGTGGCACAAAAAAACGCCCACCGTTGTCGGTGGGCGTCTGTTTTAATGCGTGTGGAATGCTTTAGCAGCGCAGCGCCTTAACCAAACACGCGGCGCAGGTGGGCGCGATACGCGGCTTTGTCACGCTCTACGTCTGGCGCCTTGATCACGTCGTTGGCAATGAAGGTCGGCTGGGCCTTGAGACCAATGAACTCCTGAGACTTGTGGAACGGGAAATACACGCCATCCACGCCACGGCCTTCGAAGAAGTTACCTGGCTCGTCGAACGCTTCAATCGGCGCGTTCCAGGTCAGCGACAGCATGTAGTGGCGGCCTTGCAGCAGGCCGCCGCTACCGTACTGTTGGGTCGGGTCTTGACGAGTGCGTCCATCGCTTGCGTACAGAGCGCCATGGCCTTCAGTGAAGACTTCATCAATGTAGCGCTTGACGGTCCAGGGCGTGCCCATCCACCAGCCGGGCATTTGATACACGATGCTGTCTGCCCACAGGTAATTTTCGACTTCCACAGCCACCTCGTAGCCCTGCTCGATGACCGTTTCGCGCACCTCATGGCCCAGCTCTTTCAGCGTATCCACCGCCACGGCATGCAGGGTATTGTTGAGTTCACCACCAGAGTGGGCAAACGCTTTACCGCCATTGATCAACAGTATCTTCATTGTTTCGACCTCACTAGGTATCGTGATCACCCCGCTAACACAAGGTAAGCAGGGCATTGATTGGCGAGTATTGTGCAGCGCAAAGGCGCAGAGAAAAACCAAACGTCCGGCAAGAGACTTTTGCGCTAAAATCAATAATAGATTCATCATCGAGGCGCTTACGAACGATGAAAAGCACCCTGGAAGAGCAGCAGGCGTTTGTCACGGTAGTGGATGGCGGCTCGATTACCGCTGCCGCCGAACGGTTGGGTATCACCGTGTCAGGCGTCAGCCGCGCGCTAAACCGCCTGGAGCAGAAGCTCGGCACGACGCTGCTGCGCCGCACGACCCGACGTTTGGAACTGACCGAAGAAGGGGACACCTTTCTCGCCCACTGCCGACGCATCCTCGCCGCCGTGGAAGAGGCCGAAGAGGCCCTTCTCGATCGTCATGACCAGCCTCAAGGCAGGCTGCGAGTCAACGCTGCGCCCAGCTTCATGCAGCATGTGGTCGTGCCCGTGATCGGTGAATTTCGCGCCCGCTACCCTGGCATTACCCTAGAGCTGGATACCCACGACCGCTTCGTGGATTTGCTGGAGCAGCGAGTCGACTTGGCCATTCGCATTGGCACACTGGAGGACTCCTCGCTTCACGCCCGTCCCCTTGGCCACAGCGCGCTGCGAGTACTGGCCAGCCCCGCCTATCTGGCCCGTCACGGCACGCCTCAACAGGTAGAAGAGCTTTGCCGCCATAGCCTGCTCGGTTTTAGCCAGCTCGACCACTTGAACCACTGGCCGCTGACCTGCGCGGATGGTAAGCGCTTACATATCACGCCCACCCTGGCCGCCTCCAGCGGCAGCACGCTGCTGGAACTTGCTCTGAAGGGGGAAGGGATCGTGTGTTTGGCGGACTTCATGACACGCGCGCCCCGGCAGCACGGCACCCTGGTCGACGTGCTGCCCGACCACACTGAACTCGTCACGCAGCCGATCAACGCGGTGTACTACCGTCAAGCCACCCTATCTCAGCGTACGCGACTGTTCATGGATTTTTTAGCCGAGCGGCTACCCGCGCAGTATGCCCACGGCCCGTGAGAACGCTAAGCGCCGCTCGCTTCGCTTTGGGTAAAACTCGGCTACTGACCTACACTGGTTACGCAACACAGGAGGTCGTTGCTTGGCCGAACGCCTCGCATTTCATCGCATTCGCCAAGCATGGCCATTCGCTAGATCAGCATAAGGAGCATGCCGTGACAGCTACCCATACGCATACCTATCAACGTGGGCTGCCCCTCTTTCACTCGGTGTTTTTAGTGGGGTGCCTACCGCTTTTTTTAGGCGCCACGCTCAGCGACTACGCTTACGCCAATAGCTATCAAATTCAGTGGGCGACTTTTGCCTCCTGGCTCAACGCTGGCGGGCTAGTATTTGCCGGGCTAGCGCTGATTAGCTCACTGATCAGCTTCTTTCGCGCCAAGCCCCGCAGCCTCATGCTACTGATCTATCCAGCGCTCCTGCTGCTCACGTGGATACTCGGCTTTGTGAACGCCCTTATCCACGCGCGGGACGCCTGGGGCATGATGCCGATTGGTTTTGCGCTCTCCCTGGTGGTCACCATTTTTGCAGGCACCGCCGTTTGGGTAGGGTTTTCCCGTTTTGGCCACGGAGGTAAGCCATGAAGCGCGCTCTACGTCGCCTGCATTGTTACGCCGCGCCCCTCTGCTTGCTGCTGGCAGCGGGTAGCGCCAGCGCCCAAGAGGTCACCCGCTACGGGCCTAACCCGACGCTGCCCGAGCCTTCTCGCGGCCTGCTGCCCAACATGAGCGTGCCCGAGCCCTCCGAATGGGGCGATGCCCTGCCCAGCGTGCCCGAGGGCTACACGATCACCGCGATTGCCACCGATCTACAAATCCCCCGCCAAACCCTGGTACTGCCCAATGGCGATATCTTGGTGGCGGAAGGCAGCGGTGGTAATGCCCCCTCTCTCAAGCCAAAGGATGTCATTGCCGGGCTGATCAAATCCCAGGGGACCACCTCGGTACAGAGCGGTAACCGGCTGACACTGTTGCGCGATGCCGATGGCGACGGCCGCTATGAGGAGCAAACCACCTTTGCGGAAAACCTCAACGCTCCCTACGGGCTCGCGCTGATCGATGACGCCCTGTATGTCGCCAATCAAGATGCCCTGGTGCGTTTTGAGTACGAAGAGGGCCAAACCCAAGCCAGCGGGCCACCCGAGGAGGTTACCCCACTCCCCGCCGAGATCAACCACCACTGGACCAAAGCGATGACCGCCAGTGCCGATGGGGAGTTTCTGTATGTGGGCATTGGCTCCAACAGCAACATCACCGAGCGAGGGATGGAAGCGGAGGTCAATCGCGCGGAAATCTGGCAGATCGACCCTGATACCGGCATGCACCGCCCCTATGCCACGGGTCTTCGCAACCCCACGGCGATGACGATTCAACCCGGCACCGACCAGCTTTGGACGGTCGTCAACGAGCGTGACGAGCTTGGCCCCGACCTCGTACCCGACTACCTCACGACGGTTCAGGAAGGCGGCTTTTACGGCTGGCCGTATAGCTATTGGGGTCAGAATGTCGACCCCCGCGTTCGCCCACAGAACCCTGAAAAAGTAGAGTCGGCGATTGCCCCCGATTACAGCCTGGGTTCGCATGTGGCACCGCTAGGCCTCGCCTTTTCTATCCCCGAAATGGGCGATGAGTTCGCTGAAGGTGTGTTTATCGGCGAACACGGCAGTTGGAACCGCGCCGACCCGGTGGGCTACAAAGTGGTCTTCGTACCGTTCAGCGACGGACAGCCCAGCGGCGACCCCATCGATTTTGTTTCGGGCTTTCTCACCGATGATGGTCGCGCCCGTGGCCGCCCGGTAGGTGTCACCATCGACCCCGACGGCGCGCTGATCATTGCCGACGATCTCACCAACGCCATTTGGCGCGTCACGCCCAACGACGCGTAAAACCACAGCGGGTGGCCTGCCATCCGCTTACCCTCTCCTCCTTCTCCTACTCACCGCATGCCTAGCGTAAGCTTGCTTAAGGGCACTCACTATAGTTTATTAAGCGTGATCGCCCCTCGCCGATGAGAGAACGCTGATGCCCGCCGCCAAGACGTTTCACGCCCCGTATCTACACACGCCGCTGCCTCATGGGCACGCCTCTCATGGGCCTGGCGCCTGCTGCTGTGGTTCACCTATGCTGCAGCAGTTTCACGAGCGAGTGATGGCCGACCTCACGCGCCGCCAAATGCTGGGTGGCACGGCAGCGGTCATGGCGATGTTTGCCGGGCTCAACGTGCCCACGGTGGTGAGTGCGCAGCCGCGTCACGCCAGGGGCCCGCTGCTGCTGACCAACCTACAACTGTTTGATGGCAGCGGCAGTGCGGTGCAGAGCGGCGTGTCGGTACGTATCGACGAGGGGCGCATTCAAGCGTTGCTGCCCGCCGATGCCGCAGCCGACGGGGCGCAGGTGATCGACTGCGGTGGCCGCGTCCTCATGCCCGGACTCATCGACGCCCACTGGCACACCACGCTGGCAGCGATTACCCAAACCACCGCCATGACGGCTGATGTGGGCTACATCCATCTGGTGGCGGCCCAGGAAGCCAAGCGCACGCTCATGCGCGGCGTAACGTCAGTACGTGATGTGGGCGGGCCGTCGTTTGCGCTACAGCGCGCCATTAACGAAGGCATCGTCGATGGGCCGCGTATTTTCCCCGCCGGGGCGATGATTTCCCAAACCTCCGGGCACGGCGATTTCCGTATGCGCCATGAGATTCCACGGGGCTCGAATTCCCCGCTCAGCGAGCAGGAGCGCCAAGGGGTCGCGGCGATTGCCGATGGGGAGGATGAAGTCCTGCGACGCACCCGTGAGCAGCTCATGCTCGGCGCCTCACAAATCAAGCTGATGGCCGGTGGCGGCGTGGCCTCGCTGTACGACCCACTCGACAGCACCCAGTTTACCGAACGCGAACTGCGCGCCGCCGTAGAGGCTGCCGACGACTGGGGCACCTACGTCATGGTGCATGTATACACCCCAAAAGGCATACAGCGCTCGCTGCGGGCAGGCGTCAAATCCATCGAACACGGCCAGCTCGCCGATGAAGAGACCGCCCGCATGATGGCAGGCGAAGGGGCGTGGTGGAGCCTGCAGCCGTTCTTGCAGGACGAAGACGCCAACGTGTACCCCGACGCCGCCCGTCGCGAATCCCAGCGGCAAGTGGCCGAAGGCACCGTGCGCGCCTACGAACTCGCTCAGCGCTTCGACATCCACACGGCCTGGGGCACCGACATTCTGTTCAGCCCACAAAACACGCCTAACCAGCTGCGCCAACTGGCCAAACTCACCCGCTTCTACGACCCGCTCACGGTGCTGGCCATGGCCACCAGCCGCAATGGCGAGCTGCTGGCGCTTTCTGGCCCGCGTAACCCCTACCCCGGCACGCTCGGTAAGATCGAACCCGGTGCCTGGGCCGACCTGCTGCTGGTGGATGGTGACCCTAGCCGTAGCCTCGATTTTCTGCACGACCCTGAACAGAATCTGCGGATGATCATGAAAGGCGGGCGTATTTACAAAGACACCCGCTAAGCCACGAACAGCGGCTCACTCTCGGTTAAAAGCCCAGTAAACGTCGGCGCAGCGGTCGGATAGCCACCAGCGCCAGCACCGCCAAGGCCAGCCACTCCAACCAGTGGGGCAGCAGCTCTTGTACTTGGCTCGCCTGCTCCACCGGGTTCCAGCCGGCCATCCTGACGGCCGTATCAAACGACCACCCCACCAGCACGGTAACGATCAACACGCTGGCGAGGTACACGGCCAACGCCGCATTACCCAGCTCGCGGCGCAAAATGGCCAGCGTGGCGAGGCTGGTAATCGGCCCCGCCAGCAGGAACACCAGCGCCATTCCTGGCGAGATACCGGCTAACAGTAGCCCTGCCGCCACCGGCGTGGCGGCGGCCGCACAGATGTAGAGCGGTATGCCCACCACCGCCATCAACATCAGCGCCAACAGGCCACCCGAAAATCGTGCCAGGGTATCCGGCGGTACCAGCGTGACCAGCACTCCCGCCAGCAGCAGCCCGGCAAACATCCAGGCGCTGATGTCGTCCAGCAGATCGCTAAACGCATAACGTAGCCCCGCACTGAGGCCGCTAGGTTCGCCGGTATCGGCGTGGTGATCATGGCAGCCATGCGACGAGCAGCAACCGCTCTTGGCGACAGGTGCAACGGCCTCTGCGTCGCGGGTAAAGCCCACTAGCAAGCCCGTCACAATGGCCGTCACCAGCGCCCCAACAACACGCACCACCGCCATGAGCGGCCCAAGCAGCACGCTGGTGAGCAGAATCGAATCCACGCCCACGCCTGGGGTGCTGATCAAAAACGTCGTGGTCGGCCCGCGCCCCGCACCGCCCCGGTGCAGGGCAATGGCGGTGGGAATCGCCCCGCAGGAGCACAGCGGCAGCGGCATCCCGATCACCGCCGCCCGCACAATGCTGCCCAGGCCACGCCCACCCATCCAGCGCTGCAGCAATGTTTCGGGTAGCCAGGCTTTGATCAGCCCGGCAATCACCAGCCCCAGCAACAACCAGGGGGCTGCCGTCAAAGCAATGTGTAGCAGCTCGGTTATCAGCGTCATCTCGTCACCTGCTTGTCCACGGTGGGAATAAGGATTAGCCTAAACCCTGTAATCGTTACAGGGTCAAGCCGATGACACACGCCTATCGCATTGGAGAAGTGGCTACCCGCACCGGCTGTTCACCGGAGAGCATCCGCCACTATGAGAAGCTTGGCTTGCTGCCGCCCCCGTCACGCGGTGAGCAGGGCTATCGTTACTACGATCAGGCGGCCGTCGAGCGCATCAGCTTTATACGCCATGGCCGCCACCTAGGGTTAGACCTACACAGCATTCAGGAGCTGTTGACGCTGTCTGACCACCCTGACACCGACTGCAGCGCCGCCGATGATATCGCCAGCCGCCATTTAACCCATCTGGAAGCGCGTATTGCCAAACTGCAAGCGCTCGCGGACGAGCTGCGCCACGTGGTTCACCAGTGCCGAGGCGGCAAGGCCGCCGATTGCCAAATCATCCAAACGCTCTACGAGCACCACCCCACCTGCCATGAGCATGGTTGCCGTGACGCCGCCGCTGAGCGCTAACGCCAGCGGGCTACCCAAAAACCCTGAGTCGCCCGCTGTTCATGTCGCCACGTGCGGCCCTCTTTCTCGTCTCCACTTACTCAGCCCGCCTCGCTTTAACGAGCGATTCACACGCACTCCTCTTTTCACCTCGTTATGAGTCGCTCTCAGTAGTTATACTTACTTATTAGTAAACGCGTATAAATAAAGTCGCTATCATTCAACCTTCAATACACATCGACACACATCAAACAATAAATTTAACAACTATTAAAAATATTAAAAGACATATCCATAGCGCTTTCACGTCTATCTGAAAATTGATCCATATCAGCTTTTTATCGTGGTGTTGACATTGTTTCACAATCCAACCCACACACGCTCTGCTTTCGTTATTACAATCGCCCCGTCATTAACAATAAAAACGCTTACTTCCTCTCAAGACCACATGAAAAGCTAAGGGAATACGCCACATGAGCCGTCTCATCCATAATCTTTCGATCAAAAAAACGCTGACTATCGCCATGGGCACGCTGGTGTTATTCATGCTGCTGCTCTCTGCGTTGAGCATCGTCATCAATAAAAATGGCACCCGCTCCCTGCATGAAATCGCAGACGTGGGAGTGCGTCAGATGAACGCCATCAACCGCTCCGAAGCGAACCTGACCCAAGCCAATGCCAGCACTCGGGAATACCTCAAAGCATGGCAAGAGAATGAAACAACGAGTGAATTGAACCGCTGGAAGCTAGAAGCAGAGACGTATTTATCCTCCGCCGAGCAGCGCATAGTCGAGTTCAATACCATCGCCTCACCGCCCGAGAGCGAGCGGGAAGCGCTTGCCGCCGAGATCAATCAGATCTATCAACGTTATACCGACACACTCAACCGCGTACTTCAAGCGGCCACTCTAGGAGCTGCACAAGACGCTTGGCTACCGGTCATAGAATTAAGAAGAGAGTTTCAAGGCACGGTGCGTAACTTCGTGCAATTAACGGAAGCCAGAACGAAAGACATATTGACCGAAGATAAAAAGAACAGCCAACTCACGTTATTGGCCACCCTATTTATCATGAGCTTTGCTTTACTCATGGTGGTATTGGCTCGTCTCGTCATCGTGAAAGCCATCATTAACCCCATCAATCATACCGTCACACATTTAACAGCGATTGCCAGTGGCGACTTAACACAAGACATTCAGCGTTTAGGCCGTAACGAAATCGGCGTGCTGCTGTCCGGGTTACATGAGATGCAGTCGCAACTCACCAGTATCGTGCAAAGTTTAAAATTAAACAGCGACAACTTATTTACCGGCACGAATGAAATTTCCATCGGCACGCAGGATTTATCATCGCGTACGGAAGAGCAGGCTTCCGCCCTGCAAGAAACCGCTGCCAGCCTGGATGAGCTGACCGCCACGGTCAAAATGAACGCCGACAACGCCGCCGAGGCCAACAAGATCACCTCAAGCGCGGCCAAAACCGCCCACACCTCCGCCGAGGAGAGTGAGCAGATGCTGGCGATGATGCGCGAGCTGGAAGAGAACGCCACGAAAATGGGTGAGATCGTCGGCATCATTGACGGCATTGCCTTCCAAACCAACTTGCTGGCACTCAACGCCTCGGTCGAAGCGGCGCGAGCGGGTGAGCAGGGCCGAGGCTTCGCCGTCGTGGCCAACGAAGTGCGCCAGCTCGCCAGCCGCAGCTCCCAGTCGGCGAGCCAAATCCGCTCGATGCTGGAAATCAGCCGTTCCAAAACCGTGGAGTGTTCAGGCCAAGCGCAGAAAAGCGGCACGACCATTCGCGAACTGGCCGATAACGTCAGCAAGGTATCCGCACTGATGGCCGAAATCACCCAAGCCTCGGAAGAGCAGAGCCGAGGAATCGATCAGGTGAATATCGCCATCTCGCAAATTGACTCCGTCACTCAGCAGAACGCCGCGCTGGTGGAGGAGTCCAGCACCGCCGCCGCCTCGCTGGAAGAGCAAGCCAAACAGCTCGCCGAGATCACCGCCCAGTTCACCGTGGCCGCTTACGCACCCGCCCGCCAAGCGCCGCTTGCCCCACCGGCCAACTACCTATCGGCCTCCACGCCTGCACGAAACACGAAGCGGGAAGCCGAGGCGTTCGAGCTGGATTGGCAAACGTTCTAACACCGCCCACGCGGGTTCGAGACTCCCTTCAGGGCGGCGGATAGCCGCCCTTTTTCATGGCACCGCCCACCCTACCGGGGCAGCGTTATGGCTCGCCTTTCGGCCACGCCTCGGCTAGGGTGATGAAAGCCCATCGTCAACCAGGAGCGGTACATGATTGAAACGAAGGAAGAACTCGACGCCATCAAAAAGGCGTGCCAAGCGATGGTGACCAAAAGCGCTGGCCTGTCTGCGGGTACCGCCATCATCCCGGTGCCGGGGCTGGATATCGGCTCCGACGTCGCCATTTTGATGCGCATCATCCCCAAAATTAACAGCCAGTTTGGGCTGACGCCGGAGCAAATCGACGGCCTAGATACCGACAGCAAGCTGTTCGTGATGACCGCCATCTCCAACACCGGCAGCAAGATGGCGGGCAAATACATCACCCAGAACCTGATCATCTCGCTACTGAGTAAAATGGGCGTGCGAGTGGCGGCGAAGGGCGCTTCCAAGTTCGTGCCGCTCATCGGCAGCGCCGTGGCAGGCGGCATCAGCTTTACCGCCATGAAGTACATGGGCAACAGCCATATCGACGACTGCTACCGCATCGCCCTCGCCGCTCTGGAACACCGCCAGCTCGAACGCGCGGTAGAGGCTAACGCCGTGATCGAAGCCGACAACCCCACCCAAATCGATTGATCCCATAGCCACGCTTCATGGGGCAGCGCCGTTAGGTGGTGGTATGCTTTAGCGACTTTTCATATTGCGTAGGAGAAAGGAATGCCCGCTTATATCGTTCTGACCCGTGAACACACCCACGACAGCGAAGAAATGCAGCGCTACAGCGAAAAAGCCAAAGCCGCCCGTGAAGGCCACGACCCGCAGCCGCTGGCGTTTTACGGCGATTTTGAAGTGCTGGAAGGCAGCGCGATGGAGGGTGCCGTGATTCTACGCTTCCCCGACATGGCCGCCGCCCGCGCCTGGTACCAAAGCCCCGCCTACCAAGAAGCCCGCAAGCACCGCTTCCAGGGTGCTGATTACCGCGTCTTCTTGGTGGATGGCATCGAAGAGGCGTAAGGCCTCGCTATTCGGCTCACTTTTTGAGCCGAATAGCCTTTATATTCGGCTCAAACCTCTTTCGCTGCTCATTTACCCCAGCAGCAGATCACGCTCGATAGGAATGAACTCGCTCGCGGCGTTAATGAGCGAGGCAGCGGTGAGCTGGGGCACACCGTAGACCTCGACGCGTTTGCCGTGCACCTCGCGAATTTTCTGGGCTAACAGATCGAAGTCGCCATCGCCGGAGACCAGCACCACCACATCCGCTTTCTCGGCGTATTCAATGGCATCGAGAGTGATGCCCACGTCCCAGTCGCCCTTGGCGGAGCCATCCGCGCGCTGTATGAAGGGCTTGAGCCGGACATCAAAACCAATCGAGCGGAGGATATTCTGGAACTCACGCTGCTTGGCGTCGCCTTTATCGATGGCATAGCAGCGGGCGGCTACCACGTCCCGGCTGGCCGTTGCCTGGGCCCAGAAACGGCGATAATCGAAGTGTTTGCCGTAGGCCTCGCGCACGGTGTAATAGACGTTCTGGGTATCCACGAAGATAGCGACGCGTGTCATGGCAAAAGCCTCAGCAGGTAGTGAAACGCCAGCCTCTTGGGGCTGGCGTTAGTAAGCGGGTATGGTACCGCGCCGCTATTTAGAATGCGCCCGCTTAGCAGGAACGAAGCGCAACCCCCCCACCACCACCGAGCCCACCAAGAAGCCAATCACCGCAGAGCACAGCGTATTGAAGCTCCAGCCCAGCGTACCGCCCAAGGCCCAGGTGGCCTCGCGAATGCCTAGCTCAATATGATGTACCCACTCATAGGGCGCTTTGAGCCAGCCCGTTCCCGCGGCCCCCAAATTCACCATCAGGATATGCCCACCCACCCAAAGCATGGCGATGGTGCCCACCACCGAGATGGTCGCCAGCACCTTGGGCATGGCCGTGACCAAGCCCCGGCCCAGCGCCTGTATGCCTGAATGATCCCGCTGGGCGAGTTTCAGGCCCACATCGTCCATCCTGACCAGCAGCGCCACCACGCCATACACCAAAACAGTGATCACAAACGCAACCACCACCAAGCTGGCTAGCTGTGACCAGAATCCTTGATGAGACACCGTCGCCAGCGCAATCACCATAATTTCAGCAGAGAGAATTAGGTCGGTGCGGATGGCACCACTGACGATCTTCTTCTCGGCTTCCGGCCCTTTTTCGACTGCGGGCTTGTCATCGTCATGCTGGCCAGAGAGCTTATGCCACACCTTCTCCGCGCCCTCAAAAGCCAAGTAGGTGCCGCCTATCATCAGGATGATCGGTAGTAGCCCGGGCAGAAAATAATTCAGCAGCAGCGCCGCCGGTAGGATAAAAATCAGCTTGTTGCGGATAGAACCCAGCGCGATCTGCTTCACAATCGCCAGCTCACGCTCTGCCACTACCCCGTGCAAATATTGCGGCGTCACCGCCGCATCATCCACCACCACCCCAGCCGCCTTCGCCGTCGCACGACCAGCGGCAGCGCTCACATCGTCCAGTGATGCTGCGGTCAACTTCGCCAATGCGGCAACGTCGTCCAGTAGTCCTATTAGACCGCCAATGGCCATAGGTGCTTCCTCCGTGAATAAGCATTGCAGACAGTAAAGCACACGGAGGCTGGGGCGGGCGGTCTCTTTTGCATCCCGATTTGCACCTCTTATCCCAGCAAGTGCTCCAGCTCATGGCGTTGCTCAGCATGTTTCGAGGCGTTATCGCTTTTCAATTTTTTCAAATTGATGAGTTTCCAGCGTACAGCAGGCAGATTGGCTGCTTCTGGGCGGCCGATGGCATCAAAATCCGGTAGACCGTCATGCAGGCTCAGTAAGAAGCGTTTGGTATTTTCATCAAAGCGTGACTGAATATCCGCAATCAATCGCTTACGTATGCTTAACAGTTCTTCGAGGCTAACAGGAGTTCTGGTCATACCCTCAAATTCTTGTGTATAAGGCTGATCAAGATCGATGAGGTTTGGGTTCAGTAGCTCATGTGAAGGGCGCGAAGAACTCGCTATATAAACCAACAAGGTGCGAAACAAAGCATCCGTTAGGCCCTCGTTATCGTAAAGTAGCTTCACATCATAAAGATCACGCGGATGTTGACGATCTAAGGCGGCATGCAGTTTTCCGCCAAACAAGTCCTCGAATGAAACGATCCTCATTTCTGCGTAGCCGAAATCATCCTCAACAGTATCGGACACTGAGCGCATTTGAGGCTCATGAACAACACCACGTGCAACGGGTGACGTTTCAATCTTAATCTCCGCACCACCAAGACGCGCCAGCAAACGCGTGGCTCCACCACCGCCGCCTTTTATACGTTGCGTTTTGGCACCAACGATGCCGCCTTCAATAGACACCGCTATGCGATCCATTGCTTCGTTGATATCAGTAAGGCTGTCACTTCGATCTTTCATCGGTAGATAGGTCAGATCGATATCCACCGATAACCGGGGAAAATCACGATAAAACAAGTTTATCGCTGTGCCTCCCTTGAGCGCGAAGACCTCTTCCTTAGCAACATACGGAAGGATACGTACAAGTAGCGCAACCTGCGCCTCATAAATTTCACGTGCCATCGCTAGCCCCCTCCCCCGTAAATTCTGCAGGCACCATAATACGATAGCGAGGATGAATCTTACCGCCTTTGACGAGTGCCCTATCGCCACTGCCAAGGTTGAACGCGGTGACATCAAGACGCTTGCGCCAAGGGTGGTCATGGCGATCCGCAAAGACAAAGAATAGCCGCTTTACCTTAATCTTCTTACAGCTGTGCAGCAGCACGGACAGCACTTTTGGGCGTAACGTCGTCAAGCTCTCAAAGAGCATATCGAGGTGATGAAAGCTCTCGTGGTCGGGCAGCTCATCCATAGCTTCCATCACCGCCCTTTCGGGCATCGACATATTAAGCACCCACTCCCATGGCAGTGCGTCTTCATCATTGTTTCTCTGATTAGCTAGCCCTAGCGATGAATCAGAAAACAGTGACGTGTTGCGGATTTTGATGGGGGCGGTAAGTGGTAGCTTGCTGAGCCAGCTAGGGATCGTATCACCGTATACCCAAACAGGCGCATTGCTGCCCAAACGTAAATAATGATCATACCCCTGCAAGGAGAGTGCCGTGGTGCCTCCGATATGAATGTCATAACGCATGATGTGCTGCATGGAGAGCAGGCAGGTTTTCCAATCGATGGCTGTGCTGGGCGCAGGACGCCGGAATACGCCTCGGTTAACCCTCTCTAGCCAGCCATTTTCGACGTATTTACGTGCCAGAAAGCGGCTAACGCCATGTCGTTCAAGCCAAGCGGTATCCGCCATAAACCCAGGTGGTATGGCTTCTAATAGGTTCTTTAATATTGATTTATTTTGTGTGCTCATAGGACACAAAGTAGCATTTAACTAAAGGAGTTGCCACACTCTACTTTGAAAAATGTAAATTTGGTGTACCTATAGACCACAAACCACCAGATTCATAAAGCAAAAGAACGGTATACTTATTTACTTATTTGTTTTCAATCCTGATACTCCCGCTGAGACTCATCGCCATAGCTTATGCTCATTAGCTATCAGGCAGCGTGATTTGCCCCATTAGATAAGGCGCAACGCGGCCTTTAATCATCACGCGCTCGCCTTCTACAACGCAGCTCAGCGCGCCTTGGCGTGCGCCACCCTGGCGGGCAGTCAGTGCTTGCTTACCTAAACGCGCGGCCCAGTAAGGTGCGAGCGACGTATGCGCCGAGCCGGTGACCGGGTCTTCTTCCACGCCGACCTTGGGGCCAAACCAGCGAGACACAAAGTCCACATCATCGCCTTTCGCGGTAACGGCCACACCTCGCCCTGGTAACTGTTTAAGCCGCTGCATATCCGGCATAAGGCGTTCGATCACACTCGCCTCCTCGACAACCACCACGATGTCATCCGCGATCAGCAGCTCTTCGATTTCGATACCACCCAGGGCAGCGGCGACTCCCGCGTGCATGTTTAGCGGTGCGAGCGTTTTCGCGGGGAAGTCCATCACCAGCGCATCGCCTTCGCGGCGAACGGTCAGTACACCGCTTCTGGTTTCAAAGGCCACCGCCTCGGCCACCACGCCCAGGGCATGGAACACCACCCACGCCGCTGCTAACGTAGCATGGCCGCACAAATCCACCTCCACCGAAGGCGTAAACCAGCGCAAGTGGTAGCCCGCTTCCGTGGGTACGAAAAATGCGGTTTCGGACAGGTTATTCTCCGCTGCAATGGCCTGCAGTAGCGCATCATCCAACCACGCCTCCAGCGGGCACACGGCTGCAGGGTTGCCCTCAAAGGGTTTTGAGGCGAAAGCATCTACTTGGTAGAGGTCGATTTTCATGGGTTATCCCAACGCAAATAAAAGAATCTCATCAAGATATCGTAGAAACGTGCATGCAGGTGAGGGTTAACAAAGTCCAGCAGAAGGCAAGCAAGCTGAGCCTCCCTATGAGCGGGAGTAGCCTTCTAAGCGTTGCCTTTGCGACGGTGGCCCTGGTTATGATTATCACGGCGCGCTTTGCCGAACGTTTCGGGTAATGCCGTTTCTGGCGAAGGCATTAAACTCAATCGCGCATCGTTAAGCGCTGAGTTCGTCTCCGCCTGGTAGCCATCACGGCCACTACCGCGATGCAAAGGGCAGCGGCAACACCCGCCCACACAAAATGGGAAAGGCCGCTTAATCGCTCAAAAAGGGGCGCAAGGGCCTGACCAAACATATAACCGAGCGTGACCCAGGCGGCCGACCAGATTAACGCTGAAATAGCATTAAGCAGGATAAATCGTGACCAAGGATAATCGGTCGTTCCAATCGTCACCGCACCGGCCGTGCGTAGCCCATAAAGAAAGCGCAAGGAGAACGCGAAAACGTCCGGGTGGGCGTTGAACGTGGTCACTACACGCCCACCCGCTGCGCTCCCCTGCACCGAACGAACGATAGCGCTATTGCGCCCTCCATGCCCAAGCAGGAAGAACACTTGATCCGCCAGGAAAGAGCCCAATGCCAGGGCGATGATAGCGGGCCAAACGCCGATTAGGTGCTGCTGAGACATGATGCCGCCCAGCATCGCGATGCCCTCGCCCTCCAAGCTCGCCCCCACGAAAAAGCCGAAGCTGCCATAATTCGCCACCAAATGCTCAAGCGTCATTTGCGTTCATCCATAAAGTTACCCCGAAGCCGTGGGCGGCACGTAAACGCCATTTTTATAGCGATTCGGGATGATGCGGAGGGTTGAATAGGGCTTTTTAGCGGCAGGCAGCTTATTCAATCTGCGAGAGGCATTCAACAGCAACGCACGCAGCCCACACCCATCAGTGCAGCTAAACCAGCAACCCGTTATTATCCTGCTAACTACTTTGCCTACTGGCATCATGCACACCACACCAACTCACTGGGCACGCTACGCATAACCTATGGATTCCCGTCGTCGCCATTTTCATCGTGGCGGGCCTGATATTCGGCGGCCAAGCCTACTCCGAGGCCCAGCGTGATGCGCACATCGCCGCAAGCATATCGGAACACCTCGGCAGCCAAACACAGGCCGACATCTTGCATTTAAAGCGCGTCAACAAGGGCTATGGAGTGTGCGGGGATTATCACCTTGCCAACGTTGAGCATGGCCACTTTTACTACAACAGCGCCACCGAGCGCCTAGCGCTAGGCACCGATGCGCCGCTGTACCACGACAACTGCGATAGGGTTTCTGGTTAACTCACAGCACAGGCCCATTCCGCTCAAACTGCGGCCTATGTTGCTGCTCTCAGAGGTATGTGAGCCGATCATTGTGGGTATTCATCTCATAGGCTAGTTAGGGAGTGTTGAGATGTCGTCCACTTAACAATCACTCGCTAACGCTCTACCGTTATTCGGTGCAAATATTTCAGGGACACCACCATTCATTATCATACTTGCCGCGTTTTTCCGTAGCACGCTTTGCAGCAGCGCTTACATCGTACAGCGTTACTGCAGCTAAGGAATCGCAGCAGTACAGATTCGTCTCCACCAAAGGTGTAAACAAGCTCAGATGATAATACGCCTAATTAGAGACGAAAAACTAGTTTCGGAAAGGCCATTCTCCGCTTCAATGGCCTGCAACAGAGCATCATCCAACAACGTCTCTAGCGGGCACACTGCTGTAGGGTTGCCGTCAAAGGGTTTTGAGGCAAAGGTATATACTTGGTATAGAACGATTGTCATGACGCCAGCTCTACTATCAGGCACATTTCTTCAAAACATTTAAACTACATCAAGCAATATACTAGAAATGCACATTAAAGAGATTTTTAATGAGCTTTCAAAATTCATACAACGCAGTTTTAGCAATAAAACCAAGTATTAATAAAAATAAACTAGAGAGCTAAAGAGCACTATCATGAGATATTAAAAAACTAATTTTTCCTTGAGTTGATCCAGACAGATATCTATCGTACTATTTTTATCAAATAAATTATTTATGAATATGTGTTTACTAGAGTCAGAGTCAGAACTGATGCGTTGAGACACCTCAAACAAAATAGAAACGATCTCTTGTAACCTATCAAAATTAATTGATGAAGATTGATCTATTTCCTCACTCCATCTGACTATTGCCAAATTGGACAAACCACTTAACTCAGCATAATTTTGAAACCTCCCATTTACTAAATTTATTACATTTCTTTCAAGCCTGCTTCTTTCTAAAAAATTACTCATGACACTTCTCCAGAAAATCCAATATCTCTTTAGACCAATCCAGTACAGCATCACACATACTTATTAGTTCATTAATACTTAAATATGGTGATATGCCACCTCTCATCGACGCGTGCCTCGCTTTAATGAGTTTAGCATAACTTTCTTTGGGGATAGGTAAACCCAATTTTTTTTCATTAAAAACTAATGAATATGGAGACAATCTCGAAAAATCTAAACCTTCCTTAGAATACCAAGATGCACTTATACCAATATTTCGAGCTGCGACATAAATTAGCCCCGCCTCATAAACTTTAGAAACAATTTCATTGCCCAACGAAAGCCTTACATCAAGCAACAACTGATTCAACCTAAGAATATCAGCAACTGCGTTATTATATTTATCGGGAGCTCCCAATTGAGAAACAAACAACTCGTAACCATCGAAAGGACGAGACTCTAAATAAATATGCCAGGCAAAAAGGTGCCCTTCATTCCACATCTCAATCAAACGACTACTACTATAAATAGAAATATCTAAGACTCTGTCAACAACAACTTTCTCTACAATCCATTTACGCAAATTTTCTTCATCAAAATTTACATCATTTTCAATAACACACAAAACATCTGCATCACTTCGAGCATCACAATCAGATCTAACCACCGAGCCAAAGTATCCAAGATATATTATATTGCTCATTTATTCATCGCCTAGAGAAGCTACGGAACATAACTGAAACAAGCAGGCCTATAAAAATATACCTCGCCAAAGAGGAAAACACGGAAATAACAAATGGAACCTTTAGATTAAAAAGATCGGAATCATACGGTATCCCTAAAAACTCACTAACAGAAAGCTTAAAAGCAACAGCAAAACCACTATAAATAGTGTCTTCAGAACTAAACTGCCCTTCATTATACCCATAAAAAACCAACAACAAAGAAATCAATAAAACTGTAAAAACGCAGGAATAAAGTACTCTAGCTGGCTTTTCGCCATTGCCCCAGATAAGCCCTGAAAACATTGACTGCATCCATTTAAAAAGAAACAAGACTCTATCCATACCACTATACTTCTTCCTATACCAATCTTCCCTTCCTTTAAAAGCAGAAATATAAAAAAGGTTACTTGCCTCTATTTCTTTTCGAATGTATACACTCTCATCTTCAACATTACCCAGTTCACGTGCATCTACGCGCAACACCCTTAACAAATCTCTACATAAATTAGGCTCTCTGGGCAAGTTAGCCAATATTTCTGAAGAATCAACAATTGTCCTTCTAAAAGAAGCATAATTAAAAACGCACTGAACAAATTTTGCATCTTTAAAATTACAATCAATGAACTTAGCACTGGTAAAGTCGCAACATTTAAAAACCACACCATTAAAGTAACAATCCACAAAAATGGTAGACCTAAAAGTACAATTACTAACTGATGCCTTCTTCTTACTTCTACCAAGCTGTTCTATATAATCATTATCGAAACTTTTAAAAGAAATATTTTCAAAAGTTTTTGAAAATATTTCTTTAGATGGCTTGTCTATAAAATCTTTCATTTGATCAAAATCAGACATACGCTCCCCTAAACTTTACTAAAAGCCACTTTAAACCGAAAAATTATATAAATAATTATTAGGCTTATACAATATGTCGTCAAGATATTCAAAAAAAGGGTGCCTAGCAAGCACCCTTTTCAGTATGTTTATGTTAATGAGTTGGGCTCACTCCCACTCAATAGTAGCAGGCGGCTTACTACTCACATCATAGGTCACCCGCGAAACGCCTTCCAACTCGTTGATAATCCGGTTGGAAACCTTCTCCAGCAGCTCGTAGGGCAGGTGCGCCCAGCGGGCGGTCATGAAGTCGATGGTTTCGACAGCGCGTAGCGCGATGACCCATTCGTAGCGGCGGCCGTCGCCTACGACACCTACCGATTTCACCGGCAGGAACACGGCGAAGGCTTGGCTGGTTTTTTCGTACCAACCGGCGGCGCGCAGTTCTTCGATGTAGATGGCATCCGCATCGCGCAGAATGTCGGCGTACTCTTTCTTCACTTCACCAAGAATCCGCACGCCCAGGCCGGGGCCAGGGAACGGGTGGCGGTACACCATATCGTAGGGAAGGCCGAGTTCCAGGCCGAGTTTGCGCACTTCGTCTTTGAACAGTTCGCGCAGCGGCTCGACCAGCTTCAGCTTCATGGTTTCCGGCAGACCACCCACGTTGTGGTGGGATTTGATCACGTGCGCTTTGCCGGTTTTCGAGGCAGCGGATTCGATCACGTCCGGGTAGATGGTGCCCTGGGCCAGGAACTCCACGCCTTCGATTTTGCTGGCTTCTTCATCGAACACGTCGATAAAGGTGTTGCCGATGATTTTGCGCTTGGCTTCCGGGTCTTTCTCGCCTTTCAGCTTCTCCAGGAACAGCTCTTCGGCGTCGACGCGAATTACCTTTACGCCCATATGCTTGGCGAAGGTTTCCATTACTTGGTCGCCTTCGTTCTTACGCAGCAGGCCGTTATCCACGAACACGCAAGTCAGCTGGTCGCCAATCGCTTTGTGCAGCAGCGCGGCCACAACGGAAGAGTCGACACCGCCAGAAAGACCCAGCAGTACGTGGCGGTCGCCGACTTGCTCGCGTACGCGCTGTACTTGGTCTTCGATGATTTGCGCGGGCGTCCACAGCTTTTCGGCTTTACAGATATCCAGCACGAAGTGCTCAAGAATCCGCTGGCCTTGTAGGGTGTGGGTCACTTCCGGGTGGAACTGTACGCCGTAGAACTGCTTCTCTTCCCAGGCCATGGCCGCAATCGGGCAGCTTGGGGTAGAGGCGGTCACGGTGAAGGTGTCGGGGGCTTTGGCGACTTTATCGCCGTGGCTCATCCATACATCCAGCAGCGCGTTGCCGGTGGCGGCGTCTACGTGGTCTTTAATGTCTTTGAACAGCGCGGTCTCGGCGTCGATTTGAATCTGGGCGTAGCCAAACTCACGCTGGTTAGAGCCTTCTACCTTGCCGCCCAGCTGCTCGGCCATGGTTTGCATGCCGTAGCAGATACCAAATACCGGCAGGCCCATTTCGAACACGCACTGCGGGGCGCGGGGGGAATCCAGCTCGGTGACGGATTCCGGGCCACCGGCCAGGATGATGCCGTTGGGGTTGTATTCGCGAATCTCTTCTTCGGTGATATCGAAGGCGCGGATTTCGGAGAATACGCCGATTTCGCGAACCCGGCGGGCGATCAGCTGGGTGTACTGGGAGCCGAAGTCGAGAATCAGGATCTTATGGGCGTGAATGTCACTCATGGCGGAGCCTCTATAACGCGGAACGGGCCGCATTGGCTAAAAAGCAAGCGGCGGGGCAATGCCCGCCGCCGTGTAACTTAATGCGCTGGTTAGCTCACCCGGTAGTTGGGGGCTTCTTTGGTGATCTGCACGTCGTGAACGTGGGACTCGTTAAAGCCAGCGCCGGTGATTTGTACGAATTCCGGCTTGGTGCGCATTTCTTGAATATCGCGGCAGCCGGTGTAACCCATGGAGGCGCGCAGGCCGCCCATCAGCTGGTGGACGATGGCGCCCATCATGCCTTTATAGGGCACGCGACCTTCGATGCCTTCCGGTACCAGTTTTTCGGCACCGGCATCTTTGTCTTGGAAGTAGCGGTCGGCGCTGCCTTGGTTCTGGGACATTGCGCCCATGGAACCCATGCCGCGGTAGGCTTTGTAGGTACGGCCTTGGTAAAGCTCGACTTCACCCGGCGCTTCTTCGGTACCGGCCAGCAGGCCACCGACCATCACGGCGCTGGCGCCAGCGGCAATGGCTTTCGCCAAGTCGCCAGAGAAGCGTACGCCACCATCGGCAATCAGCGGAATGTCGAACTCTTTCAGCGCTTCGGCCACGTTGGAAACGGCGGTGATTTGCGGTACGCCTACGCCTGCCACGATGCGGGTGGTGCAGATGGAGCCGGGGCCGATGCCGACTTTCACCGCATCTGCGCCTGCTTCCGCCAGCGCTTTGGCAGCGGCGGCGGTGGCGATGTTGCCGCCAATCACTTGAATCTGTGGGAAGTGCTCTTTGATCCAGCGAACGCGATCGATCACGCCCTGGGAGTGGCCGTGGGCGGTATCGACGATGATCACGTCAACGCCTGCTTCGGCCAGTGCGGCTACGCGGTCCGGGGTTTCCGGGCCTGTGCCGACCGCTGCGCCTACCAGCAGGCGGCCGTCGCTGTCTTTAGCGGCCATCGGGTAGGTGCGGGCTTTTTCGATGTCTTGGAAAGTCACCAGGCCACGCAGGTGGAAGGCGTCATCGACGATCAGCATTTTCTCGATGCGGTGTTCGCGCATCTTGGCTTTACTGACTTCGAGCTCGGTGCCTTCCGGTACGGTGACCAGACGCTCGCGGGGGGTCATGATATCGGCCACGCTGTCGCCGTGGTTCGGCTGGAAACGCATGTCACGCTCGGTCACGATGCCGACCAGGGTTTCGCCTTCCACCACCGGGAAGCCTGAGAAGCCGTATTCGCGGGCCATGGCCAGCAGGTCTTCCAGCTTGGCTTTGGGGCTAACGGTGACCGGGTCTTTGACGATGACGCTTTCGTGCTTCTTCACCTTGCGCACTTCAGCGGCCTGTTGCGCCATGGTCATGTTCTTATGGATGATGCCGATGCCGCCTTCCTGAGCCATCGCAATCGCTAGACGCGCTTCGGTGACAGTGTCCATTGCAGCGGAAAGCAGGGGAATATTCAGGAAGAGATTGCGGGTCAGGCGGGTTTTGAGGCTGACATCCTTTGGCAGAACGTCGGAGAAGCCGGGAACGAGGAGTACGTCATCGAACGTAAGCGCTTCTTGGGCCATACGTAGCATAGCGGCAACACCCATTGAGAAGTGGGAAGATGGGGCGTGAAAAGTTAATCGCCTATTATAACGTTTTGAGGGCCGCCCCAGCAATGCAGAGACGCGGTTGCGCTTATACCAATTGCTAATGACGCTGGGGGTCGCGCAAGCATAAGCGGCGCTGGCAAGGCTTACGCACCTCGTTTGAGGTATCGTGTCATCCACGAAATGATCACCAAGGCCAACGATGGAATCGACAAGCACATCACCCACTCCCAAAGCGCTCTCCGTGAGCCAACTCAACCAGCGCGCCAAGCAAACCCTGGAGCGCGACGTGGGGGAAGTGTGGGTAGAGGGCGAGCTTTCTAACGTGTCTCGCCCGGCCTCGGGGCATATCTATTTCACTTTAAAAGACGACCGGGCGCAGATTCGCTGTGCGCTGTTCCGTCAGCGAGCGCGCTTTGTGGCCGCTCCCATGCGCGATGGCGACCAAGTGAAGCTGCGCGGGAGGGTCTCGCTGTTCGAGCCACGGGGCGATTATCAGCTCATTGCTGAAGCGGTGCAGGCCGCTGGCCTCGGCGAGCTGCTGGCGGCCTTCGAGCGTTTGAAAGCGCAGCTGGAAGGCGAAGGCGTGTTCGCCAATACGCGCCCCCTGCCCTTTCCACCGCGCAAGATTTTGATTTTAAGCTCCGCCACTGGGGCGGCCATTCGCGATGTGCTGGCCGTATTGGCCGCCCGCTGGCCGCTGGCAGACGTAACGCTGATTCCCGTACCGGTTCAGGGCGCTGAAGCCGCCCCGGCGATGATCTCGGCGCTGGGCCTGCTCAACCGGCAGGCGCGGCTAGACCCCGAACAAGATGTGGTGCTGATCACCCGTGGCGGCGGCAGCCTGGAAGATCTCTGGGCGTTTAATAACGAGCATCTGGCGCGGGCGATTTTTCACTCCCGGCTGCCGGTGATGTCAGCGGTGGGCCACGAGGTGGATGTCACCCTGGCGGACTTTGCCGCCGATATGCGCGCCCCGACTCCGTCCGCCGCCGCCGAGCGCCTAGTGCCCGACCAACACGCCCTCAAGCGCCAGCTCGCTCAAGCGGAGCAGCGTTTGCACCGAAGCATGCAGGCGCGGTTAGAACGCGATAGCCAGCGGCTAGATACCCTACGCGCCCGCCTTCGTCACCCCGGCGAACAGCTCGCCCGCCAGCGCCAGCACCTCACTACGCTGCAGCAGCGCCTTACCCGCGCCATGCAGCAAACCCTCGCCCAACAAAAAGCCCAAGCGGCCCAGCTCACCCGACGCCTGACCAGCCAGAATATGGCACGGCTGCACCGCGCCGAAAGCGAGCGTATAAACAGCCTACAGCGTCGTTTAGCCAGCGCCATGCAGCGCCTGTTGGAAACGCGGCAAGCACGCCTGCACAGCGCCGCCCGCGAGCTAAACGCCGTCAGCCCGCTGGCCGTACTCGGCCGCGGCTACGCCATTGCCCAAGATGCCCAAGGCCAAGTCATCCGCCGCGCCGACGACACCCAGCCCGGCCAACTGCTCAAACTGCGCCTGGGCGAAGGTCGCCTCAACGTTGAAGTAAAACGGCGCTACAAGAACTAGCGCCGTGGCTTGGTTGATGAGAGAAACGCGCGAATGAGCAGGTGTCACCGCTATGGCAGCGGCGGTTTGCGCGTTTCCGAGGTTGACGTGGTGGTAGTCGCCCCTGGGGTCGTGGGGTGGACGCTGCCGGGGGTGGCGCCATTAGTCCCTGCGCCCTGAGTGTTGCCCGACGGCGTGCTGGAACCCGCTAACACCGGCTCGTTATGCTGGGTGGGGTTATCATCCTCTTTATGCCTCTGTTCGCGCTGCTCATGAGCGTGCTGTTTGACCGATTCCGCTTTGTCGTGAATCGCGTGCTGCGCTCTATCCACTTGCGCCTCGCCCATTTTGGTCGCTTGATCCATGGCTTGGTTGCGGTACTCGCCCAGGGTTTCATTCTCTTTGCGCGTCATAGCGCTCATGCTGGCAAGCGCCGCCCCTAGGGCAAACCCTAGTGCGCCAACCACCAGCGGGTGCTCTTGAATGAAGTCCGAAGAGCGGTCGCTGGCGTGGTGGGCGCGCTCTTTCATGTGATCGACGCGGTGTTGTGTGCCCTGCTGGGCGTGAGACATGGAATCGTGCATACGACCTCCCCATTGGTGCGCTTTTTCGCCGACTTGTTGTGCCGCCCCGTGAGCACTGTGGCCCACATGCCGAACGCGATCTTTGATGCCCGTGCCAGTCGCGTCGCTGCGCGGGTCGTGCTGCCCGGCGCTGGCGCGGGGCGGGGTTACCACCTCATCCGGCGGTGTTGGCCTTGGGTGTACATCGGTGGCATGGCCGTGGGCGTGGCGATGCCGATCAGGGCCATTCGATTGGCGCAGCATCAGCCAGCCCAACCCTGCGCCAGTGAGCAGCGTGGGCACGGGGTTTTGCTTCACCGTCGTGCCCAAATTGGCAAAGAACTCGTTGGCACCGCCGTGGCGCAGGTAGTCATAGGTGGTGTGCAGCCACTGTTCGGGCGAAAAGCGCTCTTCGATTTGGTGCAGCGTGGCATCCAGCCGCTCGCGGGATTGGTGAATCTCTTGTTCGATCTCGTCCGGGTCACGCTGTGCCTGGCTGTGTGAAGTATCGCGCTCGCTCATTTCACCTCCTCCTTGACGTGCTGCTGATGCTGCTTGGCCAGCGTTTTGTCGCTGCGCAGGCTATTCATGGTGCGGTTCGGCATCAGCCCCTGGGCACGCACTTTTTTCAGCCCCGCTTTGAGCATGACTACGCCCACCAGCGTGACCACGACCCCGACGACTACGGCTGCCAGCCACGGGCGCGTTTCCGGTGGCAGCACGCCGTTCAATAGCATGACCAGCGCTGCCAGCAGCGTGAGAAACCCGCCCAACAGCACCGCGCCTGCCGTGGCAACGGCTCCCACGCCTGCCATCGCTTGATGGGTTTTTTCCGACATTTCGGCTTTGGCGAGTGCCGCCTCGCCGCGCACCAGCGCGGTCACTTCGTTGAGTAACGTGGATAGCAGCGTGCCTATCGAGCTGCTTTTTTGGCTCTCTGATTCCATTCTTGGTCTCCCGCTTCCTGCATGACGTGTGATGTAAGCGCGTGGTGAACACCTGGTTAAAGCGTTTGGTCGGGAACCGCCGTTTCGGAGGACGCGGCGGGCGCAGGGGCTTTATCGGGGGAGCTGCGCAGAAAGCGCGTGACCAAAAAGCCCGCGGCAATGGCGCCGCCAATGAACATGGCCGGCTCGCGGCGGCCGTAATCCTCGGCAGCTCGGCAGAGGCTGTGAAGGTCTTTATCCCGCATGCGTTGCGAAAAGCGCTCGGTGTGATCCGCCAGTTTTCGGGCTTGTTCCGAGCAGAAAGGTTGCTGCTGGCGGTCAAACTCATCCGCCGCGTTCTTGAGCACTGTGCCTAAGGTATGGGTGTGCTGGGCGGCGGTGTCTCGCTGGCGCTCGAACGTGCTTTCGGCCTGTTCGCGGGCGGCCTCTTTGATGTCATCGGCACTCTGCTGACCTTTCTGCTTCAGCGTTTCGTGGTCAGGGTGGTGATGACCGGCGTGATGGTCCGTGGCGTCGTGATGCGGTCCTTGATCGTTCATGGTGACGTTCTCCGTGTCTGTGAAACCTCACCAGAACTATAGCGAGCCTGGGGCCCCTTTCCATGTCCACACCGCCGAATTAACCCAGCGCATGCTGGGCCGCAACAAAGGTTAAGAAGGTGGCGGTCGCCAGCCATATCGCTGACGGTGCCCATAAAAAAGGCGCTGTTGACAGCGCCTGTTCGGTAGCGGGGATGGGCTTACTTTTTCTCCGACTCGTCATCGCTATCCGGATTGACGTGGTGCGTGTCGGGCATGGGGTTCGCATCGTCGTGATGGTCGTCGCGCTGGTCTTTCTTCTGGTCGTCTTTATCCGGAGACATAGTTCCTCCTACTCCTTGGTGGTCGAGAAAGCGGCTGTCTACACATGGCTAGGGACAGGCCTCCCTCACTATAGCTGCTGGCAGGTTGATTGCCATGCAGCGCGGCAATCCACACATCGTCAGCACAGCGACAAGAAACGCTAAAAACACAATAAAAATCATGACTTTAGCGAAAAACCCATTCTATAGCGCCGTAGATGAGCTGTTTAAATAGCCTTTATTAATTCTGACTATGCCAGCCGCCGCTGGCGCTGTGTCATTTGCCCTTCCCTTCGCCTTTGGTCTACGTTGAAAGCTCCCCGCTGGCAGCCAGCCGCCCTGGAGAGGGGTGGCCCTGCCGGCAGATCGAAGCGATTCGTGCACGCAAAGGAGTGACCGCACATGAGCGAACAGCAGCAGCCCCCACAGCACCAGAACAAGCAGCCCGGCGATGAGCACGTCATGCGCCCGGAGCCGGAGTACATTCGCGAGAGCTATCGCGGCACTGACAAACTGCTGGATAAAGTGGCGATCATTACCGGCGGCGACAGCGGCATTGGCCGCGCTGTGGCCGTCCACTATGCCCGTGAAGGCGCGGATAGCGTTATCGTGCATCTCAAAGAGACCCAGGATGCCGAGGAAACCAAACGGCTAGTGGAAGCGGAAGGACGCCGCTGTCTGGTGCTGAAAGGCGATGTGGCCGCGCCCAGCTTCTGCCGGGAGATCGTCAACCGTACCCAGCAGGAGTTTGGCAAGATCAACATCGTGATCAATAACGCCGCCGAGCAGTACGACTGGGACGACATTACCGAGATCCCCGACGACCAGCTCATGCGAACCTTTCAAACCAATATCTTCAGCCACTTTTACTTGACCAAAGCGGCGCTGCCCCACCTGAGCGAGGGCGATACGATCATTGCCACTTCGTCCATCAACGCGTTCAAGGGCAACGACACGCTGATCGATTACACCGCTACCAAAGGCGCTATTCAGGGCTTGGTGCGTTCGCTGGCGATGTCGCTGATGGATCGAGGCATTCGCGTCAACGCCGTGGCCCCCGGCCCCATCTGGACGCCGTTAATCCCGGCCAGCTTCGAGGACGACAAAGTAGCGGAATTCGGTAACCAAGTGCCGATGAAGCGCCCCGGCCAACCCAGCGAAATCGGCCCGGCCTACGTCTACTTGGCCAGCGAGGAGTCGTCTTACATGAGCGGCCAAACCATGCACTTGAACGGCGGTGTGATTCTCAATACTTGAGCAGCCTTCCGGGGCGGCGTAGCCGCCCCGGCCACTCACCACTCACCTTTTTCCACTCACTTTCATCCCGCCAGATTTTTCACCAACACCTTGGATTTACGAGCATGGTTGTACGCTTCGCGCTTCAACGGCGGCAGGTCTTCTAGGCTTGCCGGGCGAAAGCCGCGCTCGACGAACCAGTGGGCCGTGTGGGTGGTGAGCACGAACATGTCGGACAGCCCGCGCTGGCGTGCCCGGCGCTCCTGGGCCTCCACCAGCCGTTCGCCGCGTTCGCCGCCCCGGTAGTTGCCATGAACGGCGACACAGGCCAGCTCGCCCACGGTGGTGTCGGGGAAGACGTGGAGCGCCGCGCAGCCGATCACCATGCCGTCCCGTTCGATCACCATGTAATCGTCGATCTCGTGTTCGAGTCGTTCGCGGGAGCGCGCCACCAGCATGCCGCGCCGCTCTAACGGCTCCAGCAGCTCCAGCAGGCCCGCTACGTCGTTGAGCGTGGCGGGGCGTAGCTGCTCGTAGCGGTGCTGGGTAATCATGGTGCCCACGCCGTCACGGGTGAACAGCTCGCCCAGCAGCGCGTCGTGATTGCGCCACGAGAGCAGGTGCGTGCGTGCGACGCCTTCACGGGCGGCGGTGCAGGCGGCACTTAAATGCCGCGCTAATTCGCTGCCCGGCACGGCATGCTGCAGGCGTGGCTCGGCTTCAAAGGGAGACAGCTGGCGCAGTAGCGCGCCCTGCTCGTCCTCCAGCCCTTCTGATTCGCCCAGCAAAATCAGCTTATCGGCCTTTAGAGCCACAGCGGCGTGTTGGGCGACCTCCGAGGCATCTAAATCGAACACTTCACCCGTGCTGGAAAACCCCAGCGGCGGCAGCAGCACGAGCGAGCCCTTCTCCAGCAGCCCCTCGATGGCGCTGGCGCGCACCCGGCGCACTTCGCCGCTGTGGTCAAAATCCACCCCTTCGCGCACGCCCAGCGGCTTGGCGGTGACCAAGTTGCCGGAAATCACGCTGAGTTCTACGCCGTGCAGCGGCGTGCTGGGCAAGCCAAGGGAAAGCCGCGCTTCCAGCCATAGCCGCTGGTGCGCCGCGACCTGCTCGACGTGGGCCATCACGGCGCGATCCGCGACCCAGCGGCCATCCACTCGGGTGGGTTCGACACCGGCGGCCGTCAGCGCTTCATGCACCTGTGGGCGAATGCCAAACACCACGACCAGGCGGACCCCCAAGGTGTGTAGCAACGCCAAGTCCTGAATGAGCTGCTCCCCTCGGCCAGAGGCCATGGCTTCGCCTTCGATCAGGATGACAAAGGTTCGCCCCCGGTGCGCATTGATGTACGGGGAAGCGTTACGAAACCAATCTACAAAGGGGAAACGAGTGTCCAAGGGCCGCTCTCCGGCAGCAGGTGAATGAAGATGTCGCTATTTACTTTAACAGAGCACCAAAAACAGCGGCACCTTCCGTTGCAAAGATCTTATGCAAAGACCGTTTGCGAGAAGGTGCCGCTGGGGAGGTGCCCGTTAGCCTTGGCCAACCGGGCACGATGACATCCGGTGATTAACCAAACATGCCTTTGAACATGAAGAAGAACAGAATGGCCAAGCCAGCCCCGGCGGGCAGCGTGATGAGCCAGGACATGGCGATGGTGCCAATCACGCGCAGGTTAAGCGCCGCCATCCCCCGCGCCAGCCCTACACCCAGCACCGCGCCTACCAGGGTGTGCGTGGTCGAGATCGGCAGGCCGGTGCCCGAGGCCAGCACCACCGTGGTTGCCGCCGCCAGCGTGGCCGCGAAACCACGGCTCGGCGTGAGTTCGGTGATGCCGGTGCCAACCGTCGCGATGACTTTATGGCCGTAAGTCACCAAGCCCACGACGATACCGCCGCCGCCCAGTACCAGGACCCACCAGGGCACCAGCGCCGACGCTTCGATTTCGCCGCCGGTTTGCACCACGCTGATCACTGCCGCCAGCGGGCCCACCGCGTTGGCCACGTCGTTAGACCCGTGCGCAAACGCCATGGCGCAGGCGGTGAAGATCATCAGCACGCCGAACACGCGCTCTACGTTGGCGTAACCAAAATGGTCGTTGGCGCTCTTTTCGAACTTGATGCGGCGCTGCATCAGCATCCCGATGCCCATGATCACCAGACCCAGCAAGATCGAGAGCAACAGGCTCTGGTTGAAAGTGAGGTCGAGCCCCACGTGGGAGAGGCCCTTGGTCAACGTCACCATGGCGACGATGAAACCGACCAGGAACACATAGCCCGGCACGTAGCGTTTGGCGGCGGTGAACGGGTTGTCGTTCTCGAAAATCAGGTGGTGGACCGATTTGAACAACACGAAACCGATGGTACCGGCAAGCAGCGGGGACACGACCCAGCTTGCGGCAATTTTGGTCACCGCGCTCCAATCCACGGTAGACGCGCCCAAGCCCGCCACCGCGAAGCCCACGATCGCCCCGACGATGGAGTGCGTGGTGGATACGGGCCAGCCTTTCATGGAAGCGACCAGCAGCCAGGTACCGGCGGCCAGCAGCGCAGCCAACATACCGTATACCAGTAGCTGCGGGTCTTCTTGAAGCAGTTCGGGGTCGATGATGCCTTTACGGATGGTGTTGGTGACTTCGCCACCCGCCAGCCAGGCACCCAAGAATTCAAAAATGACGGCAATCAGGATCGCCTGTTTGATGGTGATCGCTTTCGACCCCACCGAGGTTCCCATGGCGTTGGCGACATCGTTGGCACCCACGCCCCACGCCATGAAGAAGCCGAACAAACAGGCCAGAATGATAAAAATGTCACCGTGCTGGGCAATAATCTGCATGAGGTTCCCTTAGCGTGCGGTCAAAATCTGCAGGCGGCTGCCCACGCGTTCTGCGCGGTCAGAAACTTCACCGACCCACTCGATGATCTTGTAAAGGAAGATCACATCCACCGGCGGTAGCTGGCTCTCCAGCTCGAAAAGTTGACGACGAATCGCCACCTGCTGGCTGTCGGCCTGGTGTTCGAGGGTGTGCAGTTCGCGGATCATGTTCTGCATGACATCGGAAACGTTGCGACCAAAACCGGATTCCAGCAGGTCTTTCAACTCTTCCAGCGCCTGGCGCGCTTGGGCCACGCAGGCCACACTGGTGCGCATGTAGTCGCGCATCGGCTCGGCCAGTTCGTTGGGCACGCGCATTTTACGGCCCAGCATGATGCCGGTAATGTCGCGCACTTTGTTGGCGATCTTGTCCTGCACGCTGATCAAATCGAGCAGGTCGGAGCGCGAGACGGGTAGGAACATGGTGTTCGGCAGGTTCAGCCGCAGCTCTGTCTTCAGGGTGTCGGCATCGTGCTCTAAGCGCGTGACGTTCTCGCGCAGTTCCGCTGCCGTGTCCCAATCACCGGCCAGCGTTGCCTCGAAGAACGGCAGCAGTTGGTCGGCACATTCATTGGCCTTGACGATGTGGGCCAGCAACGGCTGGAATGGCGAGCGGCCAAACATCGCGGAAAAAGGGTTGGAGGTTACCATATAGCCTTTAGCCTGTTTTCGGGGAGCCTGGAAATGGCGGGCGCCAGTATAAAGAGTGCGTCCGCCGCCGTCATGAAAAGTTCATAATGTCATCAAAAATTAACCAAAATGTCACAATATTGAGGTGGCGATTGTCATGAAAGAGTCAACCAACGCGCCAGCGCCCACCGAGGTGGAACTCAAGCTGGCACTGCCGCCCAGCCAGCTGTCAGCGCTGTTACACCACCCCGTTCTTGCGGCCACGCCGCCGGTTCAGCAGCGGCTTGCCAACACCTACTTCGACACCCCGGCGGGCGATCTTGCCGCCGCGCGGGTGGCCGTGCGCCTGCGCAACATCGACCAGCAGGTGCTGCAAACCGTCAAAACGGCGGGCCAGGGCGGCGGCGGGCTCTCTAGCCGAGAGGAGTGGGAGTGGCCTGTACCGACTGCCGACCTAGACCAAGCGGCACTGGCCAAGCTGCCGCCGTTTCAAGGCGCGCTGGGCGAGTGCATCGCGGCGCTGCGCCCCACATTGAGCACCGATTTCACACGCCGTAGCTGGCCATTGGTATGGCAAGGCAGCCATATCGAGCTGGTGCTGGATGAAGGGGAGATCGTCTGCGGTCGCGCGCGTGCGCCCATTTGCGAGGTGGAGCTGGAGCTGAAAGCGGGCGACCCTGCGGCGCTGTGGACGCTCGCCGTCGAGCTGGCCAGCGACGTACCGCTGCGCCCTTCCGATACCAGCAAGGCGGCGCGTGGCAACGCCCTTGGGCGCCAGCAGTGGCCACTACCCGCCGCAACGCGCCCTGCCGAATGGCTACACCGCGCCACTGTCGCGCTGGATGCCTACCATGACAGCCAAGACGCGGCGCACCTCAGCGCCGCACAGCAGGCCTTGGATGCGCTGGCCCAGCATCCGCAGCTCGATGGCGCAGCACGAAGCGAGGCCGCCACGCTGCCGAGCGCGCTGGATAGCCAGGGCATGCCATCCACGGCGTATGGCGTGGCTGCGTTAAATCTGGCCCGTCGCTTGGCTCACGAAACCGCGCTACGCTAACGACACTGCACGATTGATTAAGCCTACTTCAGGATGACGCGATGAGCTTTCCACTCACTCCCGGTGCCGACGGACTTCGCACCCGGCTGTTCCACCTTATCTTCGAATCCGATACGCCGGGGGCAAAGGCGTTCGACATTGCGCTGATCGTCGCCATTCTGCTGAGCGTGACGGTGATTTTGCTGGGCAGCATCGAGATCTATGCCGAGCGTTACGGGCATATCTTCTTCTACATCGAGTGGGCATTCACGCTGCTGTTTAGCCTGGAGCTGCTGGTGCGCCTCTACTGCCTGGAGCGCCCCACGGTCTACCTCAAGAGCTTTTACGGTATCGTCGATGTCGTGGCGATCATCCCGACTTGGCTGGTGCTACTGGTGCCGGGGGCGCATGGGCTGGTGATCGTGCGAATTCTGCGCGTGCTGCGCATCTTCCGCATTTTGCGGCTGATGGAGTTCGTGGGGGAAGGCAGGCTACTGCTGGATGCGCTCAAGCGCAGCCTGCGCCAAATTCTGCTCTTTTTCAGCAGCATTCTCATGGTCGTCACGCTGTTTGCCGCGTTGATGTACACCATCGAATCGCCGGAAGCGGGCTTTACCAGCATTCCCATGTCGATGTACTGGGCCATCGTGAGCATGACCACCGTGGGCTATGGCGATATCGTGCCGGCCACGTCGCTGGGCAAGGCGATTACCGTCATTCTGATGCTGATTGGTTACTCGATCATCGCCGTGCCCACCGGGGTGTTTTCTGCCCAGGTGATTCGCTCGATTCGTGAAGACCGGTATTCGGAAGAGGCCTGCCCCGGGTGTGGCCATGACCGCCATGAAAAGCGCGCCCGCTACTGTCTGCGCTGCGGCACCTGGCTGGATGAAAATAGCGAAGACCCGCGCAAGAAAGCGCAGAAAAAGGATGACGATCCCGACGACGAAGCCCCGAGCGATTCGTAGCGCTCCGGCAAGACGACGGGGGCGCTAAGCGCCCCCGTCGTGTAGACGCGTTTGCGTGTCAATCTTGAAACGGCGTAATGTCGCCACGCCCTTCCCGCACGATTTTCGGCGGCAGTTCACGCAGGTCGATCACGCTGGTGGGATCGAGGTGGCAAGCGCCGCCGTCGATGATCAGGTCTAAGTGAGCACCAAAGCGGTCGCGAATCTCCTCGGGGTCGCTCATCGGCAGCGCTTCACCCACGGGAATGAGCGTCACGCTCATCAGCGGTTCACCCAGCGCTTCGAGCAGCGCATGGGTAATCCGGTGGTCGGGCACCCGCACGCCGATGGAGCGACGTTTGGGGTGCAGCAGCAGGCGCGGCACCTCGGTGGTGGCATCCAGAATGTAGGTGTAGGGGCCGGGCGTATGGGCCTTCAGCAGCCGGAACACGGCGTTATCCACTTTGGCGTAGGTGCCAATTTCCGAGAGATCCGAACACACCAGGGTGAAGTTGTGCTTGTCATCCAGCGAGCGCAGCCATTTGATCTTCTCGATGGCCTTTTTCTCGCCTAGATGGCAGCCCAGCGCATAGCCCGAGTCCGTGGGGTACGCCACCACGCCGCCTTTGCGAATGATCTCGGTGGCTTGGTCGATTAGCCGCTTTTGCGGGTTTTCTGGATGTATTTGAAAATATTGGCTCATCGATGACTCCTGGTCAGCATGGGGATGTCTTTCAGCGTAGCTGATCCCGCCGCTTAGCACCCGCGGGCGAGCATGCCGCTGGGGGCGTCTCGCAGGTGCGCCAAGCGGGGGTGTTGCCAAATCGGCGGCGCGGCGGTGCGGGGCACCGGGCTCATACTGCCAGGGGCCGCGTGGCTACCGGGAAAGTGAAAATCGCTGCCCAATGAGGCGTACAGCGACCGCTCGACCAGTTGGCGCGCCAGGTCGCGGGTGGTATCGGGGTTTTGCTGTCCACTCACCAGCTCCACGCCTTGGCCACCGGCCTCCATAAAGGCATCCATCAACAGGCCGCGCTTGCGCCGGGTTAGCCCGTAGCGCAGCGGATGAGCCAGCACGGCCACCCCGCCAGAAGCGACGACCCACCCGACCGCTTCGCTGATCTCCGGCCAGTGGGCTTTAACATCGCCCTTTTTACCACTGCCCAGGTAGCGCTTGAAGGCTCCGGCCCAATCGGCTACCACACCTTCTGCTACTAACGCCCGGGCAAAATCAGGCCGCCCTAGCGGGCGGTCGCTACCTGCCTGGGCGCGGGCTTTTTCCAGGGCGTTGGGGAGGCCCATTTTTTCCAGCCGCTCGGCGATCACGTCGGCGCGTTTGATGCGCGCGTCTCGCTGGCGTTCGAGCCCATCGATCAACGGCCCTTGCAGGCCACCCGGCACCAGCGCGACCACGTGGATGTTGATGCCCTGCCAGCGAGTGGATAACTCGCACCCTGGCACTAGGCAGAGCCCTGACTGTTGGGCAGCGTGGCTCGCTTCTTCCACGCCGTCCATGGTGTCGTGGTCCGTCAGCGCCATATGGGTCAAACCGCGTTCAGCGCACAAGGCCACCAGTTCAGCAGGCGAAAGCGCTCCGTCAGAAGCAGTTGAGTGCATGTGCAGATCCACCGTGTAACGCTGGTCGGCATCGAAGGCGGTGGGCAGTACAGTCGCAAGAGCGTTAGGAAGTAGTGGCATTAGCATGACGCCGTGTGGCGAGTTTGTCAGAATAGGCGTGTACAACACGAACAAGCTCGCCATGGTGCGCGCTAACCGGGGTGCGGTCAATGTGTTGACCTGGTCGACAGCGTCGCCACTGCCCCTGCCTTCAAGGAGTTATCCCCATGCTTTACGCCATTATCAGTGAAGACGTTGCCAACAGCTTAGAGCGCCGCTTGGCGGCTCGCCCTGACCATCTAGCGCGCCTCGAAGAGCTGCGCGATGAAGGGCGGCTCATTTTGGCAGGGCCGCACCCAGCCATCGATTCCGATAACCCCGGCGATGCGGGCTTCACCGGCAGCTTGGTGGTGGCGGAATTCGACAGTTTAGAGGACGCTCAGGCCTGGGCAGACGCCGATCCATACATCATCGCAGGGGTCTATGCCAAGGTAATTGTTAAGCCGTTCAAAAAAGTTTTGCCTTGACCCTTTGAGGCGAGTGTGGAGGGTCCGCCCGCTTTTTCACAGAGCCTGTGGAAAACTCTGTGAACACCCGGCGGACGCTTTTCTATAAGCCAGAGATAGCGCCCCGATTAACAAATTGATCATTTTTTAACCAACCATTCATCACCCACGGATGCCCGCGTGACTCAACGCTCGACTCAAGCCCCACCCCTGCCACCGCTGCCACCGCTGGCGGCATTAAGCGCCCCGCAGCTCACCTGGAACGACACGTCACCCCACTCGGACGCCTTCGATGACGTCTATTTTTCCCGTGAGGATGGCCGTGCAGAAACCGAGCACGTGTTCTTGGGAGCGAACCGGCTGCCAGAGCGCTTTGCGGCGTGGCAGGCATCGCGGGCGTTAGTGATCGGCGAAACGGGCTTTGGCACCGGGCTGAACATGCTATGCGCCTGGGCCTGTTTCGAGCAGCACGCTCCAGAGGGCGCGCGGCTGCATCTGTTATCCACAGAAAAATTTCCGTTGAGCCGGGAAGCGTTGACGCGCGCGCTCAGCGCCTGGCCCTCGTTAGCGAGTTATTCACAAGCGCTGTGCGCCCTTTGGCCCGACGCGGTCAGCGGTATTCACCGTTTACACTTAAGCGAACGTGTCACCCTCGACCTTCACTTTGGCGACACCACCGAACGACTCGATCTGCTGGACGGCCAGGTGGACGCTTGGTTTCTCGATGGCTTTGCGCCCTCGAAAAACCCGGACATGTGGCAACCGGCGCTCTTCGAGGCCATGGCCGCTCGGTCTCGCCCGGGGGCGACGTTCGCTACCTTTACCTGCGCGGGCATCGTCAAGCGCGGTCTAAAGGCGGCAGGCTTCCACTGGAAGAAAGTGCCAGGTTTTGGCCGTAAGCGAGAGATGCTGGCCGGTGGTATTGACACGCCCCCCTCGGATTCGCGGCGCAGTGTCACCCCCTGGTTCACGCCCCCCGCTCACCACGACTCACCCCACGTGGTGGTCATCGGGGCAGGCTTGGCGGGTAGCAGCGTGGCGGCGGCGCTGGCCAAGCGCGGTAAACGGGTGACGGTGATCGAGCGCGAAGCGCCAGGCGCGGGGGGGTCCGGCAATCGCCAGGGGGCGCTCTACGTGAAGCTGGCGGTGGATACCAACCTACAGAGCCGGTTCTATTTAGCGGGGCTTCTCTACAGCCAGCGACGGTTTGAACAACTGGCAGCGGCTCATCCACAGGAGCCGCCACTTTGGCGGTCGTGCGGCGTGGTGCAACTGGCACTCAGCGACAAAGAGGCCACGCGCCAACAGCGCTTCATGGCCCATCACCCGCTGCCCGCCTCCGTCGTCGCATCACGCACCGACACGCTCAGCGAGCTAGCGGGCGTGGCTGTCTCGGCTTCCCAGGGGCTCTACTATCCACAAGCGGGATGGGCACAGCCAAAGCGACTCTGCGAGCAGTGGCTGCAACACGACCGCATCACCGTGCAGCAAGGCGAAGTCACCGGGCTGACGCAGACAGCGGGACATGCACCGTCGTGGCAGGTCACGCTGGCCAACGGGGAGAGGCTACAGGCCGACCACGTGGTGATCGCCACGGCGTCGCTGGCGAACCGGTTTGCCCAAACCGCCGAGCTGCCGCTGCAGCAGGTACGGGGCCAGGTCAGCGAGCTAACGCTGCCAGAAGGCACCCAGACGCCGGATAAAGTGGTATGCGCGGGAGGCTATGTGTCGCCGCCCATCGAGAACGTACTGACCTTTGGTGCGAGCTTCGTTCCCAACGACGCGACGAGTCACGTCATCGACGAAGAGCACCAGCGCAATATCGACGAATTACGCCAGGCGCTGCCAGCGTGGGTGGCCGCGCTTGAGGCCTCCGGCGTTGCGTTACGCCCAGAGGCGCTGGAAGGCCGGGCAGCGGTGCGAGCCGCCAGCCCCGATAAAACCCCTTATGCGGGGCCAGTGCCCAACGCGGCGGCGTGGCAACGAGATTATGCCGTGCTGCGCAAAGATGCCTCGAAAGTGCCGTCTACCACCGGTGAACACTACCCAGGGCTGTGGATATCCACCGCCCACGGCTCACGGGGGCTGGCGAGCGCACCGCTGTGTGCGGAAGTCATCGCATCGCGCCTTTGCGATGAGCCGCTGCCCATCGAGCAGCCGCTGGTGGACCATCTTCATCCAGGGCGCCGGCTGATCAGCGCGCTGGTGCGGGCTCAGTAATCGCCCTCTTCCTCGTCATCCGCCAACTCTCGCCCAAAGGAGCGCCATTGGGCGAGAGTCATTACTTCGGTCATTTCGAGCTCTAGGTCGTGGGCAATGATCAGCTCGTGACGGTCAAGCTGCTGCTTGAGCTCGGCGACCCAACCGCTCATCCCTTCTCCGGTATCGGTGGTGTCGTACCCTTGGCGGGTGACGAAGGCTTCCAGTAGCGCAGTGAGTGTTTCCGGCGGCAGCATGCGCGCCGGAACTTCGATAAAACGGCTCATTCGCTCTGCTCCCAGGCGGCTAAACGCTCGATGAACGTGGCTTCGTCGATCACCTCGACCCCCAACTGCTCGGCTTTAGTGAGCTTGCTGCCGGCGGCTTCACCCGCCACTAGGCAAGTGGTTTTTTTCGATACGCTGCCCGCTACTTTGGCCCCCAGCGCCTGAAGCCGCGCCTTGCCCTCGTCGCGGGTCATGCTGTCCATCGCCCCGGTCAGCACCCAGGTTTGGCCCTCCAGCGGCGTTGGACCTTGCGTCACCTCGGCCTCTTGCCAGATCAAGCCTGCGTCGATCAACGCTTGCAGCGTTTCCAGGTTATGGGGCTGGCGGAAGAAGGTGTGGATATGCGCCGCCACGACGGGGCCTACGTCATTGACCGCCTCCAGCGCAGCCAGTTCGGCATCTTGTAACGCTTGCAGCGTACCGAAGTGGTTGGCCACATTGGCCGCCGTGGCTTCGCCCACCTCACGGATGCCCAGCGCGTAGATGAACCGCGCTAGCGTGGTCTGCTTGGCCTTTTCCAGCGCGTTGACCAAGTTGGTGGCGGACTTTTCGCCCATGCGCGGCAGGCTCTTCAACTGATCGACGCTGAGATGAAATAGATCGGCAGGGGTTTTCACCCACTCCTGATCCACTAACTGTTCAATCAGCTTCTCGCCCAGGCCGTCGATATCCAGCGCTTTCCGGCTGGCAAAGTGTTTTAGCGCCTCTTTGCGCTGGGCGGCGCAGTAAAGCCCTCCGGAGCAGCGGGCCACGGCTTCGCCCTCGAGACGCTCGATGTCCGAACCGCACACGGGGCAGTGATCGGGGAAAGTAATCGCGCGGGCATCCGCCGGGCGCTTCTCCTCGTCCACGCGCACCACTTGGGGGATGACATCGCCCGCGCGGCGAATCGCTACCGTATCGCCTATCATCACGCCCAGGCGGGTAATCTCATCGGCGTTGTGCAACGTGGCGTTAGAAACCGTCACCCCCGCGACGGTAACCGGCGCCAGCCGGGCGACCGGCGTGATGGCCCCGGTGCGGCCGACCTGAAACTCCACATCGTTGAGGGTGGTGACTTCCTCCTGAGCGGGGAATTTGAACGCCACCGCCCAGCGCGGCGCGCGGGCAACGAAGCCCAGTTCCCGCTGGTGGCGCAGGTCGTTGACCTTGATCACCACGCCATCGATGTCATACCCGAGTTGGTCGCGCTTTTCACCGAGCTGTTCGCAGTAATCGGCCACCGCGTCCGGGCCGAACAGAGTCGTCAGTTCCGCGCTGGTGCGAAAGCCTAGAGTGGATAAACGGGCCATCAGCGCACTGTGGGTGGCATCGCCCAAGTCGGGCTCCAAGCGTGCTGCTTGGTAGGCGTGGAACTCCAACGGACGGGTCGCCGTAATGCGCGGGTCGAGCTGACGCAGGCTGCCAGCGGCGGCGTTGCGCGGGTTGGCAAAGACTTTGCTGCCCTCTTCTCTAGCGCGCTCATTGAGTGCTTCAAAGCCAGCGTGGCGCATAATCACTTCACCGCGCACTTCCAACAGCTCAGGCACGCTTTTACCCATGAGCTTAAGCGGCACCGAGCGCAGGGTACGCAGGTTGGAGGTAATGCCCTCCCCCGTACGGCCATCCCCACGGGTTGCACCGCTAACCAACACGCCCTGCTCATACACCAACGATACCGCTGCGCCATCCAATTTCGGCTCGCAGCTAAACTCGATCTCGCTGGCTTGGCACTCCAAACGCTCCGCGACGCGCTCGGCAAAGGCCGCTATGTCGTCACGGCTAAAGGCGTTATCCAACGACAGCATGGGAATGGCGTGGGCCACTTCGGGGAAACCTTCTGCCGGGGCGGCACCGACTCGCTGAGTGGGCGAATCCGGGGAAATCAGCTCGGGATGATCGCTCTCCAACTGCGTCAAGCGCTGCAGCTTACGGTCGTAGTCAGCGTCGGTTAACGTCGGCTCGTCCAGGACGTAATAGCGGTGATTGGCGTCATCGAGATCGGCACGCAGTTGGCTGATCTCTTCCAGCAAGGTGGGGTCAGGCTGACTCATTCAGAGATTCCGAAGACAGATAAACAGGCATTTAGTAACAAAAACACCCGCCTTCTGGAAGAAGGCGGGTGTCGGCGCAACGCGGCGATTAACGCGCCTGCAGTTGGCGGTGCAAACGGTGGCGACGTTCGAATTCGTGCACCCGCTGACGGGCAAACTCGATGGTTTGTGCCGTCATGACGCTGCGGTTTTCATCTTTCAACTCGCCGCCCATGTGGCGCACTACCACCATGGCGGTTTCGACCATGGCTTCGAAAGCCGCCGAGCTATCCACCGCGCCGGGTAGCGGCATCAGGAACGTGATGCCGGGGGTGACAAATTCGTCCATCTCTTCGATGGGGAACGTACCGGGCTTGAGCACGTTGACCATCGAGAACTGCAGCTCGCTGTCCGGGCTTTCCGTTTCGAAGCGGTGGAAAACGCCCATGGTGCGGCTATACCGTAGCCCACAGGCCATGATGAGTTCGAGCAGTTTGCCACCATCGAAGCCATCGGGATCGCGGGAGAGCACGCTGATGACGACCATTTCCTCGGCGCTGGCCAGCGTCTCTTTGGCGTGTTCGCCGTTTACATCGTGCCGCAGAGCCTTTTCCAAGGTCGGGTGGGCACGTACGACGCTGTCCTGCGCCGCGTAAGTCTCTTCATAGTCGTCATCGAAGCCTTGGTAGTGCTCTTCGTAGCGTCTCGCGCTGTCATCGTAGTCATCGAGCGCAGGCGCTGACGGCACCGCTTCACGTTTGGCAGCGGCGTCGTGGGCGGCGGCTTCGCGAGCCTGGGCTTTCTCTTGAGCGATACGCGCTTTTTCAGCGTCAGCGGCCTGTTTGGCCTCACGACGCTGCTCGGCTTCCAGCGCTTTGCGCTCGGCTTTTTGCTTGGCCAAGGCTTCGGCACGCTTGGCTTTTTCGGCCTTCTTGATGGCCTTCTCTTTGCGACGCTCGATGATACGGCGCTTGAACGAGCGCCCGATACCTTCGAAATCGACCAGACGATACTCATCGATGTCGTCGTCATCCAGTTCGCGGTCGCCAACGGTCTCTTCGCGCAGTTGGCGGCGTTTGGGAGCGTCGGACGCGTGCTTGGCAAACACGGCATCTTCAGGCTCGGCGCGCAGCACCGGTTCTGGGTCGAGGGTCGGTGTCGGCTCATCGGCAGCCGAGTCTTTAGAACGTGCGGGAGTTTCTTCTGTTACGGGCTCTGCTACGGGCGTTTCCGCCGTCGTCATGGGCGGCACGTCAGGCTGTGCAGGCGCAACGTCCTCGGCAGGCTTGGCAACGGGGGCGTCGTCTACGGCGCGCATCGTAGGCGCGGCAGCCGGTGTCGTTTCCGGTTCGGGCGGCACAGAGGCCGCAGTGGCAGACGGAGTCGGCTCGGCAGTGTTGGGCGGTTCGTGCTTGGCTGCCTGGGTATTGTCCGCGGCAAACAGGCTTGGCTCACGACGGGGTTCCGGCTTCGCCTCCTGCGTGACTGCATGTCGTTCGGCAGATACACGGGCAGCGGGTTCGGTGTGCGCGGCTGGCGAAGAGGGCTTGGCAGCCGACTTGCCAAACGAGCGACGAAAATCCGACAGCACTTTGGACGGTCCAGGATGCTCTTGACGTTTGAGCTTGGGTTTTTGCCCCAGCCCACTGTAGTCGGCGGGCTTGACCACCCGAGCACCGCCGTTTGGCAGCTCCCAATTGATCTCGGCTTCTTTCGCCTCGTCGTCTAACTCGTCTAGCTTCGCGGTCGGCAAATCCTTTACCGCTTGGTCTAGCCGGGGCACACGACGCTGACGCTGGAGCCTACGCACACCGTCGACAACGATTAGCGAAACCAGTGCCAGTCCTAGAATGATTAACCACTCTCTTAATTCCATGTCGAGCATTCCATGGGTCATCTAACCGGTTACTAGGGCACAGTGCGCGGCACTGCGCCAGAATATGGGAACCTTCTTATAAATCGATATTTAGCACCAAGCATAGCGCGGTTGCTACGAAAAGAGCCAATTTTTGCTGATTTTCACACGTTTGAGCCGCTAAGGGAGCTTTTTAGGCGAATTTTTCGACCTTATCAACCATCAAAAGTGCCCTTTCCGCGTTATTCCATCTCTGATATGGGTGGCCAAGCGCGGAGTGCCGTGTGAGGCCGCTACCCACTCAGTTCACCCTATTTAAACGTTATGCTAGTGAATGTTTTTCACTATCGCTAGTTTCTTATGAACGCATTGCGCTTTCACGACAGGCAATGATTCGCAAGCGATAAGCGGGACTTAAGCCTATACGGCCGCGACGATCCCACCGTCAACACCACGTTTTTTCAACAACTCGCTGTTATCAAAGCATTTCGTGGGCATGGCGTTACTATCCGCTTGCGCTGGCGCCCCAAGGTGACAGGCACGCATTGGCAAATAAGGAAACTCTTGGGAAGTCGCAACACGGCGCAGCCATGGGCCATACGCCCTATTCGACCAACTCGGCGGCCTCATCGATACCCACGGAAACCAAACGTGAAACGCCGGGCTCTTGCATGGTGACCCCCATCAGGCGCTCGGCGGCTTCCATGGCAATCTTGTTGTGGGTGATATAGATGAACTGCACGCTTTCGGACATCTCTTTCACCAGCTTGGCGTAGCGGCCAACGTTGGCGTCATCCAGCGGAGCGTCGACCTCATCCAGCATACAGAACGGGGCAGGGTTGAGCTGGAAAATGGCAAAGACCAGCGACAGCGCAGTCAGCGCTTTTTCCCCACCGGACAGCAAGTGAATCGTGCTGTTCTTCTTACCCGGCGGTCGGGCCATGATGGCCACGCCGGTTTCCAGCAGGTCATCACCGGTCAGCGTCAGCCACGCCGCCCCACCGCCAAATACGCGAGGAAAGAGGGTTTGCAACCCGTTATTCACCTGATCGAACGTTTCCCGGAAACGCACGCGGGTCTCTTGGTCAATCCGTTTGATCGCCCGCTCCAGCGTGTCGAGCGCTTCGGAAAGCTCGGCATGCTGGGCTTCGAGGTAATTACGCCGCTCGGCCTGCTGGTCGTACTCCTCGATCGCGGCGAGGTTGATCGCCCCCAGTCGGCGGATCTTTTCCGAGGTGCTCTCCAAGCGCTCTTGCCACGCTGGCTCACTGGCATCGCTGGGCAGCGTGCTGGCGAGCGCATCGGCATCGTGGCCTAGTTCTGCTAACTGCTCATCCTGGGTGGCGGCTTTGAGCGCCAGCGCCTGCACCTCCATACGGCGCTGCTGGAGCTGTTCGCGGCTCTGTTCCAGATTGCGCTCATGCTGCTGGCGGGCTAGTTCGTCGTTACGCAGCTGCTCGGCCAAGGTTTGAGCTTGCTGGCGCGTCTCGTTGAGCCGCCGCTCCTGCTGTTCGCGCTGGTGAAGCAGCTCTTCGAGCTCCTCAGCGGCCAGCTCGTCGGGCTCGACCAGCATTTCGCGAGACTCTTCCAACTCGGCAATACGCAGCGAGAGGCGCTCTTCGGTATCGCTTGAACGGGCCTCCTGAGCGCGCAGGCTGTCGCGCTCGGCTTTTAAGCGCTCACGCTCCAGGGCCAACGCCTGCTGACGCGCTTTGAGCGGGGCATACTGTTGGTTGAGCTGCTCGCGCTGCTCACGCTGGCGGTGGCGCTGTTCGGCGCTGGTTTCGCGGGCTTCTGCGGCGGTTTCCAGTTGCTCCATGGCCGTGTGCCAACGAGCGCGCTGCTCTTCTAAAGTAAGCGTTAACTCCGCCTCATCTTCTTGCAGTTGCGCCAGTTCGTCGTCCAGCTCCATGGCGCGGCTGGAGAGATGCTCAAGGCGTTGGGCAAGCCGCTGCTCTTGCACCGCTAGCTGTTGGCGGGTGGCGGCGTGGTCGCGCTCCTGCTCCGCCTGCTGCTCACGGGTCAGTTCTAACGTTTCAATCGTCTCGTTGGCGGCTTCGCACTGTTCATCCAAGAGCGCCAGCGCCTCTTCCGCCCGCTCACGCTCTGCGGCCAGCTCCTCAAAGCGACGACGCGTCACCAGTAGCGCATCGACGCCTTCGCCATTGGATTGCTGATGCAGCCAACCGCGACCGCGCCATACGCCGTCTTGGCTAACCACACTCTCACCGGGAGCAAGCGTAGGCAACAACGCTTCCGCCGCGTCAGCAGTATCAACATAGTGAATACTCGCCAACCACTCCGTTAGCGCGCCCGCGCCTTTCACCAAATCGCTGAGGCGATGGCCTGCGCCCGCCGTGGCTGTGGAAGGCGACGCTTGATCAATCAAGCACCACTCTGTCGCCAGCGCTTCGGGCAGCGCGTTTAGCTGATGGGCGGCTACCAGTCGGGCGTTTAACCAAGGGGCGAGTAGCCAGGAAATAACCCGCTCCCAGCCTTGGCTGACCGAAATGGCTTCACCCAAGCGGGGGGCATCAGCAAGGCCATGAGCGGCAAGTGTTTCGCTTAGCTGAGGGTCGTGATCGGCCAGGGCGGCATCCATCAGCGCCTGCAGCGAAGCAAGTTCACCCTGCTGCTGGCTAAGCGCAGCGCGTTGCTCGTCGCGGGAGGTTACCGCTTGCTGGTAGGCGCTTTTGGCATCGCTGTAGCGCTGCTGCCACTGTTCTCGCTCCACTTGGAAGGCGTCGGCACGTTGGTCGGCTTCTTCCAGGCGGGCTTGGTATTCGGCGTGCTCGTTTTGTAGCGCAGTCATGTCGGCCAGCTCGCCGCGCTGCTGGCGGCGGCGTTGCCCCTCAGCCTGCAAACGGGCAATACGCTGCTCTAAATCACGCAGTTGGTCTTGGCTACGGTCGGCATCGCGGCTGGCCTCACGCCAGCGGTTTTCGGCGTCGGCCCACTGCTGTTCGGCGGCTTCCAGCGCTGGCGTTGCGTCGGCCAGGGTCTGCTCGAGCATTTCGAGCTGCTCTTCCAGCGCTTCGTGCTCGGGCAGCAGCTCCTCAAAGCGCTCGTCGATCACCGCGAGCCGCTCTTGGTCGCCCTCGCTGACCTGGCGCTGCTCGTCGAGATCCCGTCGGGCGGTGGCAATGTCGTTAGCCAGCTGTGCTTCGCGGCTGCGGCGGTGGGCTTGATCCTGCTCTAAGCGGGCAATGCGCGTGGTGGTTTCATAAAACTGCTGCTGGTGGCGGTCCAACACGTCGGCCAGCTCGTCGTGCTGTTCGCGGGCCTGCTCCAGGCGGGTTTCGCACTGACGTACGCCAAACACGTCTTTCTCGACGGCAATTTCCAGCTCGCGGACACGGCTCTCTTGGTGAGACTGTTCGGCCCGCAGGGTGCGGCCGCGCAGCAGCGCCAACTCGCCTTTTAAGCGGTACTCTTGCTGTTTGAGCTCTTGGTAACGCTTGGCGGCTTCCGCTTGGCGCTTGAGGCGTTCGAGCTGTTTATCCAGCTCTTCGCGAATATCGTCCAGGCGCTCCAGGTTCTCCTGGGTGCGCCGCATGCGGTTTTCGGTTTCCCGACGGCGCTCTTTGTACTTGGAGATCCCCGCGGCTTCTTCGAGTGTGGCACGCAGGTCGTCGGGGCGCGCTTCGATCAGTCGCGAGATCATCCCCTGGCCGATAATGGCGTAGGAGCGCGGGCCTAGGCCGGTCCCCATGAACAGGTCGGCGATATCCCGGCGGCGGCACTTCTGGCCGTTGAAGAAGTAGTTGGACTGACCATCCCGGGTCACTAGGCGTTTGACGGCAATTTCTGAGTACTGGGCGTATAAACCGCCCATACCGCCATCGCGGTTATCGAACTTCAGCTCGATAGAAGCCTGCCCTACCGGCTTACGCCCGGTAGAGCCGTTGAAAATAACGTCGGCCATGGATTCGCCGCGCAGGGTTTTGGCGGAGGACTCCCCCATCACCCAGCGCACGGCGTCGATAATATTGGATTTACCGCAGCCGTTGGGCCCAACGATGGCCGTCATGTTGCCATCGAAGGGCACGGTGACCGGATCGACAAAGGACTTGAACCCAACGAGACGTATAGAGGTTAAGCGCATTGCGACCCTTAGCAGCGGTAGCTTACGTGGTGGTTATTCAAAAACACGGTTGATAACGACATTGGCGGTAGCGTCTTCGCGAATGGGGCCGACGCTAACGCTCTCCAAATCGCCAAACAGATCCCCAGGCTGCGGCGTGGCCTGCCCAGATTCCGAGACACGCACCACCAGGCGCGCTTCACGCACCTGAGAGATTTGCGCTTGCGGCGACATGGCAGCGGCGTCGTCCAGCACCACGGTCATCGGCAGCTCAGAGACCCGAGCGCGGGTCACCGCCAGCGGCGGCAGCTCGCCATCGATGTCCCGTGCGGTAATGAACACCGTCGCATCGTCGCTGACACGGTCTGCCAGCGCCTCATCCAACGAGACGCTCACCCGCACGCCTTGGCCCTGAGCGGCGGCAGATGGCTCCGGTGCGACGCCCATGCGCTCTTGGGCCACCCGGATACCCTCACGCAGGGAAGCAGCCGTCTCTGGGTCTGAAATATTGGCAACGGCACGGCGCCAACGGTCGACGGCCGTTTCATAATCACCGTTATCGAAGGCGTGAATGCCCAGAAGCCCCAACACGGTGGGCTGACGGGGGTCTAGCTCAAGCGTTTCATCGACCAGCGCCTGTACCTCGGGCGTTAACTCCCGCTCGGCCATGAAGAAGCGGAGCTGCGCCAACTGAGCGAGCAGCGGCGGAATGCGCCCTTCGATGGCGATCAAGCGCTCCAGCGCATCGACCGCTTTGTCAGGCTGACCGGTATCCCGGTAGAGTGGAAACAGCGAGCTCCACACGTTGGGGTTGTTAGGCTGGCGCTCGGCTTCGGCTTCCATGCGCTCCAGGAACATCATCAACGAGCCTTCCGGGTCGTTTCTGATCTCTTCTTGAATCGCGTAGAGCGTCAGGTCTCCTTCGGCACCGTTTTGCTGATACCAAAACGTACTGGCACCCACCACCGCTACCATGACCAGCGGCACCACCAGCCGTCCAGCGCTCGCAGCTTTCAGCGGCCGCTTGGCCTGAGTGGCGGTGTCTTCCAGCAGGCTGCGCTCTAGCTCTAGGCGATCTTCATTAAAACGAGCGTCGTCGATGTCGCCACGCTCGCGTGCCGCTTCCAGGGACGCCATGCGCCGCTGGAAAATCGCCACGTTCTGCTCGGCAGACGTATCGTTGGCTTCAAAGTGATCTAGCTGGTCGCGCAGAACGCGGGCACCGCGCATGGGGGCAATCAGCAGCCATAGAGCAGGTAATAACAGTAGTGCAATCGCTATCCAGAGCGGTGTCATGAAGACCTCTCGCGGTTGATCAGAGCATCCAAGCGGGCGCGCTCTTCGGCGCTCAACGCTTTCGCAGACGCATTCCGTCGAGCACGCACCATCAGTACGACCACGAGCGTGCCGAGGACGAACAGACCGATGGGCAGCCCCCACAGCAGGTAGGTGCGGTTTTCCAGGCGCGGGTTGTAGAGGATGTACTCCCCAAAACGCTGCACCATGTGATTGATGATTTCGATATCCGACTGACCATCTTGAAGCAGCTGATAGACCCGCTCGCGCATATCACCAGAGATCGGCGCATCAGAGTCATCGATAGCCTGGTTTTCGCATAACGGGCAGCGCATGGAGGCCGTGAGGTCACGGTAGCGCTGCTCCATCACCGGGTCGTCGAACTCGCGAACTTCAATGCCTGCCGCCACGACACTGCCCGCCAGTGCCAGCAGCATCACGGCGAAGATCCCACGCATTAACGCCATTTTTCTACCTCCGGCAGGATGCGCTCACGAACGTCTTCAGGTGACACGTATCCTTTATGGTGGTATCGGATCACGCCTGCGGCATCCACCAAAAACGTCTCAGGCGCGCCATAAACACCGAGGTCGAAACCCAGGCTGCCCTCGGGGTCGAACACGTTGACCTCGAACGGGTCACCGAACTCGCTCAAAAACTCTAGCCCCTTTTCACGGGTGTCCCGGTAGTTGATGCCGACCATACGAATGCCGTGATCGGCGAGCTCTAAAAGCTGGGGCATCTCCTGCTTACATGCAGGGCACCACTCACCCCAGACATTGACCAGCGTGACCTCCCCCATCATCAGCGTTTGATCCACTTGGCGATCAGCATCGCGTAGCGTGGTGGCTTCGAATACGGGAAACTCACGTGCCATCAGCGCAGAGTCACGCTGCGACGGATCGCGCCCCAACCCTTGGTACAGAAACAGCGCGATACCGAGAAAGCCAATCGGCAGGAGTAAAAGCAGCAGGCGTCGTGTCATACCATAGCCTCCTGAGACGACGAACGATCCGTCCGAGCGGGAGCTGTCTGGCGACTCGCGACACGACGATAGCGTTTATCCACAACGGCTAGAACGCCGCCGAAGGCCATGAGCAGGCCGCCTAACCACAGCCAGCGCACAAACGGCTTGTACTGGACACGCATGGCATAGCTGCCGTCGCCCAGGTCTTCACCCATGGCCACATAGAGGTCGCGGAACAAACCAGGGCGCAGCGCAACTTGGGTCATGGGCATGCCGGTGGCGAGGTAAAGGCGCTTCTCGGGGCGCATCACGAAGCTGCGTCCCTCGTCCCCGCGCTGTACCTGAATGATCGAAGTATCGGCCAGGAAGTTGGGGCCACGTCGGTTGGTGAGTTCCGTCATGGTGAACTGATAGCCCGCCACTTCCACGGTGGTGCCCGGCGACATGCGCACGTTGCGTTCGATGTTGTAATTCGAAACGACGGCAACGCCCACGATGGTCACCGCAATGCCCACGTGGCCCAGCACCATTCCCCAATAAGAGAGCGAGAGCTTGCGCAGCCCGGCGACAAACGAGCTGGCGTGACGGGTCTTGTCGAACAGGTCGCGCACCATCGGCAAGACGATCCACAGCGCAGAAATAATGCCCAGCGACACCCACAGGTTCCATTCGCCGTCGTAGACCAACGGCATGGCCACACCCAGCACGATGGCCGCTGCCGCCGCGAGACCTAGCTTGCGCCACAGCTCACGGCCACTCATGCTTTTCCAGCGCGCCACTGGCCCCAAGCCCATGAAGACACACATCACCACGGTGAGCGGCACAAAGAGCGCATTGAAGTAAGGCGGGCCTACGCTGATTTTACCCAGCCCCAAAGAGTCCAGAATCAGCGGGTACACTGTGCCCAAGAGCACCGTCACGGTCATGATGACCAGGAGGATGTTATTGATCAGCAGCAGCGAATCCCGCGAGAGCCAGTTAAAACCGACCTTATGGCTCACCCTTGGCGCGCGCAGGGCAAACACAAGCAGAGATAGCGTGACGGTAATCGCCAGCAGCATCAAAATGAAGAAGCCACGGGAGGGGTCGTTGGCAAAGGCGTGCACCGAGGTCAGTACGCCCGAGCGCACCAAGAAGGTGCCCATCAGCGACAGCGAGAACGTCGAGATCGCCAGCAGCACCGTCCAGCTCTTGAACGAGCCACGTTTTTCGGTCACCGCCAGCGAGTGAACCAGTGCCGTGCCCGTTAGCCAGGGCAGCAGCGAAGCGTTCTCCACCGGATCCCAGAACCACCAGCCGCCCCAACCAAGCTCGTAGTAGGCCCACCAGCTGCCGAGTGCGATCCCCACGGTAAGAAACGCCCAGGCCACGTTGGTCCAGGGGCGCGCCCAGCGGGTCCAGGCGGCGTCTAAGCGCCCGCCCAGCAGCGCGGCGATGGCAAACGCAAAAACCACCGAAAAGCCCACGTAGCCCATATAGAGCATCGGCGGGTGAACCACCAAGCCAAAATCCTGCAGCAGCGGGTTCAGGTCCGCGCCATCCTGCGGCATGTTGGGTAGCAAGCGTTCAAAGGGGTTGGAGGTCACGAGAATGAAGAGCAGAAAGCCCACACATACCATGCCCATCACGCCCTGCACCCTGGCCACCATGTCGCGGGGCAAGTCGCCCGAGAAGACCGACGCCGCATAACCCCAGCCCGCTAGCATCAGGCTCCACAGCAGCACCGAGCCTTCATGGTTTCCCCACACCGCGCTGAACTTGTAGTACCAGGGCAGCAGCGAGTTGGAATTATTGGCCACGTTGGCCACACTGAAATCATCCAGCATGTAGCTGGCGGTCAGACAGAGGTAGGCAATGGCGACGAACAGGAATTGCCCTGTCGCCATGGGCCGGCCATAGGCCATCCATAGCGGGCGACGGGTCGCCGCCCCGGCAAGCGGCATCACTGCCTGCACCACCGCCATTAATAGCGCGATGACCAGGGCAAAGTGGCCAATTTCAGGAATGATCTTAATTAACATGGGCGCTCCGAATTAGCATCAGGCCTTATCGCGTGGGGTGCGTTCAGCCGTTAATAGTCGCTTCCTTCTGGGGAGCCTTCCTGCTCTAGGCGCTTGCCCACTTCGGCGGCTTTCGCTTGAAAGTCGGCCGGGGAGTAGCCTGCTTCTTCCAATGCCTGAGCCACTTCAGGCGGCATGTAGTTTTCATCGTGGCGCGCCAGCACTTTATCGGCGTAGAGACGACCATCGGCCTGCAGTTCGCCGACCACCACCACGCCCTGCCCTTCACGGAACAGGTCCGGCAGAATCCCGCTGTAGTAGACCTCCAGATCGTCCACGTAGTCGGTCACCACAAACTCGACGTCCAGGCTTTCCGGGTCGCGGGACACAGAGCCCTCTTTGACCATGCCACCCGCGCGAATCTGGCGCTCCATGGGGGCATCGCCCTGGGCGATTTGCACCGGGCTGAAAAACAGATTGATGTTGGCGCGCAGCGCGTACAGGGTGAGCCCCACCGCAATAGCGGTGAGCGACAATAGCCCCAATATGACAAACAGCTTCTGTTTACGTTTAGGCGTCATGGTGAACGTCCTTTTGAGCAGAGGTAACGGGCTCTTGCAGAGGCTGCGCATGCGGTGACGACTGGCGCTGGGCGTGCTCACGACGCACCCGACGCTTGACCGTGTGAAGAAGCTGGCGGCGCTCCTGGCGGGCATGCCATACGATGACCAGCATCAATAGCGCAGTGACTCCCCAGGCAGCCCACACGTAAACCGCGTGACCGCCCATGGCAAAAAATTCGTTCAGCGAGGAAAAGGCCATTAGTTCGTCTCCTCGGCAAGCTCGCGCACCCAGCGCTTGTTGGCTTCTCGACGCAGAATTTCGCTGCGCGTGCGCATCAGCGTGAGGGCAATGAAAAAGCTGTAAAAACCCAACACCATAATGAGTAGCGGCGCCCACATATCCATGGTCATGGCGGCGCGGCCGGTAATCGTAAAGGTGGCGGGCTGGTGCAGGGTGTACCACCAATCCACGGAGTATTTGATGATCGGGATATTGATGACGCCGACCATGGCCAGCACCGACGCGGCACGGGAACCGCTATCGCGGCTGCTAAAGGCACCCCGCAGAGCTATCACGCCCAGATAGAGAAACAGCAGAATCAGCATGGACGTGAGGCGCGCGTCCCACATCCACCAAGTGCCCCAGGTCGGCACGCCCCACACTGCGCCCGAAAAAAGGGCCACGAAGGTCATCGCAGCCCCCAACGGGGCCATGACGGTGGCAGCCATATCGGCCACTTTGATTTTCCAGACCATGAACACCAGCCCGGAGACCGCCATGGAAACGAAAATGGACTGCGCTAGAAACGCCGCAGGGACGTGGACATAAATGATGCGAAAACTATTGCCCTGCTGGTAATCCGCCGGTGCAAAGACCAACCCCCAAACGGTGCCGACCAGCAGCAGCAACGTTGCTGCCACCCAGAAAAACGGCTGCAGCTTGGCGCTAATGGCATAGAACCATTTGGGGGATCTTAGTTTGTTGATAAAGGCCCACATGGTGTTCCCGTCCTCTAACCGTTAATGCTGATGCGCAGCGATGCCGCAATGGCCCAGGGTGCCAGCATCAGCGCCAGCGCTAACAGGGCCCCTAGAATCGCCAAATGCGCGGCTATTCCATCGCCAAAAATCGCGGCCTGTACGGCACCTGCGCCGAAAATTAGTACTGGTATATAGAGCGGCAGCACCAGCAGCGATAGCAGCACACCGCCCCGCGCTAGACCCACCGTCAATGCGGCACCGATGGCCCCGATCAGGCTCAAGCTGGCCGTACCGAGTGCCAACGACAGCGCTAGCACGGCGTAGCTTCCCGCTGGAAGCGACAGCATGATGCCCAAGAGGGGCGCCATGAGCGCGAGCGGCAGACCGGTCAGCAGCCAGTGTACCGCCACTTTTGCCAACCCCAGCGCTGCCAGCGGCTGGGGGGCCAGTAATAGCTGCTCGAGGCTGCCATCGTCGTAGTCGCTGCGAAACAGGCTATCCAGCGAAAGCAGGGCAGCGAGCAGTGCGGCCACCCATAACAGCCCCGGCGCAATGCTTGCCAACAGCTCTGGATCCGGTGAAATCCCTATGGGAAACAGGGTAATCACCAGCGCAAAGAACACCAGCGGATTGAGCACTTCGCCACGACGGCGCAGCATCAGGGTGAGGTCGCGCTTAAGCGTCGCCTTGATGGCCACCATCAAACCGCCCTGGGGGGCATGCATGACCACCTCGGGAGTGCTCCGTTGAGCGTGTGAACGTTGCAACGCTGTCTCCTTCTTACCCCAGCTGAATACGCCTAAGCACGGGTGACTCGGTCAGCGCATGGTGCGTAGTGACCAACACACAGCCGCCAGACTGCGCGTGGGCCACCAGCTGCGCTTCTAGCGCTGCCACCCCTTGACGATCGATCGCGGTGAAAGGCTCGTCGAGCACCCACAGCGCGCGCTGGGTTAGGGTCAAACGCGCCAGCGCTACACGCCGCTGCTGCCCGGCGGACAGCTGCCCGGCAGGCACGTCTTCGAAGCCGGCGAGCCCAACGGCAGCCAACGCCGCCTCTCGTGCGGGCTCGCTGCCCTTTTCTCCGCTAAGCGCTTGATACCAAGCTAAATTCTCCAGCGGCGAAAGACCTGCCTTCACACCGGGGGCATGACCTAAATAGAGTAAATTAGCGAGAAAATGTTCACGGGCTTGGCGCATGGGTTCGCCATTCCAGTAAAGCTCGCCACGGTAATCGGTTAATTGGCCAGAGAGTATTTTCAGCAGGGTCGTCTTGCCGCTGCCGTTGGGGCCTTCAATGCGCACAATCTCGCCGCTTTGAATATCGAGATTGAGCCCTTCAAACAGCCAACGGTCATCACGTTCACAGGCCAATTGTCGGGCTTGCAGGCACAGGCTCAAAAGACACTCCAGGCACATTGATTTTGGGTCGAACTCTACACGGAAAGGCCCTTTCCCGCCAGTCGGGCTCTGCGGTCTTGGGTCGCAGCGTGGTCCAGAGCCATGCTGGCTTAAGCGTCTTTCGGATGAGCCAAGCGAAAGACAGGACTAGCACTGTATGCAAAAACAGGCTTATACTGTAACCACTGTATGAATAGACACCACAGAATAAAACAACAGGTATCGACTCAATCAAACGCCTTGGCAACGGGCGCTGCATGGGAGAACACACTATGACGACCTGCCTATCCTCTCGGGTAACGTCTCACGTCCCTTCTTACGTATCCCCTCAGACGCTGTCTCAACCGGTAGCGCCATCGACGCCTCACCCGTTAGCGTCTCGCAGCGCTTCCTCACATACGCGCCAAGCGTGCACACCCCCTCGCGTCACACGTCGCAACACCTACGCCCTGCGTATTCGCGGTGACCGCATGCGCGACTGCAACCTGTTCGACGGCGATGTCATCATCATTCACCGTCACCAGCACGACGCTCATCAAGAGACCGCCGTTGCGACGATCAACCAGCGCGAGGTAACGCTAAAACAGCTCTCCATTAGTCGCCTGGGCATTCATTTATGGCCGGAAGATGCAGCCATGCCCGATCTCTTCCTGCATAATTGTGATATTCAGGTGCTGGGCATGGTGATGGGCGTGGCCCAACACGCCACGGACCCCCGGCATCACTAACTGGTCATCCACCCTGCCGGGAGTCCTAGTTGCGTTTTCGAGTTCCTGATTTAGCCCTTGATACATGGCACACCGCCGAGATCGACGTCGAGAAGAGTCAGTTTTTGACCTGGGTGTGCCACGCCCCGACCACCGACGCCTTCGACACGCTGCTACACGCGGCCAAAGCCGCCCATCCGAATGCCAGCCATCACTGTACAGCCTTCATCGCAGGCCCGCCTGGCGAGCAAACCCACATCGGTTTTTCTGACGATGGTGAACCGGGCGGCACCGCAGGGCGCCCCATGTTTCAGGCGCTGCAGGGCAGCCAACTCGGCGAGATTGGCTGTGTGGTGATTCGCTACTTTGGCGGCACCAAGCTCGGCACCGGCGGGTTAGCCCGCGCCTATGCGCAGGCGGTGAATGCCGGGCTCGAAACGCTGCCCACCCGGGAAGTCGTCGAGCGGGATCTCTATGAGTTGAAAGTTAGCTTCGCCCACGAGGCGCAAGCCCGGGCTTGGTGCGACGAGCAGGGCCTGCCCGTACAACAGGCAGCGTACGATGGCAACGGCGTGAGTTTGACCATCGGCTGGCCACGGGATGTCGAGCTGGATATCAGCGGCCTAGAAAATCGTCTTAAAACAGCCATTGAGCTACAGCAAATATAAAAAAAACGCGGCTTACACGAGCGCTTGCTCGGTAAGCCGCGTTCTATAGCGGCAGGCGTGCTGTCTAACGAGCCGCCTAGCCCAGGTACTTGATCATTACCCCGGCAGCCACCGCCGAACCGATGACCCCAGCCACGTTCGGCCCCATGGCATGCATCAACAGGAAGTTGTGCGGGTTCGCTTCCAGACCGACCTTATTCGCCACGCGCGCCGCCATCGGCACGGCAGACACACCTGCCGCGCCAATCAACGGGTTGATGGGCATTTTGCTGACCAGGTTCATCAGCTTGGCCATCAAGACACCGGCGGCGGTGCCGATACCGAACGCCACGATCCCCAGGCCCAGAATCCCTAGAGTCTCGAACGCCAAAAAGCTCTCCGCCATCAGCTTGGAACCCACCGACAACCCCAGAATGATCGTCACGATATTGATCAGCGCGTTTTGCGCCGTATCGGAAAGACGCTCGACCACACCACACTCGCGCATCAGGTTACCAAAGCAGAACATGCCTAGCAGCGGTGCCGCGTCCGGTAGAAATAGCGCCACAGCAATCAACAGCATCAGCGGGAAGACCACTTTTTCGAGCTTGGAGACCGGACGCAGCTGCGTCATGGTGATCTTGCGCTCTTTTTCGGTGGTCAACAGGCGCATGATCGGCGGTTGGATCAACGGCACCAGTGCCATGTAGGCATAGGCCGCGACGGCAATCGCCCCTAGCAACTCAGGCGCCAGCACGCTGGAAACGTAGATCGACGTCGGACCATCCGCCCCGCCGATGATACCAATCGCCGCCGCCTGATTGAGCGAGAAATCCATGATGCCCATGGACGTCAGCAGCACCGCGCCAAACAGCGTGGCAAAGATACCGAACTGCGCCGCCGCCCCCAGGAACAGCGTGCGCGGGTTGGCCAGCAGCGGGCCGAAGTCGGTCATCGCTCCAACGCCCATGAAGATCAGCAGCGGCGCAATGCCCGAGCCAATGGCGACCTTGTAGAAGTTATAGAGCATGCCATCGCTGTAGCCGACGCTCACCGCCACGTCTTTGGCAGCGCGCAGCTGATCCGGCGCGGCCGAGTCGTGGGCAATGGCCTTGAGGGTCTCGCGCCAACCCTCGACACCGGCCAGCGGGTCCAGCGTCGCGCCCAGCGCCGCCGCCATTTGCTCAAGCACGGCGGGCTTGGCCACTTCAATGGCTTGATCCAACGCCGAAATCGCCAAACCGGCCTCGGGAATGTTGGCCAAAATACCGCCAAACCCAATCGGCACCAGCAGCAGAGGCTCGAACTTCTTGTAGATCGCCAGGTAGAGTAGCCCAAGCCCCACCAGGATCATGACCGCTTGGCCAAGCTCCAGGTTATAGAGCCCGGAGCCTTCCCATAGAGTGATTAATTTATCCATTCCGAAAAGCCCTTAAAGCTCGATCAGCGCATCGCCAACGGCCACGCTATCGCCTTCGCTGACGTTGACTTTCGACACCGTACCGGCGCTGCTGGCACGCACTTCGGTTTCCATCTTCATGGCTTCCAGAATGATCACGACATCGCCTTCGGCCACTTGGTCGCCTGGCCGCACGTTCACTTTGAAGATGTTACCCGCCAGCGGCGCATCGATGCTGACACCGCTGGGTGCCGGGGCGTCGGCTTCGGGCTGGGCGTCGGACTGCTCTTGAATGTTGCCAATCTCCCCCCCCTCCGACACCTCGACCACGTACGCCTTGCCGTTGAGCTTCACGGTATAGGTCTCCGGGCCAGCACCAGCGCTTGGTGCGGCGGCAGGGGCTGTTTCTGCTTTGGCCGGCGCAGCCGTGCGAGGTGCTTCCGGCGCAGGCTCGAAAGCGTCTTTATTGTCGCGGTTCTTGAGGAATTTCAAACCAATCTGCGGGAACAGCGCATAGGTCAATACGTCATCCACTTCCCGCTCGCCGTCGGCAAGGCGAATGCCATCGGCGCTGGCTTTCTCTTTCAGCTCGGCGGCGAGTTTGTCCATCTCAGGTGAGAGGTTGTCTGCCGGGCGGCAGGTAATTGGCTCGCCGCCTTCCAGCACACGCTTTTGCAATTCGGCATTGAAGGGTGCTGGGGCAGAGCCGTATTCACCTTTCAGCAGCGCCTGTACCTCTTTAGAGATCGACTTGTAGCGCTCGCCCATCATGACGTTCATGACCGCTTGGGTACCCACGATTTGTGACGTGGGCGTCACCAACGGAATGAAACCGAGATCTTCGCGGACGCGGGGGATTTCACTCAGCACGTCATCCAGCTTGTCGCCAGCGCCCTGCTCTTTTAACTGGCTCTCCATGTTGGTGAGCATGCCGCCGGGAACCTGGGCCACCAGAATGCGTGAATCGATACCGCGCAGCGAACCTTCGAAGGCGGCGTATTTTTTACGCACCTCGCGGAAGTAGCCAGCGATATCTTCCAGCAACTCTAGGTCCAAGCCAGTGTCGCGGTCGGTATCTTTTAGCATGGCGACCACCGATTCCGTCGGGCTGTGGCCGTAGGTCATCGACATGGAGGAGATGGCGGTGTCGACGTTATCGACTCCTGCTTCGACCGCTTTCAAAATGGTCGAGGTCGATAAGCCTGTGGTCGCATGGCAGTGCAGGTGAACCGGAATAGAGAGCTCTTTTTTCAGACGCGTGACTAGATCATACGCCGTGTACGGCGTGAGTAGCCCCGCCATATCCTTGATAGCCAGAGAGTCTGCGCCCATTGCAGCAATGGTCTTCGCAAGATCGACCCAGCTATCCAGGGTATGTACCGGGCTTACCGTGTAAGAAATGGTGCCCTGTGCATGGCCGCCGACTTGGCGCACCGCTTTGATGGCGCGTTCCAGGTTGCGCGGGTCGTTCATCGCATCAAACACACGGAATACGTCGACCCCATTGGTTTTGGCCCGCTCGACGAACTTATCGACGACGTCATCAGCGTAGTGACGGTAACCCAGCAGGTTCTGACCACGCAGCAGCATCGCCTGTGGCGTGTTCGGCATGGCTTCTTTCAGGGCGCGAATACGTTCCCACGGATCTTCCCCTAGGTAGCGGATGCACGCATCGAACGTGGCACCACCCCAGGTTTCCAGCGACCAGTAGCCGACCTTATCCAGCTTTTCGGCAATGGGCAGCATGTCGTCCAAGCGCAGGCGCGTGGCAAACAGAGATTGATGCGCATCGCGCAGTACCACATCGGTGATTCCCAGAGGACGTTTTATTTCATTCATGGTCATGGCTCACAGTTTGGCGTTATGAATTTGTAGTAAATTTAACAAAAAAATTGCATCAGGAGCGAAATGGACACGCGGGAACGTGCCGCTTACGGACGGCGAGACGAACGATAACGATGCACCGCAGCACTGATCACTGCGACGACTTCGTCGTTTTGGCCCTGACTGGCGGGAGTTTTCCCACTTTTTCGGCCCGCTGGCGCAGCCACAGGGGCAGGCTGAAAGCGGTCAATCAGCTTTGACATTAGCGTGACGCTAATGACCAAAATAGTAAGAAAAACAAAAACAAAGCCCATACCAAGACCCATTAGAGCGAGCCCCTCTTGGAGCAACTCCGACCCTTGCATAGCGTGCTCTCCTTATTTTATAGGGTTATTGGCACACCAAACGCCTCCAACGGCGCTTGGCGCAATAAGGGTAATACACTAACCTGCCACATCCAGAATAGAATGCAATCGCGCCATAGTGGAAGTCATGGTTGTTAATTTACTACATAAAGGCAAGATCGGTCTCGCACCGATGGAAGGCGTCATCGATGCGCTCACCCGTGACCTACTCACTCGACAGGCCGGTTTTGACTGGTCGGTAACGGAGTTCGTCCGCGTCGTCGACACGCGCCTCCCCCCACGTGTGTTTTATAAACACTGCCCCGAATTACAGCAGTGCCCCGTCGCCACGCCCAGCGGCGTGCCGGTGCATCTGCAACTACTGGGCTCCGACCCTCAGGCCTTGGCCGAGAATGCGCGCCAAGCGCTGGCGCTGGGCGCAATCAGTATCGATCTCAATTTTGGCTGCCCTGCCAAGCTCGTCAACCGCCACGACGGCGGCGCCTCACTGCTGCGCCAGCCCGACCGCGTGTATCGCGCCGTGAAAGCGGTCGCGGACGCGCTAGACGGTGACATCCCGGTGACGGCGAAGATTCGACTGGGGTTTGCCAATCGTCGCTTGGCAGTGGCGTGTGCGCAGGCCACTGAGGCGGGCGGCGCGGCGCGCCTGGTCGTCCATGGGCGAACGCGAGACGAAGGGTATCGTCCGCCGGCGCACTGGGAGTGGATCGGCAAAGTGCGCCACCACGTATCTATCCCCGTGGTGGCCAATGGCGACATTTGGACCCTGGAAGATTACTGGAAGGCCCGCACGCTCTCAGGCTGCTGCGATGTGATGCTTGGGCGCAGTGCGTTGGCAGACCCCTGGCTCGCCCCTCGTATTCGCCACTGGCAGCAAACCGGCGAACGCTTGGCGGACACCACGTGGGAAATGCGCGCCAGCGTACTGCAAGAGTACGCCGCCCTACAGCGCCAACATCTTCCTGACCGCGTGGTCGTATCTCTGGTAAAGCAGTGGCTTGCCCAGATGCGCCAGGGCAACGCCGAAGCCAACCTGCATTTTCAGCGCCTGAAGCGCTTGACCGACCTGGACACACTTTTGGGTAGCCTGATCCCTAGCGCAAGCGCACTTAACGCCTGCGAACCCGCCTAAGGCTGTCGAGCACGCCCCACCCCTACCTTCCCCCCAGCCGATTTAAAGCGCCTCTCCAGGCGCTTTTTTAGGCGCATCACTGCTTTCGCTACCCGGCACTCTCCCTTGGCGCGTTACGGGCCAAAAAAAAAGCGCCCTTCCGCAAAGATGCGGGGGCGCTTTACACGATCGCAAGACTACCGCGCGAGCCACGATAGTCAGGCTAGAAAACAGAAAACCCGCTCTCCTATGAGAGCGGGTTTTGGAATCTGGCGCGCCCGGGAGGATTCGAACCTCCGACCACCTGATTCGTAGTCAGGTACTCTATCCAGCTGAGCTACGGGCGCTTTTCAGTCATTGCTTACTGCGTAAAACAATGAAAACAGTGTAACATCAAATACTTACCTTTGCAACTTGGCGCGCCCGGGAGGATTCGAACCTCCGACCACCTGATTCGTAGTCAGGTACTCTATCCAGCTGAGCTACGGGCGCATATCAAATTGCGATGCTACATGATGCAGTTGGCGGAGAGAGAGGGATTCGAACCCTCGATAGGGCTATAAACCCTATACTCCCTTAGCAGGGGAGCGCCTTCAGCCACTCGGCCACCTCTCCTCAACGGCACGGCGCGAATATTACCGATTATGATGACTGGTGTCCAGTCCTATTCCGATTTTTTTCGCGCCGCCCTGATATTACCGCTTAAACGCTCTTTAATGAGCGTGACACAGGCGGCCATTTACTCTGCTTCGCTTTCACTATTACGTTCACGCTGAATACGCTGATAGATCTCTTCACGGTGAACCGCGACATCTTTCGGTGCGTTCACACCAATGCGTACTTGATTACCTTTCACACCTAACACCGTGACGGTGATTTCATCACCGATCATCAGTGTTTCGCCAACGCGGCGGGTTAGGATGAGCATGGCTGATCTCCTTCTCAGACGTTTATACAACGGGATGTGTCCGCCAACGGGGGCCACCACGCCATTATGCGGCATGGTGCCCCCTGCCACCAATGGCTTTGGCCCCTATGACACCTTAACCTCCCGTTGAAAGAAAGCTCACCACCACACGGCAGCGAGTACCTTCAGCGTAGAAGGTTTAGGCCACAATTGTTATTCAGATTCGATATCGGATTTATCGAGACCAAATGCTTTGTGTAAGGCGTTGACAGCAAGTTCCATATGTTTTTCGTCAATCACGACAGAAATTTTAATTTCGGACGTGGAGACCATACGGATATTGACGTTTTCATCGGCCAATACGCGAAACATTTTAGAGGCGACACCCGCATGAGAGCGCATACCGACGCCCACCAGTGACACTTTGGCAATATTATCGTCACCGCGCAGCTCGCCGCCGCCCAGGTCAGGAATAACTGTCTCTTCCAACAGCTTTTTGGTGGCCTTGTAGTCACCCTTCGCCACGGTGAAGGTGAAATCGGTGTAGTCGCCAGCCGGTGCGACGTTCTGAACGATCATATCGACTTCGATGTTGGCATCGGCAATCGGGCCCAAAATACGGGAAGCCACACCCGGAACGTCTGGGGTGTTCAACAGCGTCAATTTGGCTTCGTTTTTGGTAAAGGCGATACCGGAGATTAGCGGTTCTTCCATAGAATCCTCGTCTTGGTCTGAGTCAGCAACAATCAGGGTGCCCGGGCCGTCTTCAAAGCTCGACAGCACCCGCAGCGGTACGTTGTACTTACCGGCGAATTCAACCGCGCGAATTTGCAGCACTTTAGAGCCCAAACTGGCGAGTTCGAGCATCTCTTCTACGGTGATGCTTTCAAGGCGCTGCGCTTTGGAGCAGACGCGAGGGTCGGTGGTGTAAACACCGTCCACATCGGTATAGATTTGGCACTCATCAGCGCCAAGGGCCGCTGCCAGAGCCACCCCGGTGGTGTCCGAGCCGCCACGGCCCAACGTGGTAATATTGCCGTCTTCGTCCACGCCCTGGAAACCGGCCACGACCACGACCTTACCTTCGTCCAGGTCAGACTTCAGGTCGTCGGTTTCGATGCGCTGGATACGCGCTTTGGTGTAGGCGCTATCCGTCAGAATTCCCACCTGAGCACCGGTGTGCGAGGTTGCCGGAACGCCAATTTGCTGCAGCGCCATGGCCAGCAGGGAAATGGTGACCTGCTCGCCGGTGGAAAGCAGCATGTCCATTTCACGGGGCGCGGGGTCTTCGTTGAGGGCGTGAGCCATATCGGTGAGGCGGTTCGTTTCGCCGCTCATCGCGGAGACGACGACCACGACCTGGTGGCCTTGGTCGCGAAAGCCTTTCACTTTTTCCGCCACGGCCTTGATACGGTCGACAGAGCCCACCGAGGTGCCGCCGAACTTCTGTACGTATAGTGCCATATGCCGTTTTTCCTTTACGTTCGGGAATGGAGGGTGAATATTGTTGTTGCTAAGTTTCCTAACTAGCAAAAAGGCCGATGGCAAATAATGCCACCGGCCTCTCTATTTAGCGAAGCGTGTTTTCCAACCAAGCCGGGACACTGTTCAACGCATCCGGCAGCGCCTCTGGCTGACTGCCGCCCGCTTGTGCCATGTCGGGGCGACCGCCCCCTTTACCGCCTACCTGGGAGGCCACATGGTTGACCAGTTCGCCCGCTTTGACCCGATCGGTCAAGTCGGCGGTCACCCCGGCAATCAGACTGACTTTGCCGGCGGCTTTGTCGGCCGTGCCTAGCAGGATGACGCCGGAGCCCAGCTTGTTCTTCAACTGATCCAGTACGCCGCGCAGGTCTTTACCAGAGACGCCCTCCAGCTCGGTCACCAGCAGCTTCACACCGCCGACGTCCTGCACCTGGCTGAGCATGTCACTGCCCGCCGCGCTCGCCAGCTTCGCTTTGAGCTGCTCGAGCTCTTTTTCCAAGCTGCGGTTGCGCTCCACCAGTGATTCGACACGGGCTTCCACCTGTTCAGGCTTGGTTTTCAAACGCTCGCCCAGGCGCTGCACGCGCGCTTCCTGTTCGCGGAAGTAGGCCAAGGCGTTTTCACCGGTAATCGCTTCGATACGGCGTACGCCGGAGGCGATACCTACCTCGCTGACGACGTGGCAGCAGCCAATGTCGCCACTGCGGTTGACGTGGGTGCCGCCGCAAAGCTCGATGGAGAAGTCATCGGCACCGATGGTCAACACGCGCACGTTATCAGCGTACTTGGCTTCGAACAGCGCCGCCGCGCCTTTGGCCTTGGCGTCCGCGAGGCTCATTTGCTCGATTTTCGTCGGCGCGTTGGCCAGAATCTGTTCATTGACGATGCGCTCGACCTCAGCAAGCTGCTCGGCGGTCATCGGCTCGAAGTGGCTAAAGTCGAAACGCAGACGTTCGGCGTTGACCAGCGAACCTTTCTGCTGCACGTGGTCCCCCAGCACCATCCGCAATGCTTTGTGCAGCAAGTGGGTCGCGGAGTGGTTACGAATGGTCGCACCGCGCAGGCTGGCGTCGACTTCACCACGCACGTTGGCACCCACGCTCAGCGTTCCTTCGACCATCACACCCTGGTGAAGATGGTGGCCGCTCTGTTTCTGGGTGTCGGTCACCTGGAAACGACCGCCATCGACGTGCAAGTAGCCGGTGTCGCCCACCTGACCACCAGACTCCCCGTAGAACGGCGTGCGATCCAGCACCACGGTGCCTTTCTGCCCCGCCTCCAGAGCCGCCAGCGCATTACCGTCGCTATCCACGAGCGCCGTGACGGTGGCTTGGTCCTCCAACCGCTCGTAGCCGGTGAACTGGGTTTCGCCGTCTAACTCGATCGAGGCAGTGTAATCCGCGCCAAACTGGCTAGCGGCGCGGGCGCGCTCACGCTGGGCTTCGAGCTCACGCTGGAAGCCCGCCTCGTCCAGTGTCACTTCACGCTCACGGCACACGTCGGCGGTCAAATCGAATGGAAAGCCATAGGTGTCGTAGAGCTTGAACACAGTTTCGCCGGGCAGCACGTCGCCCTGAAGCTCTTCTAGAGCAGCATTAAGCAAGCCCATACCGTGATCTAGCGTGCGGGCAAACTGCTCTTCCTCTTTCAGCAGTACACGAGCGATCTGCTCACTGGCATCGCGCAGTTCGGGATATGCGTCGCCCATTTCGGCGTCGAGCGCAGAGACCAGCTTGTGGAAGAACGGTTCGGAAGCGCCCAACTTGTGGCCGTGGCGAATCGCCCGGCGAATGATCCGGCGCAGCACGTAGCCACGACCTTCATTGGAGGGCAGTACGCCGTCGGCAATCAAGAAGGCGCAGGAGCGAATGTGGTCGGCAATGACGCGCAGCGAGGGCGTCGTGGTATCACTATGCCCCGTGGCGTTGGCAGCGGCATTGAGCAGGTTCTGGAACAGATCGATTTCGTAGTTGGAGTGTACGCCCTGCATGACGGCCGCCACCCGCTCCAAGCCCATGCCCGTGTCGATAGAGGGCTTCGGCAACGGGTTGAGGGTGCCTTGAGCATCGCGTTCGAACTGCATGAAAACGAGGTTCCAGATCTCGATGTAGCGGTCGCCATCCTCTTCCGGGCTTCCGGGCGGGCCACCCCACACTTCCGGGCCGTGATCAAAGAAAATCTCGGAACTAGGACCACAGGGGCCGGTGTCGCCCATTTGCCAGAAGTTGTCTTCATCCAGCTTGGAGAAACGCTCCGGGTCAATACCGATCTCCTCTTTCCAGATGCGTTCGGCTTCATCGTCGCTGATGTGCACCGTGACCCACAGTTTTTCTTTGGGCAGCCCCAGAGTCTCGGTCAAAAACGTCCAGGCAAAGCGAATGGCGTCGCGCTTGAAGTAATCGCCAAAGCTAAAGTTGCCCAGCATCTCGAAGAAGGTGTGGTGGCGCGCAGTGTAACCTACGTTGTCCAAATCATTGTGCTTGCCACCGGCACGCACACAGCGCTGAGCAGACGTAGCGCGCACGTAGGGGCGCGGGTCACGGCCCAGGAAGACATCTTTGAAAGGCACCATGCCCGCGTTGGTGAACAGCAGCGTCGGGTCGTTGCCCGGCACCAGCGAGCTAGACGGCACTGCCGTATGGCCGTGCTCTTCAAAAAACGATAAGAAGGCCTGTCTGATCTCTGCGCTTTTCATAGGGTATCCGTAACAAGAAAGCGTGATGCCCCAGGGCGCTGTCGCCGCCACCCGCTGGGGTCGCAAAGGGTCCATTATAACGCAGTTGTCAAACGACTAAAGCCGCAGTTAGTGGCAGAAGCCAAACAGACTGCGTCAACGAGGGAGAAGTGGGCATTACCATAGGGCGGCACGTATCGGTAGAACCCCCTACTTAGGAGGGGCGTAAAACACCCAGAGGGAACTACAAGCAGGAGAGCGCGTAGCGAATTTGCTCGAAATCAAAGCCGCGTGTTGCTAAAAAGCGCTCGCGCTTGGCGCGCTCTTTAGGTGTTTCACCTGGGGAGTCATAGCGTCTTGCCAGCGTTTCTTTAGCAAGTTCAAACCAGTCGATGGCCTCACGCTCTTCAACGGCCGCCAACGCCTCCGAGAGCGTTTCTTGATCCACGCCTCGTTGGCGCAACTCGCCTTTGATACGAATCACGCCCTGCCCCCGGGCAATCCGCGAACGGACGAAGCTCTCGGCGAATCGCGCGTCTGACTGGAGCGCCTGTTCGGCTAGGGCATCGAGGCAGGCGTCGATCTCATCACCATCGAAGGATTTTTGCTTCAGCTTACGCGCCAGCTCGGCGCGGGAATACTCGCGCCGAGCCAGCAATTGAATGGCGACGACCCGTGGCGAGACGTCTGCATTAGAGGAGAACATGGCGCCCTCCTCTTTTCCACGCCAACGGGAATGGCCGCTTAGAGCAGATCGTCATCGCCATCGGCGGCCACGTCTGCGGCAGGCGCGTCTTCTTTCTTCGGTTCGGCCTTGGCCAGGAGCTGTTCACGAATCTGAGTCTCAATCTCGTTCATGATCTCGGGATGCTCCTCCAGGTACTGGGCCGCATTGGCTTTACCCTGACCGATCTTGTTACCTTTATAGCTGTACCAAGCGCCGGCTTTATCGACCAAGTTGCACTGCACGCCAAGATCGATGACCTCGCCCGCGTGGTAAATGCCTTTGCCGTACAGGATTTGGAATTCGGCCTGCCGGAACGGCGGTGCCACCTTATTCTTCACCACTTTCACGCGGGTTTCGTTGCCGGTGACTTCGTCGCCCGACTTCACCGAACCAGTGCGGCGAATGTCCAAGCGCACGCTGGAGTAAAACTTCAGCGCATTACCGCCAGTGGTGGTCTCGGGGCTGCCGAACATCACGCCGATTTTCATACGAATCTGGTTGATGAAGACCACTAAACAGTTGGCGTTTTTGATGTTACCGGTGATTTTGCGCAGCGCCTGGGACATCAAACGCGCCTGAAGGCCCACGTGGGAATCGCCCATTTCGCCCTCGATCTCGGCACGCGGGGTTAGCGCCGCCACCGAGTCGATGATGATGACATCGACACCGCCGGAGCGAACCAGCATGTCGGTGATCTCTAGCGCTTGCTCACCGGTATCCGGCTGGGAAACCAGCAGGTCGTCCAAGTTGACACCCAGTTTCTCAGCGTAGCTCGGGTCGAGCGCGTGCTCGGCATCGACGAAAGCGCACACTTTGCCCTGCTTTTGCGCCTGGGCAATGACCGACAGTGTCAGGGTCGTTTTACCCGACGACTCAGGACCAAAGATTTCGACGACGCGACCAAACGGCAAACCACCAATGCCCAGGGCAATATCCAGCCCTAAAGAACCAGTGGAGACAGACGGCATAACGACGCGAGGCGCATCGCCGAGGCGCATAACGGTTCCTTTGCCAAACTGACGGTCAATTTGGCTGAGTGCGGCATTAAGCGCTTTTGTGCGGTTGTCTTCCTGAGCCATGCAGAGATTCCTCATAACAAGCTGTATAATTAGCCAGTAGTATGCCAAAGATTAGCGACTAAACAAATCCTCGACGGCAACTTTAACGATTATTTCTTCTGCGCCTGGGCGCTCAACCGAGCGACCAGCCCCGCCAGGGCTTCACGCACCGCCTGCTCACGCACCGCTTGGCGATCGCCAGGAAAAAGGAAGCGCTCGGCCTCTTGCTGTTCGGCACCGCCCCAAGCGATCCACACGGTACCTACCGGCTTGTCATCACTGCCACCATCGGGCCCTGCCACCCCGCTCACCGCGACGGCCACATCGGCACCGCTCTCGCGGCAGGCACCGGCGACCATGCGCTTCACCACGGGTTCGCTGACCGCGCCGTGGTCAGCGAGAGTGGCCGCCTCCACGCCTAACAGACGTGTTTTCGCGGCGTTGGAGTACGTAACGTAGCCCGCCGTAAAATAGGCCGAACTGCCAGCCACCGAGGTGATGGCGCTAGCGATGCCGCCACCGGTACATGACTCCGCGGTGGTCACCTCCACGCCCAGTTGAAGGCATTGCCGCCCCAGGCGCTGGGCAAGCAGCGATAAATCGAGATTCTTGAGGCTGGAAACGCTGGGGGCCATGGTGACTCCTTCATGTAAGACCTTAGGGTAGCGTAGAATACTGCGTTTAGCTTTCTCAACGAAATTGCCCAACGAACATGCCGCAGGCTCAACGCTTGCGCCACGCTCAATCAGGACGCCCATGTCACAGGCCAGCCCCGCCCATACGCCAATGATGGCGCAATACCTTAACATCAAGCGCGAGCACCCCGAGGTACTGCTGTTTTACCGCATGGGGGATTTTTACGAGCTATTTTTCGACGACGCAAAGCGCGCTGCCGCGCTGCTGGATATTACGCTGACGCAACGCGGCCAATCTGGAGGCAAGCCCATCCCCATGGCTGGCGTGCCCTACCATAGTGCCGAGGGGTATTTGGCACGCTTGGTGGCCGGCGGGGAGTCGGTGGCGATTTGCGAGCAAATCGGCGACCCGGCCACCAGCAAGGGGCCCGTAGAGCGCAAGGTCGTGCGTATCGTGACGCCCGGTACGCTGCACGATGAAGCCCTGCTCGATGCTCGGCGAGATAACGTCCTGGTGGCCGTTGCCCCCGGCAAAGCAGGCTGGGGATTGGCGTGGCTGGAGCTCTCCAGCGGTCGTTTCAACGTACTGGAAGTCGAGAGCGAAGCGGAAATGCTCGCCGAGCTTACTCGTCTCTCTCCCGCTGAGCTGCTGGTGCCGGAGAGTCTGACCTTGCCTGATGCGTGGTCGCAACAGCGCAGCCTACGCCGCCAGGGGGAGTGGCTATTCGATCTGGAGAGCGCCACCCGCAGCCTATGCGACCAGTTTGAAGTCAGTGACCTGCGTGGCTTTGGCTGCGCGCACCTCTCCACGGCGCTGATCGCGGCCGGTGTCCTGATCGACTACGCCCGCGATACCCAGCGCTCGCGCCTGCCCCATGTGACCGCCATCAGCGTAGAGAACCGCGATGATGCCGTGGTGATCGACGCCGCCAGCCGCCGTAACCTGGAGATCGACATCAATCTAGGGGGTACCAGCGATAACACCCTGGCCAGCGTGCTCGATACCTGCACCACCGCCATGGGGTCGCGGCTTTTAAAGCGCTGGCTGAACCGCCCGCTGCGCCAGCGAGAGATCGTCGAGGGCCGCCAAGCCGGCGTTGCCCTGCTCTCCATCGATGCCGCTTACATGAGCCTGCGGGAAACGTTGAACGACGTGGGGGACGTGGAACGCATACTCGCCCGCGTGGCTCTTTACAGCGCGCGCCCACGCGATCTCGCGCGTCTGAGAGATGCGCTCGCCACGCTGCCCACGCTGGAAGCGCTGCTGATCGATATCGACAGCGGCAGCGCCCTGGATAGCCTCAAGCCGCACATTCGCCCCTACCCCGAGCTGGCCGATACGCTAGCGCGCGCGCTGGTCGACAACCCGCCCGTCGTGATTCGGGATGGCGGCGTGATTGCCGACGGCTTCGATGCCGAGCTGGACGAGCACCGCGGTATGGCCGAAAACGCTGGCGACTACCTCGTACAACTGGAAAGGAGAGAGCGCGAGCGCACGGGACTTGCCAACCTCAAAGTGGGCTATAACCGGGTACATGGCTACTTCATCGAGCTCCCTCGCGCCCAGGCGCAGCATGCGCCCGCCGACTACATCCGTCGCCAAACGCTGAAAAACGCCGAACGCTTCATCATTCCCGAGCTGAAAGAGTTCGAGGACAAGGCACTTTCCGCCAAGTCGCGGGCGCTCACTCGGGAAAAATGGCTTTACGATCAGCTCCTGGCTGACCTCAACGCCCAATTGCACGAGCTACAAAACACCTCTCGTGCACTCGCAGAGCTAGACGTGCTGTGCGCCTTCGCCGAGCGCGCCGACGCCCTCAACTGGGTGCGCCCTCGATTGGTGGAGGCCACCGGCATCACCATTACTGCCGGGCGCCACCCGGTCGTGGAGCAGGTCAGCGACAAACCGTTCGTGCCCAACGACGTGCGGCTAACCCCGCAGCAGCACATGCTGATCATTACCGGCCCCAACATGGGCGGTAAATCGACCTACATGCGCCAGACGGCGTTGATTGCGCTACTCGCCCATAGCGGCAGTTTCGTGCCCGCCGATGCCGCCGAGATCGGCCCGGTCGACCGTATCTTTACCCGAATTGGCTCGTCGGATGACCTCGCCGGCGGACGCTCGACCTTCATGGTGGAAATGACCGAAACCGCCAATATCCTGCATAATGCCACCGAGCATAGCCTGGTGCTGATGGATGAGATTGGCCGCGGCACCAGCACCTTCGACGGGCTCTCCTTGGCCTGGGCAAGCGCTGAGCATCTCGCCAACGCGCGGGCGCTCACGCTGTTTGCCACGCACTATTTTGAAATGACGGCGCTACCTGAGCAGGCGGAGGGCGTCGCCAATATTCATCTGACAGCGACAGAGCACGGCGATGGTATCGTGTTCATGCACCGTATCGAGGCGGGTCCTGCCAGTCAGAGCTATGGCTTGCAGGTCGCCCAGCTCGCCGGTGTGCCTAATCCGGTGATTCGCCGCGCTCGGGAAAAGCTGATGATGCTCGAACAGCGGGATGTCGACGAACAGCAGCGACCGGCGGCGAGCCCGTCGATACCGCAGCAAAACGACCTGTTCGCTAGCGCCCCACACCCGGTGGTGGAAGCGCTCGGCAAGGCGGATATCGACGACTTGTCGCCTCGGGAAGCGCTGGCCCTGTTGTATCAGTGGCGAGAGCTGCTATAGACAATGGATATAATGAGCGGCAGTAATCGCATCAACAGATGAGCGTGAGCGCTTGCCGCCGGGTATGGGCACCACTAGAATGTCGGCCATACTTTTTTATCTTATAAAAAACCGCTGATTTATAACCATTCACGATTGACCACGACCGGGAGACTTCTCGGTCTCGCAAGAGGGATAGCAAGATGACGTTTGTCGTTACCGAGAACTGCATCCAATGCAAATACACCGACTGTGTGGAAGTGTGCCCGGTCGACTGTTTCTACGAAGGCCCCAATTTCCTGGTCATTCACCCAGACGAGTGCATCGACTGCGCGCTGTGTGAACCAGAGTGTCCGGCTGAGGCGATATTCTCCGAGGACGAGCTGCCAGATGGTCAGGAGCAGTTCATCGAGATCAACGCGGAGCTGGCCGAGGTGTGGCCCAATATTGCCGAGAAGAAAGACCCGCTCCCCGATGCCGAAGAGTGGGACGGCAAAACCGGCAAGCTGGAAAAACTCGAGCGCTAAGCGCTGCGTGTCGACACGCCGCAAAAAACCAGCGTAAGCGCTGGTTTTTTTGTGAGCGGATGAACAGCGCTTCAGCGCTGCGTAAATGGCGGGCATAAAAAAAGGCGGCCCGTAGGCCGCCCGCTCCAAGCACTTCCTCTGACCACTCCCTGTGTCAACCTCCTCAGGTGACGTCCTTGCCAGGGCTCACATCACTGTGTCACCCGGCGCACCTACCTGCATCCCGTTGCATCCTGCCTGAAGCATCCTTGCCTCCCCTTGTCCTGAGATCATTGTGGCAGAAGCGGCTAACTTCTCAACCAAGCCCAAAACGCAAAAGGCGAGCCTTACCGGCTCGCCCCTCTCTCACTAAAATCTTAAATATCAACGACTTAAATTAAGATTAGTGAAAAAATTCGCTTTTTCTTACATGGTTCCGAGCGAATGTCGTCGGCATTTGTAAGAGATCTCTTACAAATTTTTGAGAGATCTCTTACACGCGGAGGCTATTTTTCCGCTTACTGACCTTTAATCGCTTTCAAACCGGGGTAGCTCACATCGCCAAGCTCGGCTTCGATCACCAGCAAGCGGTTGTACTTCGCGACACGGTCAGAGCGGCACAGTGAGCCGGTCTTGATTTGACCAGCGCAGGTGCCCACGGCCAGATCGGCAATGGTGGTGTCTTCGGTTTCGCCACTGCGGTGGGAGATGACCGCCGTGAAGCCTGCATCCTGGGCCATTTTGATCGCATCCAGGGTTTCAGACAGCGAGCCGATTTGGTTGAACTTGATCAGGATGGAGTTACCGATCTGCTCATCGATGCCGCGCTTGAGGATCTTAGTGTTGGTCACGAACAGGTCGTCCCCCACCAGCTGCACTTTGTCGCCCAGCTTGTCGGTCAGCGCCTTCCAACCAGCCCAGTCGGACTCGTCCATGCCGTCTTCGATCGAGACGATCGGATAGTCGGCACACAGGCCCGCCAGGTAGTCCGCAAAACCTTCGGCGTCGTAGCGCTTGCCTTCGCCAGAGAGGTTGTACTGACCGTCTTTGTAGAACTCGGATGAGGCACAGTCCAGCGCCAGCGTGACGTCGCTGCCCAGGGTGTAACCCGCATCGGCAACGGCTTGCTTGATGACCGCCAGCGCGTCGGCGTTGGACGCCAAGTTCGGCGCAAAGCCACCCTCATCGCCCACCGACGTCGAGAGGCCTTTGGCGGAGAGCACTTTTTTCAGCGCGTGGAAAATCTCCGCGCCCATACGCAGACCTTCACGGAAGTTCGCAGCGCCGACTGGCTGTACCATGAACTCCTGGATGTCCACGTTGTTATCCGCGTGCTCGCCACCGTTCAGAATGTTCATCATCGGCACCGGCATGCTGTACTGGCCGGGCTGGCCGTATAGCTCGGCGATATGCGCATACAGCGGCACGCCTTTGGCGTTTGCCGCCGCTTTCGCCGCCGCCAGAGATACCGCCAGAATCGCATTGGCACCGAGGGTGGCTTTGTTATCCGTGCCGTCCAGCGCCAGCATGGCGTCGTCCAAGCCCCGCTGGTCCCGCGCATCCATTCCCAACAACGCATCGCGGATCTTGCCATTCACGGCCTCGACGGCTTTCAAAACGCCTTTGCCGAGGTAGCGTGCCTTGTCGCCATCGCGCAGCTCGAGCGCTTCGCGGGAGCCCGTGGAGGCACCGCTGGGTGCGCAGGCAACGCCGACGGCACCGCTTTCCAAACGTACGGTGGCCTGAACGGTCGGATTGCCGCGCGAATCGAGCACTTCCAGCGCACTGATTTCAACAATTTTGGTCATGACAGTGTCCTTTGGTTGTCGGTCTAATCGATGAGAGGTCCAATGTATACCACGGATTGCCGCCGCGATTAACGGATGGTCAAGGGCTCGAAGCCTTTTACCAGCGCGTCTAATTGCGACAGCTGCGTCAAGAACGGCTCAAGCTGGTCCAGCGGCAGCGCGCAGGGGCCGTCGCACTTGGCGTTATCGGGGTCTGGATGAGCTTCCAAAAACAGTCCGGCCAAGCCCACGGCAACGCCCGCACGAGCAAGCTCGGCGACCTGAGCACGGCGGCCATCGGCGCTGTCCGCACGGCCACCGGGGCGCTGCAAGGAGTGGGTCACATCGAAGAACACCGGGTAGCCGGTCTGCTTCATGTCACCAAAGCCCAGCATATCCACGACGAGGTTGTTGTAGCCAAAACTGGTGCCCCGCTCGCACAGCATCAGGCGGTCGTTGCCCGCTTCCTGAAACTTGGTGAGGATATGGCGCATTTCATGGGGGGCCAAAAACTGCGGCTTCTTGATATTGATCGCCGCACCGGTTTTCGCCATCGCCACCACGAGATCGGTTTGGCGCGCCAAGAAGGCCGGCAGTTGGATAATATCGGCGACTTCAACAGCAGGCGCTGCCTGCCACGGCTCGTGCACATCGGTAATGATGGGTACGTTATAGCGCGCCTTGATATCGGCCAGAATTTGCAGGCCTTTTTCCAGCCCAGGACCACGATAGGAGTGGATCGAGCTGCGATTCGCTTTATCGAAACTGGCCTTGAACACATAAGGCATACCCAGCTTTTGCGTCACATTCACGTAGGCCTGCGCGACTTCATCGGCCAGCTCCGCCGACTCCAGCACGTTCATGCCGCCTAACAGCATAAGCGGCAAAGAATTGCCGGCGGTTAAGCCGGCAACGTTGATGTGATGCTCTGGGAATTGGGACTGAGAAGACATGCTTCCCCCTTTATTCCTGAGGTGCGGCGTGGGCACGGGTACGTGCCGTTTTATGCTCTAGCGCGGCATTGACGAAGCCAGAGAAGAGCGGATGACCGTCGCGAGGCGTCGACGTGAACTCCGGGTGGAACTGACACGCCACGTACCAAGGGTGGTCCGCCAGCTCGACGACTTCGACCAGCGACTGATCGACGCTCTTGCCCGAAATCACCAGGCCTGCGGCTTCCAGATCATCGATGAACTGGTTGTTGACCTCGAAGCGGTGGCGATGACGCTCAACGATTTCGTCGGCACCGTACGCTTCGCGGGCTTTGCTGCCAGCGGCCAGATGGCACACTTGGCCGCCCAAACGCATGGTGCCGCCCAAGTCGGAGGCCGCGTCGCGCAGCTCGATCTTGCCTTCGGCGTTGATCCACTCGGTGATCAACCCCACCACCGGGTGCTTGGTGTCGTGGGTAAACTCGGTGGAGTTGGCGTCTTTCCAGCCAGCCACGTTGCGGGCGAACTCGATCACCGCTACCTGCATGCCTAGACAGATACCCAGGTAAGGGATGTTGTTTTCACGGGCAAACTGGGCGGTCAGGATCTTGCCTTCCACGCCGCGCTCGCCAAAGCCGCCGGGCACCAGAATGGCATCTTTACCTGCCAGACGCTCGGTGCCGTGACGCTCGATGTCTTCAGAGTCGATGTAGTCGACATTGACCTTGATGCGGCCCTGAATACCTGCGTGGATCAGCGCTTCGTTCAGCGACTTATACGCATCCAGCAGCTCCATGTACTTGCCGACCATGGCGATGCTGACGGACTTCAGCGGGTTGAGCTTGGCATCGAGTACCTTGACCCACTCCGACAGGTCCGCAGGTACTGCTTCCAGGCGCAGCTTGTCGCAGACGATATCGTCGAGGCCGTGCTCGTGCAGCATCAGCGGAATGCGGTAGATGGTGTCGGCATCTTGCAGCGGCACCACCGCGCGCTCTTCCACGTTGGTGAACAAGGCAATCTTGCGACGCTCGCTCTCTTCGAGCTCCACTTCGCTGCGGCAAATCAAAATATCGGGCTGGATACCGATAGAGCGCAGCTCTTTGACGCTGTGCTGCGTCGGCTTGGTTTTGGTTTCGCCAGCAGTCTTGATGTACGGCACCAGAGTCAGGTGCATGTAAATGGCGCGGCTAGCGCCCAGCTCGCTGCGGATCTGACGAATGGATTCTAGGAACGGCAGCGATTCGATATCGCCCACCGTACCGCCGATCTCCACCAGCGCCACGTCGAAGCCTTCGCCTCCGGCGTAGACGCGCTGCTTGATCTCATCGGTAATGTGCGGAATGACCTGCACAGTGCCACCCAGGTAATCGCCACGGCGCTCTTTGCGCAGCACGTGTTCGTACACACGGCCGGTGGTGAAGTTGTTGCCCTGGGTCATTTTGGTGCGAATAAAGCGCTCGTAGTGACCTAAGTCCAAGTCCGTCTCGGCGCCATCCTCGGTGACGAACACCTCGCCGTGCTGGAAAGGACTCATAGTGCCCGGGTCCACGTTGATGTACGGGTCGAGCTTGAGCATGGTGACCTTAAGGCCGCGGGCCTCTAGAATCGCCGCCAGCGAGGCCGACGCGATGCCCTTGCCAAGAGAGGACACAACGCCGCCGGTCACGAAGATATATCGTGTCATGGAAAACCTGTCGAAACGTGATCAAAAGGCGTAACAGAAAGCCACACCAGGATGGGACGACAGAATAGCAGAGTACGCCTTAAGGCTCAATTTGAACTGAAACAGCGCCAGCCTCGGTCGCGAGCTAAAGCTGCCTCCCACCCTAGCTACTGGCTGCACATAAGCAGTGGGAGGCCGATTGATCGGGCTAAAGGATGCCGATGCACAGTTGCCCCAGAGGTAGGTCTGCGCGAGGGCGCTGTGAACCCATCCCTGGGCGCTACTTTTGTCATCCATGACAAAAGACCCTCGCTACGACCTACCCCTGGTGCTGTTCGGCATGACATACACACTTTACACGCCTAGGTAATCCAGAATGCCCTCAGCGGCCTGACGCCCTTCATAAATAGCGGTGACCACGAGATCGGAGCCACGCACCATATCGCCACCGGCAAAGATTTTTTCGTTGCTGGTTTGGAAGGCGTACTGACCGTGCTCAGGCGCTTTAACAAGATCCCATTCGTTAACGTCGATATTGGCGCTATCGAACCACGGTGCCGGGCTTGCCTGGAAACCAAAGGCTACCACGACCGCATCGGCCGCAATGATCTCTTCAGACCCCGGCACCACTTCAGGGCGACGACGGCCGTTCTCATCCGGCTCGCCCAGGCGCGTGCGGACTACCTTCACACCCTCGACCTTATCTTCACCCACCACCGCCACCGGCTGGCGGTTGAACAGGAACTCGACGCCCTCTTCTCGCGCGTTGGCGACTTCACGGCGCGAGCCCGGCATGTTCTCTTCATCGCGGCGGTAGGCACAGGTCACGCTGGCCGCGCGCTGACGAATCGAGGTGCGGTTACAGTCCATCGCGGTATCACCACCGCCCAGCACCACCACGCGCTTGCCTTCCATAGAGATGAAGTCGTTCGGGTCTTTCTCGAAGCCCAAACGTCGGTTGACGTTGGCAATCAGGAAGTCCAGCGCCTTGTATACGCCGGGCAGGTCTTCACCGGGGAAGCCGCCCTGCATGTACTTGTAAGTACCCATACCCAGGAACACAGCGTCGTACTCCTGCAGCAGCGTCTCGAACTCGACATCGGTGCCGATTTCGGTATTCAGACGGAACTCAACGCCCATCTCCTCGAATACCGCACGACGGCGCTCCATGACGTTCTTTTCCAGCTTGAACTCAGGAATACCGAAAGTCAGCAGACCGCCAATTTCGGGGTACTTATCGAACACCACTGGCTTGACGCCATTGCGCGCCAGAATATCGGCACAGCCTAAGCCCGCAGGGCCTGCACCGACAATCGCAACCTTTTTATCGGTCCACACCACCTTGGACATGTCCGGGCGCCAGCCCATGGCAAAGGCGGTATCGGTAATGTACTTCTCTACCGAGCCAATGGTGACCGCGCCAAAGCCGTCGTTGAGGGTGCAATCGCCTTCACACAGGCGGTCTTGCGGGCACACCCGGCCACACACTTCCGGCAGCGAGTTAGTTTTGTGGGACAGCTCGGCGGCTTCGATAATGTTGCCTTCCACCACCAGCTGCAGCCAGTTGGGGATGTAGTTGTGTACCGGGCACTTCCATTCGCAGTAGGGGTTGCCGCAGTGCAAGCAGCGGTGCGCTTGGCTCGCCGCATCGGTGGGCTTGAACGGCTCGTAAATTTCCGCGAACTCTTTGGCCCGGGTATGCGCCGGTTTTTTCTGTGGGTCTTTACGACCCACGTCGACAAACTGAAAATCGTTGTTTAAACGGTTGGCCATGATCTCTCTCCTCGAAGCGTAGGCGCTGACGGTTATTGCGGCTGACGCCGAGACTGATCCAGCAGACTACCCAGGCTGGCCGCTTTCGGCTTCACCAGCCAGAAGTGGCGCGCGTAGTCGCTAAAGTCTTCCAGAATCGCCGCACCGCGTGCGGAACCCGTCGCGGCCACGTAGGCCTCGATCATTTCCCGCAGGTGTCGACGGTAGGCTTCCATCGCTTCGGTGTTGACCCGGTGAATTTCGACCAGCTCGTGGTTGTACTTGTCCACGAAGGTCCGGTCTTCATCGAGCACATAGGCAAAGCCACCGGTCATGCCCGCCCCGAAGTTAACGCCGGTTTCACCCAGCACGCAGACCAAACCACCGGTCATGTACTCACAGCAGTGGTCGCCCGCGCCTTCGATCACGGCCGTCGCGCCGGAGTTACGCACCGCAAAGCGCTCGCCAGCGGTACCTGCGGCAAACAGCGTGCCGCCTGTCGCCCCATAGAGGCAGGTGTTGCCGATGATGGCCGTTTTGTGGCTCTCGAACTGGCTGACTTTCGGCGGCACGATCACAATGCTGCCGCCGTTCATGCCTTTACCGACGTAGTCGTTGGCATCGCCTTCCAGGTAAAGGTTCAGGCCGCGGGCGTTCCACACCCCAAAGCTCTGGCCTGCCACGCCGGTAAAGCGCGCGGTGACCGGAGCGGCCTCAAGGCCCTCTTCACCGTAACGCTTGGCAATCGCCCCGGAGGTGAGCGCCCCTACACTGCGGTCGCAGTTAGTGATGGTGAAATCGAACGTGCCGCCAGACTGAGACTCGATGGCCTCTTTCAGCGCCGCCAAGACTTCCTGGTTTTTGGCACCCGGGTCGTGGGGCACGTTGCGGCTCACTTCACAGAACTGCGGCGCATCTGCAGGCACGAAGTCGTTCGCCAGCAGCGGCATTAAGTCCAACTTACGCTGCGACGCCGTGTTGCCTTCCAGCACTTCCAGCAGGTCCGTGCGGCCAATCAGGTCGGTGAGCTTGCGAACGCCCAGCATGGCCATCAATTCACGCACTTCTTCGGCAATAAAGCGGAAGTAGTTTTTCACCATATCCACGGTGCCGCGGAAGTGCTCGCCACGCAGGAAGTCATCCTGGGTTGCAACACCGGTGGCGCAGTTGTTCAGGTGGCAAATACGCAGGTATTTACAGCCCAGCGCGACCATCGGCGCGGTGCCGAAACCGAAGCTTTCAGCACCCAGAATCGCCGCTTTGACGACGTCAAGGCCGGTCTTCAGACCACCATCGGTTTGCAGACGAATTTTGTCCCGCAGGCCGTTAATGCGCAGCGCTTGATGCACCTCAGGCAGGCCCAGCTCCCAAGGGGAACCGGCGTGCTTGATGGAGGTGAGCGGGCTGGCTGCGGTGCCGCCGTCGTAGCCAGACACGGTGATTAAATCCGCATAGGCTTTGGCGACGCCGGTGGCAATAGTGCCGATCCCTGGCTCGGAGACTAGTTTTACCGAGACCTGCGCGTCTGGGTTGACCTGCTTGAGGTCAAAGATCAGCTGCGCCAAGTCCTCGATGGAGTAAATATCGTGGTGAGGCGGCGGTGAAATCAGCGTGACGCCGGGCACCGAGTAGCGCAAGCGGGCAATCAGTTGATTGACCTTACCGCCCGGTAGCTGGCCGCCCTCACCGGGCTTGGCGCCCTGGGCTACCTTGATCTGCAGCACTTCGGCATTGACCAAGTAAGCCGGGGTCACGCCAAAGCGCCCAGAGGCGATTTGTTTGATTTTCGAGCTGCGAATGGTGCCGTAACGCGCCGGGTCTTCGCCGCCTTCACCGGAGTTGGAGCGACCGCCCGCCTCGTTCATGGCCTGGGCCAGCGCTTCGTGCGCCTCGGGAGAGAGCGCACCCAGCGACATACCGGCGCTGTCAAAGCGCGGAATCAGCGCTTCAATGGGCTCGACCTCTTCCAGCGGCACCGGCGACTCGGAAGGCTTGAGCGTCAGCAGGTCACGAATGGTGGCCACCGGGCGCTCGTTCACCAGCTGGGCAAACTTTTTCCACTTGGCGTAGCTGCCTTCTTGCACGGCGGCTTGCAGCGATTTCACTACGTCCGGGTTGTAGGCGTGGTACTCGTGGCCATGCACGTACTTGAGCATGCCGCCTTGGGAGATGCCTTTGCGGGGAATCCACGCATCCTTGGCCAGCAGCTCTTGCTGAAGCTGAAGCTCGGCAAAGCCGGTGCCCTGAATACGAGAGGCCATGCCCACGAAGCAGGTATCCATGACTTCATCCGCCAGGCCGACGGCTTCAAACAGCATGGAGCCACGGTAGGAAGCCAGCGTCGAGATGCCCATCTTCGAAAGAATCTTGAACAGTCCTTTCTGCAGGCCCTTACGGTAGTTCTCGCGAGCATCTGCTGGGTTGCCGGTCAGCTCGCCCGTGCGGTGCATATCCGCCATGACCTGATACGCCAGCCACGGGTAGACCGCCGTTGCGCCCACACCGAACAGCACCGCCATCTGGTGCGCATCGCGAGCGTAACCGGTCTCGACCACAATGTTGGCGTTGGGGCGTAGCGCCAAGCGGCCAAGGTGGGAGTGAACGGCACCCACCGCCAAGGCTGCCTGAATGGGCAACTGGCCTTTGGGCAGCTCCGCATCGCTCAGCACCAGAATCACTTTACCCGCTTTCACCTGCGCTTCGGCTTCTTGGCATAGCGCGGTGATCGCCTGCTGCAAGCTGGTCTGCTCAGGGTCATAGCCCAGCGTCAGCATGTGGCTGGCAAAAGCTGGATCATCCTGGCTTACCAGGGCAGTGAATTTACGCGGCGAGAGCACCGGCGTGGTCAAAATCAAGCGGTGAGCGTGTTCCGGCGTGGCCTTGAAGACGTTCAGCTCCGCACCACAGCAGGTTTCCAACGACATCACGATCGCTTCGCGCAGCGGATCGATCGGCGGGTTGGTGACCTGGGCAAACTTCTGACGGAAGTAATCGGTCAGCAGGCGCGGGCGACTCGACAGTACCGCCATGGGCGTATCGTCCCCCATGGAGCCCACCGCTTCCTGGCCACTTTCCGCCAGCGGGCGCAGCACCTGGTCGCGCTCTTCGAACGTCACCTGGAACATCTTCTGCTGCACGTTCAGTGCCTCAGTGTCCATCGTTTGGAAGCGCGCCAGTTCGGTCAGCGCCGACTCCAGGTAGTTCGCTTCCTGCTTCAGCCAGCGCTTGTAGGGGTATGCGGACTTCAGGCGATCATCGATATCCTGAGTGTGCAGTACTTCGCCCGTTTGGGTATCCACGGCCAGCATCTGGCCGGGTCCGACGCGGCCTTTTGCCACCACGTCTTCCGGCTTGTAGCCGTAGGTGCCGATTTCGGAGGCCAGGGTGATGTAGCCATTCTTGGTAATCACCCAGCGCGCGGGACGCAGGCCGTTACGGTCCAGCATACAGACTGCTTGGCGGCCGTCGGTCATCACCACGCCCGCAGGGCCGTCCCACGGCTCCATGTGCATGGAGTTGTACTCGTAGAACGCGCGCAGCTCGGCGTCCATGGTCTCGACGTTTTGCCAGGCGGGCGGCACCATCATGCGCACGGCGCGGTGCAGCTCCATGCCGCCGGTCAGAAGCACTTCCAGCATGTTATCCATACTGGAGGAGTCGGAGCCGGTGGTGTTGACGATTTCGTCCAGCTTGGCGATATCCGGCAGACGCTCGTTAACGAAGTTCGCCTTACGCGAGTTCGCCCAACCACGGTTGGCTTCGATGGTGTTAATTTCACCGTTGTGCGCCAGCAAGCGGAACGGCTGCGCCAACGGCCAGCGCGGTGCGGTGTTAGTCGAGAAGCGCTGGTGGAACACGCAGATGGCGGTTTCCAGACGTGGGTCGTTCAGGTCTTTGTAGAACGCCGGTAGATCTTCCGGCATCACCAAGCCTTTATAGGAGACGACTTCAGTGGAGAGCGACGCCACGTAGAAATCTTCGTCGCTGCGCAGCGCCTGCTCGGCGTAACGGCGACCCATGAAGAGGTCGACATCGAAGTGCTCGCTGCTGCCAGGGGCAACGAACACTTGCTCGATGCGCGGCAGGCAGTCTAGCGCCATGGGGCCACAGACGCTGGAGTCCGTGGGCACTACGCGCCAGCCCAGCACGTCCAAACCACGCGCGCTGAGTTCAGCAACCAGCGTCTCTTTCGCTTTAGAGGCACGCGCATCGTCGTTGGGCAAAAACACCGAGCCCACCGCAAAGCGCTCGCCCAGCTCGACGTCGAGCGCTTCTTTGGCGGCAGCACGCATGAACTGTGCGGGCATCTTCAGCAGCAGACCGCAACCGTCGCCAGTTTTACCATCTGCCGCGATACCGCCACGGTGGGTCATGCAAGTCAGTGATTCAATAGCCGTTTTCAGCAAGTCGTGGCTGGCCTGCCCTTCCATGTGGGCAATAAGGCCAAAGCCGCAGTTATCGCGAAACTCGCCTGGCTGGTGAAGACCTCTATTCATGGGCGTGCCTCTAGTCAGCGTATTTTGTAAGCAGCGTTTTTATGGTATTATTACGGGTTTTTCTTTTTTTATGGCTCTTGTTACCCGCCCGAAATAGGGTGTTTTCCGCATTCGCTGCTGCAAGAAAATGGTCGCTCAGCATAGCGATTTGCCACCGCGTAGCGCAATCGCCCGGCGTGCGCCAATCGCTAAAAACCCTCGCCAAAACCCGTAGTTGCATTACCGTTCAATAAAAAAACAGTTATACTTCAACGGCTTGCAATGCAAAGAAACGATATTTTAACGACCGAAAGAGCTCATTAGACTTTAGTCTAATTATCACCAAAAACCCCATGCCGATAGCGCATAAGGCATACGGATATCATTACGCAATGCTTGTATCGGCTCTTCACGGGCAGAAAAAAACCCGCCTGATCAGAGGCGGGTTCCGAGCGGTAAGGCTAGCCAACTATCCCCTGGCCGCGAGGGTAGCCATCCAGTAGCTGCCGTAAGGTGTCGGCTGGAGTGGCGTCGCTGACGCAAGCATCGCCCAAGTCCTTCAGCAGCACCAGACGCAGACGCGCATCGACGTTCTTTTTATCCAACCGCATACGCGCCAAGAAGTCATCCGTCGACATGCCCGCGGGCGCGACCAGCGGAAGACCCGCGCTTTCAATCACCCTTTTCGTGCGCTCAAGTGCATCCGCGCTAATCCAGCCAAGCTGATGAGAGAGCGTGGCGGCCATCGCCATGCCCGCTCCCACGGCTTCGCCGTGCAGCCAGTTGCCGTAGCCTTGATGCGCCTCGATGGCGTGGCCAAAGGTGTGTCCAAGGTTCAAGAGCGCCCGCACGCCCTGCTCGGTTTCGTCTTCCGCCACGATATCGGCTTTGATCTGGCAGCTCTTGGCGATGGCTTCAGCCACCACCTCGGGTTCGACACGGCGTAGCGCCGCCATGTTTTGCTCAAGCCAAGCGAGGAAGGCCGCATCGCGAATAAAACCGTACTTCACTACCTCGGCAAGCCCCGCTGAGAGTTCCCGAGCGGGCAAGGTGGTGAGGGTAGCGATATCGACTACCACGGCCTTGGGCTGCCAAAACGCGCCAATCATGTTCTTACCCAGCGGATGGTTCACGCCGGTTTTGCCGCCCACCGAGGAGTCCACCTGCGACAGCAGCGTGGTGGGCACTTGGATGAACGCCACGCCGCGCTGATAGGACGCCGCTGCATAGCCCACCATATCGCCCATCACACCGCCGCCTAAAGCAATCAGTGTACAGCGCCGATTGAAGCCTGCTTCGAGCAGCGCATCCCAAATGCGCCCCACCTGCTCGATGGTTTTGTACTGCTCTCCGTCAGGCAACACCAAGGTACGCACGTCGAGCTGCTCGGGCAACACGTCCTGTAGCGCCTTCAAATAGTGCGGGGCCACCGTCTCGTTGGTGACGATCATCACCTGATGACCTGCCAGATAAGGCACGAAGCTATCCGAGCGTTGGAGCAGCCCCACGCCAATGTGAATGGGATAACTGCGCTCACCCAGTTCAACGGTTAACGTGTGGTGATGGGCTTGTTCGGTCATGGGGATACCTTTTTCTGCGGGGCGCTGGCAGCGTCCAACGGATCGATCATGCGGTGTACGCGGCGTAAAATCTCGTTGACCACCGCCCGCGGGCTTCGGCGATCCGTGCGCACGGTAATGTCAGACGTCGCGCGGTAGAGCGGGTCGCGGGTGGCAAACATGTCGTTGAGCACCTGCTCGCGGTTGGCACACTGCAACAGCGGGCGGTTGCGATCCTTGGCGGTCCGTTTTAGCTGCTGTTCGACGGTGGTCATCAAGTAGATGACCGTGCCGCGCTCACGCAGGGCACGGCGGTTCTCTTCCCGCAGCACCGCGCCACCGCCGGTGGCAACGACCACGTCCGCTAATTGGGTAAGCTCGTCGATCATCTGGATTTCACGCTGGCGAAAGCCGGGCTCGCCCTCTACGTCAAAGATCCAGGGAATATCGGCACCGCAGCGGTCCTGTATGGCGTGGTCGCTATCGTAAAACGGGCGCGATAGCTCTCCCGCCAACAGGCGGCCTATCGTGCTCTTACCAGCCCCCATGGGGCCTATTAAAAAAAGATTGGGTAAATCCTGCATCAGCGAACCGCCAAACCATCATCAAGTAGTCGTGGAGTAATAAAGACCAGTAACTCTACCTTTTCATTGCTCTCTTCGGTATAGCGGAACAGGCGTCCTAGCACCGGAAGGTCACCGAGAAGCGGCGTCTTGGCCATTTGGCTAAGCTGCTCTGTGGTCAAAATACCGCCTAACACCACCGTCTGGCCATTATCCACCAGCACCTGGGTTTCGATTTGATTGGTATCGATGGGCGGCTCGCCGCCAAACTCGCTCTCACGGAAGCTATCGTTCTTGATCACCAAATCCATGATGATGCGATTGTCCGGGGTGATTTGTGGGGTCACCTCCAGCGACAGCTCCGCCTCTTTGAATTCGGTATCCGGGTTGCCCTGGGCATCGACACTCTGGAACGCCCGCTCTTCGCCCTGGCGAATGGTGGCGGTGCGCTGGTTGGCGGTAATCACGCGGGGCTGGGAGATCGTCTGGCTCTTGCCTTCGCTTTCCAACGCGCGTAGCTCCAGGTCGAGCAGAATATCCCCAGAAAGGTAGCCAAAGCTAAAGCCGGTGTTGGCTGCCGCCGTGGAGCCCAAATCCACCGCCAGCCCCCCCTGAGCGCGGTTGATGCCGTCAGGGTTGATATCGCGACGTGAGAACGTACCGTCGTCTCCTTCTACAAAGCCGCGGGTGCTGGAAACGCCCCAGTTCACGCCCAGCTCACGAGACGCCGTATCCCGGGCAATCACGATGCGCGCCTCTATTTGTACTTGGCGTACCGCCACATCAAGACGGTCGAGGGTACGCATGATGTCGCGCACCTGATCGGCAGTATCTTGGATCAACAGCGTGTTGGTGCGCTGATCGACACTCACCCGGCCACGCTCGGTCAGCAAACCAAAGCCTTCCGCCCCACGCAGCAGTTGGGCCAAGTCTTCGGCCCGGGCGTATTTCACCTCGATGAACTCGGTCACCAGCGGCGCTAACGTCTGCTGCTGGTTGCGCGCTTCGATCTCTTGGCGCTCGATCTCCGCCAGCTCCCCCGCCGGTGCCACGACAATGACATTGCCCTGCTCACGGCTTGAGAGTCCCTGACTTTGCAGAATCAGCGCCAGCGCCTGATCCCAGGGCACGTCGTTCAGATTGAGCGTCACCCGGCCCGTGACGCTGTCGCTCGCCACCAGGTTCAGGCCGGTAAATTCGGCCAGGGTAGCCAGCACCGCGCGTACTTCGATATCTTGGAAATTGAGGCTCAGGCGATCGCCGGTAAAACTCTCGCCCTGCTGATCGCGCTCTTGCTGGCTGGCTTGGCTCACTGGCTGCACTTCGACGGTGAGCGTACGACCGCTTTGCGATGAGATCATCGCGTAGGGACCGTTGGTTTGCAGCTCCAGCAGCGTATCGCGCTGCCCAGAGCGAGGCGTGATGCGCGTAATCGGCGTCGCGAAATCGGTCACATCGTAGATTTGGTTGAGCGCATCGGGAATGTCCACATCGCGCAGTTCGGCCACGACCACTCCGTCACTGCCTTCGCGCACCTGGGTCACCACGCCTTCGCGGTCGAACGTAACCAACAAACGACCGGCGCCATCCGCTCCCCGGCGAAAATCGATGTCGGTGACTTGCGGCCCTTCGTCGGTTTCCAGGCCGCCACTGACCGGCTCGGACGACGCGGCGTTCATGGCCGCTGGCGCAGACGGCGGCGCACTGGCAGCCGCCACCAGCGTAATGCGCAGCTGGTCGCCTTCCACTCGGGAGGTGTAGTCGAGCGGCTGGCGTAAATCGACCACCAGACGCGTTCGGCCATTTCCCTCCAGCGCTGTAATCTGCTCGACGCTTGCGTTCTCCACGCTGATCCGGCGCTGGGGCAGATCGCTCTGCGTATCGGCCAGATCCAGCGCCAAGCGGGGCGGCGCGTCCAATCGGTAGCCGCGCAGTTCGGCGACACCGCCGCTGAATTGCAGGAGCAGCTCGACCTCACCGCTGCCGGTTTGGCGCACATCCAAATCGGTTAGCACGGACCCAAAAGCAAACGTTGGCATCAGAGCTAACAGTGATAGCGTCATTCGACGAAGTGTAGCGGCCATAGGTGTCATCCGGTAACAAGTCATGAAGTGGGTTGCCTGGTGGCGTGAGCGCGCTGGCTACTCATCCAAGCTGAGCGTTGCCTGACGCTCCTGCCAACCCACCTGCTGATTTAAAATACGTTCGGTGATGTGCACTTCCTGCGGGCGAATGTCGGTGACCTGCCCGTAGTCGGTGCCGAGATAATTGCCTTCACGCACGCTGGTCACGCTGCCGTCCGGCGCGCTGATCAGCGCCACCTGCTGCCCCCCCATGCGCAGCGTGCCCACTAAACGCAGGCTTTGGAGCGGAAACTGCTCGAGCGGCTCGGCCTTTCGTTGCTGGTCGGGGGCCAAGGCGCTGTCGAAGACCGCAACCACGTCGGTCGCCCGCACGCTCTCAGGTGCCAGAAAGGGGCTGCGGGTGTCACTATAGCGGTAATCCACCGGCTGGTATTCGGGAATCGTCGGAATGATGACCGGCGGCTGCCCCGTCGGGGCACGCCGAATCTCCTCCATGACCGACTCTAGCTGGCTGAGGTTGGCATCGCCACAGCCTGCCAGCAGCGCCACCATGCCAATGCTGAATAAACGCTTCATGGGGCTGGCACCTCCCCTTCGCCTGCTTCTTCTATATAGCTATAGGTGCGGGCCACCAGCGACATTCGCAGCGACTCCCCACTCTGCTCGGCAGGCGAAAGCGCGACATCGTGCTGGGTCACGATACGTGCTAGCTGGCTAATATCGGCCACGAATTGCGCCAGCTCGTGATAGCCGCCACGCACCTGAATATCCAGCGGGTGTTCCACATAGTGCGTGTTGCTCACGGTGGGACGCAGGCGAATCGTCTCGATACTGAGGTCATTATCCAACGCCGCATCGCTAATACTGTCCAGCAACGAGGGAATTTCGGCACTGGTGGGCAGCATGGAACGCATGGTGGCCATCTGCTCTTCGAGAGCGGTGAGCTGGTCGCGCACTTCGGGCAAAAACGCCGCTTCGGAAACTTTGCTGCGGTATTCGTTCAAAAGCCGCGCCTCTTGGCGCTCCGCTGCTTCCAGCTCGACGCGCTTTTCGCTCACCAACCACCAACTCAGCCCGCCAAGGGCGACGCCAAACGCCAGTGCACCACACAGTGCTTTGAGCAGCACAGGCCATTCACCCGCCTCTTTGACATCCAGCGCCTGCCAATCCAGGGTTTTCAGCCGCTGCCACTCATCCTGCCACCGCTCGCGCCCCCACTTCATGGCGACTCCTCCTCATCACCGAGCTCTTCCAGCGAGGATTGCACCACTTCGAACTGGAACATGCGACTGTTGCCATCCTGCCCGCTGGTGACTTCCGACAGGAGCGGCACGCCAAGCTCTGGCACGCTGGCGAGCTGACGAAGCTGATCGGAGACCTGACGCTCGCTGCCTGCCATGGCCGATACGCTCACCTGCTCGCCGGTGCGCGTCAGGCGCTGATACACCACGCCATCCACCGCACTCGCGGCGATAGCATTGAAAAGCTGCACGGTGCTGATCCGCTCGGCTTGCAGGGTTTGAAACAGCGTTAACTGTTCACCCAAGCGCTCGGCGGTTTGCTGGTAGCGCTGTACGTCGGCAATTTCGTTGTTCAGGCGCTCGATGTGCTGGGTGATGTAGGCATTACGCTGCTGCTGGGCGGCTAGCTTTTGCTGGTAGAGCTGGGCGACCCCCAGGCCCAGGGCAATGCCCGCCACCAGCATCAGCACCACGACTCCGTAAAAACGGCGGGTCCGCTTTTCCCGGCGCGCTTCCCGCCAGGGAAGCAGGTTAATCGTGATGCTCATAGCCCGACCCTCATCGCTAAACCCCCAGCGGTGAGCATGGCGGGGGCATCGTTGGTCAGACCTTCCATGTTGAGGCGCTTGTTGACCCGCATTCGCTGGAACGGGTTGGCAATGGTCACCGACATGCCGCTATCTTCGGCAATGCGTTCGGCCAAGCCGGGAATGACGCTGGAGCCGCCCGCTAGCACGATGTGTTGCACTTCATGCTGACGGCCAGCGGTATAGTAAAGCTGCAGCGAGCGTCCCACCTGCTGCACGACGGTCTCCAGAAACGGATTGAGCACTTTGTCGTGGTAATCCTCTGGCAGGCCACCGCGCTTTTTCGCAAAGCCGGCCTCTTCGTTGCTCAAGGAGTAGTGATCGCGAATAGCGTCGGTGAGCTGGCGGCCGCCAAACACGGTATCGCGGCTGTAGACGATATGGCCACCACGCACCACGTGAAAGGCGTTCATGTTCGCGCCGATATCCACCAGCCCGACGCAGGCGTTGGGGTCGCTGTCTACGTTGAGCTGGCGGCGCAGCTCGGCCAGCGAACGCTCCATGGCGAAGGTTTCCACGTCTACCGCCGCGGGCTCTAGCCCTGCCCGCTCCAAGGTTTCAGTGAGCTGCGACACGTCCTGCTGGCGGCAGGCGACCAGAATGACTTGCTGCTGCTCGTCATCGAAGGGCGCGGGCCCAAGGCAGTGAAAGTCGAACGCCACCTCGCTGAACGGAAACGGAATATGCCGGTCAGACTCGGCGATGATCCGCTCCTCGATCTCGTCTTCGCTCAGCGATACGGGAAACTGGAGCGTCTTGGTAATGGCGGCGCTGGCCGGAACGGCCACGGCCGCCTTACGCGTAGACGGTTTGGCATGCTCGACGGCACGACTCAGCACGTTGGCAACATCGTTCATATCACGAATGCGGCGTTCGACCACCGCGCCCTCGCGCAGCGGACGTACGGCATAGCTCTCGACCTGATAGTTGTCGTTACACCGTTTGAGTTCGAGTAGCTTGACGGTGGCCGACGTAATATCGACACCAATCAACCCTTTACTGGGTTTTAGTAAGCGCATGTTGAGTTCGACTCCGCCTGCCTGTCGTGCGAGTTTCGAGGTTACATGATTTTTAGTTAAGGCACACGCCAATGCCTCTACGTCATATCAACACTGGTGGCCGCTGCCTCCCCTTCCTATAATGGCAGCCAATTGCGCGCTATGGCGGTTACACCACCATACCTACTCTTCTTTTCACGGGTGCCCACTGTTCATGACGTTTTTACGAACTCTTGTGCTGTCACTATTTTCGCTGGTCGTTGCGCTCTCGGGTGCGGTCATACTGGCGGTGATCGGTGCCGCTATCTATTTCTCGCCGGGCCTGCCCGACGTGCGCCAGCTGCAGGATTTCGAACTGCACACCCCGCTGCGAATCTTTACCAACGACGGCAAGCTGATCGGCGAATTCGGTGAAGAGCGCCGCATGGCGATCGACTTCGACGACATTCCCCAAGACATGATCAACGCGCTGATCGCCGCCGAAGATGCCAGCTACTTCGACCACGCCGGTGTCGACCCGCGCGGCCTAGCGCGGGCGGCGGTCGAGCTGGTACAGAGCGGCGGCACCATTCAATCGGGCGGTTCTACCATCACCATGCAGGTCGCGCGTAACTACATGCTGACCCTGGATCAGACTTTCACGCGTAAGATTCGAGAGATTCTGCTGGCCCTGCAAATGGAACAAATCCTCGATAAAGAGGAGATCTTCGAGCTTTACGTCAACAAAATCTTCCTGGGTAACCGCGCCTACGGGATTGCCGCCGCCGCCGAGACCTATTACGACAAGCCGCTGGCCGAGCTGAGTCTGGCAGAAACGGCGATGATTGCCGGGCTGCCCAAAGCACCCTCGGCGTTCAACCCGCTGGCCAACTCCGAGCGCTCACTGATCCGCCGCAACTGGATCCTGTTCCGTATGCGCGAGCTTGGCTATATCGATAACGATACCTACCAGAATGCCGTGCAGGCGCCGGTCACCGCGCGCCGTCACTACACGCAAACCGAAGTGGATGCCGCCTACGTGGCAGAGATGGCTCGCCAGTACGCCATCGAACGCTTTGGCGACACCGCCTATACCGGCGGCTACCGTATTTACACCACCATCGACAGCGAACTGCAGCCCTTTGCCCGCCAAGCGCTGGCCAACGGTCTGATCGAGTACGACCTGCGTCACGGTTGGCGCGGTGCCGAGCAGGAAGACATCGCGCCCAGCTTGGTAGAAGCCCAAGAGCAGACCAATACCCAGGGCCTGGAAGAGGAGCTGTCCGAGTCGCCGGAAATACGCCAAACCGCACGTCAGGCTGCCCAACGCAGCCAAACCGAAGTCGAAGGTGTGGATGGCGATGTGAGCAACTGGCTACAGGTACTGGAGCGCACGCCTAACTACGGCCTACTGCAACCCGCCATCGTAGTAGAGAGCAGTGGCCGCGAGATGCAGGTACTGACCCGTGGCGGTGAGCTGCAAACCATTCCGTGGAGCGGCCTGAACTGGGCGCGCCCCTATTTGAGCCCGCGTAGCCGCGGGGCCGAGCCCAGCAGCGCAGCGCAGATTGCCGAACGTGGCGATATGATCCGTGTCATCGAAACCGACGACGGCACGCTGCGTCTCTCTCAGCGCCCGGATGCCGAAGGTTCGCTGGTGGCGCAAGACCCGCGCACCGGCGCGATTCTGGCACTTCAAGGCGGGTTCGATTTCAACGCCAGTAAATTCAACCGTGCCGTTCAGGCCCAGCGCCAGTCTGGCTCGATCTTCAAGCCGTTCATCTACCTCGCCGCGCTACAGGATGGCGAAATGAACGCTGCCAGTGTGGTCAATGACGCGCCGGTGGTGCTGGACGACGGCAGCGATTCGCTGTGGCGTCCGGTGAACTCCAGCCGCGACTTCCAAGGGCCGATGCGCCTGCGTCCGGCGCTTGCGCGTTCGCGCAATCTCGTCACCATTCGCGTTCTGCAAACCATGGGGCTCGACCACACCATTCAGTACCTCGAAGGCTTTGGCTTTGCGCCTGAGCGCCTTCCCCGCGGTCTGTCACTGGCCCTGGGGAGCGCCAGCCTCACGCCCATGGAGATGACCAACGCCTACGCGGTGATCGCCAACGGTGGCTTCCAGGTCGCGCCTTGGTTTATCGAGCGCGTCACTCGTGATGACGATAACGAAGTCATTGACGAAGCCACGCCGCAGGTGGCCTGCGTGAACTGTGCCGAGGACCAGGAAACCGTCGAAATCGATGGGAAGAGCTACCCTATCGCGCCCCGCGTCGCTGACCCCGCAGCGGTGTACATCCTGCGTGACATGCTGCGCGACGTCATCACATCGGGCACGGGCCGGGCAGCGCTAAGCCTGAACCGTGACGACATCGTCGGTAAAACCGGGACGACTAACAGCCAGCGGGACGCTTGGTTTGCCGGTTTCAACAGCAATCTCGTAACGACGGTGTGGGTCGGTAAAGACAGCAACGACACCATTGCCGAGTACGGCGCGAATGCTGCACTGCCGATCTGGATCGACTTCATGGGCGATGCGCTGGAAGGGACGCCCTCTGCGCTGCCAGAGCGTCCCGATACCATCGTCACCGCGCGGGTGGACCCGAATACCGGCCGTCGCTTGCACGATGACCAGTCTGGCGGCATCTCGGAGCTGTTCCACCAGGATCATCTGCCCGACTTCCAGCCTCGCCGTATCAGCCAGGAGCTGGAAGAGGCCAGCGGCTCGCAGGGGTCAGGCACGGCAGAGTCGATCTTCTAAGGCACCGACCATCGGTTAGCCCACGGGTGAGCCGTTGACACGAAAAGCCCGGGAGCTGACGTTCCCGGGCTTTTTTGGTGCTGCTTGTCTACTCGGCACACTCAACCGGCAACCGGTGGTGTCTCCCGCTTGCTCGCCTGCCAGTTGGCCGCGATGGCGACGATCATCACGGCGACCCCTGCCATTTCGGTCCAGAGACTCGGGTAGAACACACCGACGATCGCACCGCCAATGGCCAGGCGCGGCAGCCAAGACATGCGGGTGAACAAATACCCCTCTAGCGAAGCCGCAAACGCACAGAGCGCCAACAGCGCGATGACCGCGTTCCAGACCACCACGAGCACCGGCCCGCCGATGATGATTTCCGGATTGAAGACCATGAACAGCGGAATCAAATAGAGCCCTTTGGCAAACTTCCACGCCTGGAATCCCGTCTCCATGGGTTTACTGCCCGCAATGGCCGCCCCGGCAAACCCCGCGAGCGCAATGGGCGGCGTGACGTTGGAGTCCTGGGAGTACCAGAACACCACCAGGTGCGCGATCAACAGCGGCACGCCGAACTCCGAGGTAAGCGCCGGTCCGACGAGAACGATCAGCACGATATAGCTCGCGGTCACCGGCAGGCCCATGCCTAGAATCAAACTCGCAATCAGCACCAGAAGCAGCGCGAGTACCAGATTACCGCCGGAGAACGCCAGCATCATGGAGGAGAACTTCAGCCCCAGCCCGGTCAAACCGACCACGCCGACGATGATACCCGCCACCGCACAGGCCATGGAAACCGCGACGGCATTGCGCGCGCCCAGCTCCAACCCCTGTACCAGCTTCACCAGACCTGTCCATACGACCACTTTGGTGCGTTCGACCGTGACCGGCTCGCCCTGTTTGGGTGCCACGAAGAAGTACCAAAGCGCGTAGCGCAAAACGGCCACCGCCACCATGGTGACGACTGCGTAGTAGCCCACCCGCATGGGTGACATGCTCATGGCCAGCAGCCACACCAGTACCGCCAGCGGAAGCAGGAAGTGCCAGCCATCCTTCATAACCTGACGCATTTGCGGCAACTCGCTCTTGGCCATGCCCTGCATGCCCTGCTTCAAGGCGATGATATGCACGAAGAGATAGACCGTCGCGAAGTACATGATCGCCGGGAGGATACTGATTTTGACAATTTCCAGGTACGGCGTGTTGGTATATTCCGCGATTAAAAACGCGCCAGCACCCATCAGCGGCGGCATGATTTGCCCGCCGGTAGAGGCCGCCGCTTCGATACCCCCCGCCTGTTTGGGCTGGTAACCCAGCTTTTTCATCAGGGGAATGGTAAACGCGCCGGTGGTCACCACGTTGGCAATGGCGCTCCCCGAAATGGAGCCCATGCCCGCCGAGGCCAGCACGGCGGCTTTCGCCGGGCCGCCGCGCTGACGCCCGGTGGCGGCATAGGCCATATCGATAAAGAATTTACCGGCACCGGTGCTTTCCAGAAAGGCGCCGAAGAGCACGAAAATAAAGATATAGGTGGCCGCCACTCCCAGCGGCAGGCCGAAAATGCCCTCTTGGCCAAGGTAAAGCTGGCCCGCTACGCGGTCGAGGCTATACCCACGATGTTCCATGATGCCGGGCATCCACTCGCCCAGCCAAGGCAGCTCCCCCCGGGGGCCAGCAAAGGCGTAGATAATGGCCAACAGGCCAATCACCGTCATACCAAAGCCCACCGCGCGGCGGCTGGCTTCCAGCACGGTGACCGTGGCAATACACGCGACCAAGATATCGGTCTGATTCCAGAACCCGGCGCGACTGAAGATGGCATCGAGGTTGAGTACCAGGTAGCCGCCGGTGATCAGCGCCCCGGCAAAGAAGACGAGGTCGATGCCCCAGCCCAGAATGCCGCGCTTTCGGTTAGGCCCGAAGGCCGGAAACATCAAAAATGCCAGCAGCATGATCAGCGCCAAGTGAATACTGCGCTGATAGAACAGGCCCAGCGGCTGAATACCCGCCGAGTAGAGTTGGAAGAGCGAGAGTCCCACCGCCACGATGGTGATACACCATAAAACGAAGCGGGGTTGAATCGCATTGCCGCCCGGCATCACAGTCGGCGGTGGCGTGGATTCGTTCATGAAGTCCTCGGAAGCGTTAGCTAACTTAGGGGGTTAACACCCACTTAATTTTTATGAAACGTGACATCGATAAGCGCACATAGCTGGCAAGCGACGCAGGATTTAGGGCGATGACAAAGCAATCGTGACGCGCTGACCGGCGGCCCGCTCGCTCAAGCTCACGGTGGGATGCTCGCCATCTGGCCACATGACACGGTGGTTGACGGCCTCGGAGCCTACCCGTAGCACGTAGCGGTTGTTCGCCACCGGTTCGTTGATTGCGTTGATCCAGTAGCCGCCCTCACCGTCGGATACCTGCTCACCACGCCCAAAGATATGTCCAAGCCCTGCGGCAAAATCCGGTTGATGGCTGCGCTCGAGCAGCAGCGTACCGGCCGCATTGCGGTAGCAGTCCAACACCGTGAAGTGTTCGACAGAGTGCTGCCACTGGATGCACCAGCGGCTGCCCTCTGGCGCGGCTGCATCCACTAGCGTGTCGCCCTGCTCGGTCACCACCGTCAAGCGCTTAGACGCAGTCGCCGAAGCGAGGGAGGCCCCCGCTTCGGCGAACAAACCACCCACCAGTAAGAGCGCCATCAGTCGTCGTTGCCACTGCATGGCACGGCTCCTAATGGATTAAGGGCGCAGACGGTCCGGGATCTCAGCGCCGACTTCTTCGAAGTAGCGAATCGCACCCGGGTGCAGCGGCACCGGTGTTGAGTTCATGGTGAACTCGATGGTGGTGTCGTTAGCCGCCGGGTGAACGGCAATCAGCTCATCGGTGTTTTCAAACAGCAGCTGGGTCAGTTGGTAGGCCAACTCTTCATCCATATCAGAGTTGACAACCAGCACGTTGGGAATACCGATGGTCTGCACCGCTTCGTCCATGCCGTCGTACATACCGGCGGCCAGCTCGTAAGGGGCGAAGACGGCTTCGGCTTCTTGTGCGTTGGCGATCTCTTCATCCGACAGGCCAATGAGGCGGATATCGCGTGTCGCGGCAAGGTTGAGGATAGAACTGGTGGGCGGTCCAACGCTCCAGAAACCGGCGTCGATGTCGCCATCACGGATCGCATCGGCGGTTTCGTTGAAGTTCAGACGCTGGGGGGTAAAGTCTTCGTAGCTAACGCCGTTGGCTTCCAGCAGGGCACGGGCGTTCAGCTCGGTACCGCTACCCGGTGCGCCTACAGAGACACGCTTACCGGCTAGGTCCGCGATGCTTTCGATGTCAGACTCTGCCAAGGTGACGAGCTGCACGGCATTCGGGTACACCGACGCCAGCGCACGTGTGTTCTCGATCTGGCGGCCTTCGAAATCACCGGTACCGGTGTAGGCTTGGTAGACCGTATCGGCCAGCGCCAACGCCATGTCGGCATCGCCACGCATGATCAGGCCCATGTTTTCGACGGAGGCACCGGTCACTTCGGCCGTGGCCTGGGCACCGTCAATGTGGTTGTTGATCATTTCGGCAAAGCCGCCGCCGATGGGGTAGTACACGCCGCCGGTACCACCGGTGGCAATCGAGAGTTGCTGTGCGCTAGCGGGCAGCGCCACGGCTAGCATGGATGCGGCTACGGTATATTTTAGAGTTCGCATGAGCGTTTCCTCCGTCCTGCTTGGACTTATAGGTATGGTTGACGTAAAGGAGGTGTGAAGCCCCAGCCCCGACTCGCCGTTACGGCTGCCCGGGGCGGTGCCAAGAAGTTAGCACGGCTAGTGCGTGGGATGCTAATACAGGCCACACGCTCAGCTTAGTTCACCAGGGTGTTGACCTGCTCCACGATATGAGCACCAATCGGCAGTGCCGAGGTCGCCGCCGGCGACGGGGCGTTGCCCACGTTCACCGTACGTTTTGTATTCACAAACAGAAAATCATCCACCAGCTTGCCGTCGTTGGAGACCGCCTGAGCGCGCACCCCAGCTGGGTAAGGCGTTAGGTCGTCAAGCGTTAAGCTAGGGCAATACTTACGCACCAGCTCTAGATATCCACGCTTATAAAGCGAGTTTTTCATCTCAAACAGCCCAGGTTTCAGATGTTTACCTAACACTTTCAAAATACCGGGATGGGTGAACATCTGTCCCATATCGCTTAGCGACATATCCTGCTTACGGTAACCCTCGCGCTTCAGCGCTAGCACCGCATTGGGGCCTACGGTCACCGTGCCATCGATCATCCGCGTCAAGTGAACGCCCAAGAACGGCATGGCGGGGTCAGGAATCGGGTAAATCAGGTGGTTCACGATCTGGTTGTGGTGCTCGGGTAGCAGATAATACTCCCCACGAAACGGGCAGATCGTAAAGCCAGGGTCTTTGCCCAGCATACGAATCACCCGATCCGCCATCAGGCCAGAACAGGTGACGAGATAGCGCCCCGTGAAGGTGTCTTGTTGGGTGATCACCACCACCTCGTCAGCGCGCTCTTCCAAACCGATGACACAGTGGTCAAAGCGGATCTCACCACCCAAGCGTTCGAATTCCGCCGCCATGGCACGGGTGACCTCGGCGTAGTTCACGATGCCGCTGGAGGGCACGAAAATGCCCGCCACGCCGGTGATATTGGGCTCGCGCTCCTTGAGCGCGTCGGCTTCCAGCCACTCACGCTCCAGCCCGTTGGCGGCGGTGCGCTCCCACAATGCTTCCATGCGCTGCTTTTCAAGGTCATTAGTGGCTACCAGCAGTTTGCCGCAGATGTCGTAGCGCACGTTGTGCTGGTCGCAAAACTCACGCGTGGCGCGGTTGCCCTCCAGGCAAAACTTCGCTTTCAGGCTGCCCGGCGTGTAGTACACCCCCGCATGAATTACCCCGCTATTGTGGCCGGTTTGGTGTTGTGCCGCCCCCGACTCCTTCTCGACTACCAGCAGGCGCTTATCCGGGTAGGCCTGTTGCAGCTGCATGGCGGTGGAGAAGCCTAAAATACCGCCACCGACAATGATGAAATCCCACATGAATGTCGTTACCTGTGCCAAATTTTCAAAATTTATTGATAATAGCCGTTAATTCACGTTGATCGCCACGCCCCTACATTGGTCTAACGAACCTTGGTCTAAGGAGTTCTTATGGAGCACGATGCGCCGCGCCAAAACCTCGCGGTTAGCGCCTACCACGCGCTAAAGCACGACATCATTCGCGGCCGTTACGCGCCGGAAGAGAAGCTCTTGATGAGCCGCTTAAAAGCGTATTACGGGGTGAGCACAGGGCCGCTGCGCGAAGCGCTTTCCCAACTGGTGGCCGACCGTTTAGTGGTCGCCATTAGCCAGCGCGGCTATCGAGTGGCGGCGATGTCGCTGGCCGAGCTGAACGATATCTACGATGCCCGCGCCCAGTTAGAAGGGCTGATTTTGCGCTTGGCGATCGAGCGCGGCGATGACGACTGGGAAGCTAACGTGCTGGCTACTGCCCACCGGTTGGCCAAGGTCACCGAGGTTAGCTCCCCCGATGAGCTGCTGGACGGCTGGGATTTACGCCACAAAGCATTCCACACCGCCATCGCCAGCGGCTGTAACTCGCCGCACCTGCTGCAAATGCGCGATACCCTCTTCGATCAGGTAGAGCGTTACCGCCACTTATGGCTGCAAGAGACCGTGATGTCGCCCCAAGCCCTTGACACCAAACGCCAGGAGCATGCCGCCCTGGTCGACGTGATTCTGGCGCGCAACGCCGAGCAAGCCGCCAGCCTGATGCGTGACCACCTCATGACGCCGGTGCCGATCATTACCCGGGTGCTCCAAGCGCGGGGCATTAATTAAATTCTGCGTTTTAAAAAAATGTAGAAATTTTTAAATAACGGCGATACATTGAACGCAACAAGATCACTATTCGGAGTTCACGCCATGACACGCTTCAACTGGGACGACCCGCTTCTACTGGAAAGCCAGCTCACCGATGAAGAGCGCCAGATCCGCGATGCGGCTCACGACTATTGCCAGGAAAATCTGCAGCCACGCGTGCTCAGCGCCTTCCGTGAAGAGCGTTTTGATCGTCAGATCATGAACGAGATGGGCGAGCTGGGCCTCTTGGGCGCGACGGTTTCCCCGGAGTACGGCGGTGCAGGCGTGAACCACGTGGCCTACGGCCTGATTGCCCGCGAAGTAGAGCGTGTCGATTCCGGCTACCGTTCTGCCATGAGCGTGCAGTCGTCGCTGGTGATGTACCCCATTGAAGCCTACGGCTCTGAAGAGCAGAAGCATAAGTACCTGCCCAAGCTGGCCAGCGGCGAGATGGTCGGCTGCTTTGGCCTGACCGAACCCGACCACGGCTCCGACCCGGGCTCCATGATCACCCGCGCGGAAAAGGTCGATGGCGGCTACCGCCTGACCGGCGCGAAAATGTGGATCACCAACAGCCCGATTGCCGATATTGCCGTGGTATGGGCGAAATCTGCCGCCCACGACAACCAGATCAAAGGCTTTATCGTCGAGCGCGGCACCGAAGGCTTCTCCACCCCCAAAATCGAAGGCAAAGTGTCGCTGCGTGCCTCGATCACCGGCGAGATCGTGCTGGACAACGCCTTCGTTCCCGAAGAGAACCTGCTGCCTAACGTAAGCGGCCTGAAAGGCCCCTTCGGCTGTTTGAACAAAGCGCGCTACGGCATTGCCTGGGGCGTGATGGGCACCGCCGAATTCTGCTGGCACGCTGCTCGCCAGTACACTCTGGACCGCAAGCAGTTTGGCCGCCCGCTCGCCGCCAACCAGCTCATTCAGAAGAAGTTAGCCGATATGCAGACAGAGATCACCCTGGGCCTTCAAGCCGCTCTGCAGGTGGGTCGCCTGATGGACAGCGGCAACTGGGCACCGGAAATGATCTCACTGATCAAGCGCAACAACTGCGGTAAAGCGCTGGATATTGCCCGTGTGGCCCGCGACATGCACGGCGGTAACGGCGTGTCGGACGAGTATGGTGTGATTCGCCACATGGTGAACCTGGAGTCGGTGAATACCTACGAAGGCACTCACGACGTGCACGCCCTGATTCTGGGCCGCGCGCAAACCGGCATTCAGTCCTTCTTTTAATCCATACCGACTAACGCATATTAACGAATCGATCACCACTCACGAGGCGCCCAATGAGCACAGCCGCAAAGCCCCTGGCAGGCATCAAAGTCCTCGATATCTCTCGGGTGCTGGCAGGCCCCTGGTGCGGGCAGATGCTAGCCGACATGGGTGCCGAGGTGATCAAAATCGAGCGCCCCCAAAGCGGTGATGACACGCGTCACTGGGGGCCTCCTTGGCTCTCGGGCAGCGTAGAATCGGCGTATTACCTGTGCGCTAATCGCGGTAAGCGCTCGGTGACGGTGGATATGGCCAAGCCCGAAGGCCAGGCGCTGATCAAACAGCTCGCCGCTCAGTCGGATGTGGTGCTGGAGAACTTCAAAGTCGGCGGGCTAAAGAAGTACGGCTTGGATTACGCCAGTTTAAAGGCGATGAATCCCGGTATTATTTACTGCTCGATCACCGGCTTTGGCCAGGAAAGCCCCTACGCCCACCGGGCGGGGTATGACTTCATGATTCAAGCCATGGGCGGCATCATGAGCCTGACCGGCAAGCCGGACGGCGAATCCGGTGGCGGCCCGGTCAAAAGCGGCGTGGCCTTTACCGATATCTTTACCGGCCTATATGCCGCCAACGCAGTGCTGGCCGCGCTCTATCAGCGCCGCGACACGGGCGAAGGCTGCCACATTGATTTGGCCCTAATGGATGTTCAGGTAGGCGTGCTGGCGAACCAGGCGCTGAACTACCTGACCTCTGGTCAGGTGCCTCAGCGGTTGGGCAACGCGCATCCCAATATCGTGCCCTACCAGGCGTTTGCCACGGCGGATGGCCATATGATCGTGGCGGTGGGCAACGACGAGCAGTTCAAGCGCTTCTGCCTAGTGATCGATCAACCGCAGCTAGCGCAAGATGAACGCTTTGCCACTAACGGTAGCCGTGTGCAGCATCGCGAGACGCTGGTGCCAATGTTAGAACTCGCTTTAGCATCGCAGCCTACGGATACGTGGCTCTCAGCATTTGAAGCGGCGGGTGTACCCTGCGGGCCAATCAACACCCTAGACCGCGTCTTCGACGACCCCCACGTGAAAGCCCGAGGCCTAAAGCAAACGCTGCCCCATCGCCAAGCGGGAGAAGTGCACTTGGTGGCGAACCCGATTCGTATCAACGGCGAATCGATCAGCGCCAGTACCGCACCGCCAACCCTGGGCGAACACACGGACAGCGTGCTGGATGCCATCGGCATTACCTATGAACAGCGCCTGGCGCTGCGTCAAGCAGGCATCATTTAGGCCGCTTGAGGCATCACGCCGCTCTCCAAACGCCCTGCGGGGCGTTTTTCATTGGGGAATCCGCTCCCGCCCTGCCCATAGTTCTCTATACAAAACCTATACAGAAAGAGCATGAGCGGCTAGACTGCGACTACGGCTTATTTCACTATTTGTTTAGAAAACACTCACATACTCAGGCTTTTGACAACATCAGTGCGCGGTATTTCTGCCACGCAAGCGAGCGCGAGCGAACACTTCAGGAGACGTTATGGGCAACTGCGCACGGGTGAACGGCACGTGTAAACGCTGTGAAGGGGAACTGCCTTTTGATTTCACGATGGCGTTCCAACCCATCGTCGATGTTCGGCTGGCCCGCGTGGTCACCCATGAAGCCTTGGTGCGGGGGATCAATGGCGAGTCTGCCTGGAGCGTCATTTCTCAAGTCACCGATGAGCTGCTCTACCGCTTCGATCAAGCTTGCCGCGTCAAAGCCATCGAGCTTGCCAGTGAGCTGGGTATGACCACGGATCTCTCCATCAACTTTCTGCCCAACGCGGTTTACGAGCCAGAAGCGTGCATTCAGGCCACGCTGGAAGTCTCCCAGCGGGTAGGCTGGCCGATGGACAAGCTGATTTTCGAGATTACCGAAACCGAGCGAGTGCGCGACCGGCAGCACCTGTGCAATATCATCGACGCTTACCGCACCATGGGGTTTAAAACGGCTCTCGACGACTTCGGTAACGGCTATGCCAACCTGGACCTGCTCACCGACCTTGCCCCGGACAAGCTGAAAATAGACCGCGAGCTGGTCATGCAGTGCGACCATGATCCCCGTCGCCAGGCACTGCTCAATGCCATTATTTTGCTCGCCGCCGAACTCGACATGACGCTGATTGCCGAAGGGGTAGAGACCCGCGCTGAAGCCCTATGGCTCGCCCGGGCGGGCATTACTCGCCAGCAGGGCTTTTACTACGCCAAACCCGCCATTGGCAAACTGGGCACCGAATTGACACCACTGCTTGAAGCGTTGCGGTCAGAGGCCCAGCTAAGCACGGAGAGCTGAATGACAAGCATGAGCACGGACCATCTCTACCAGTTGGTCAACCGTTCCAAACGCAATACGGAGAACGTGATCAAGACCGCACCACTGGGCATCTGCATTACCGACCCTCACGGGAATTTCGAGATGGTCAATCCGGCCTACTGCCAGTTCTACGGCTATCGGGAAGAGGAGCTGATCGGTCAGCACTTCACGCTCGTGGTGCCGGAAGCGTACCGCTCACACATGCGCCAGCTACACGATGACTTCATTCAAGGCGATGAAACCCATGAGCTTCGCCAAGAGTGGGAAGTGCGCTGTAAAAACGGTGAAACCCGCACCATCATCGCCGAAGCTGCCCGCATCGAAGGCGACGACGGTGCTTCTCGCAAGGTTACCTTCATCGTCGATATCACCCAGCGTAAGCAGCTCGAAGAGCGCTTGAAACAAGCCAACGAGCGCCTGGAATATTTGGCCCACCACGACGAACTCACCGGGCTGCTCAACCGTCGCCAAGGGCTCGCCAAGCTGGACGAAGCCCTAGAGCGCTGCCGCCGCTACGGCAATCAGCTCAGTATCGTGTTGTTCGATTTGGATGACTTCAAGAACATCAACGATACCTACGGCCACAGCACTGGCGACAGCGTGCTCCAAGAGCTGACCCGGGTCGTCAATCAACAGCTGCGGGAAACCGACTTCCAGGTCCGCCTGGGAGGCGAAGAGTTTTTGATCATCATGCCGGAGGTCGATGCGGATTCGGCGCATATTGCCATGGAGCGCATCCGCCAAAAGGTCGAGCAAACGCCTTACACCGAACATGAGCTGACCGTGACCCTATCGGCGGGCATCGCATGTTACATTGAAGCGTCGAGTACTCGAATGCTTGATCGCGCGGACAAAGCGATGTATCAGGCGAAACAAGCAGGGCGCAACCGGATTGTCATCGCATCGTCATCGGTGTGATCAACGCTATTGCGCACTATGCTAAAGCAACACCCTATCCTTAAAGGAGCTGAGTCATGAGCAATGCCGAGCTAAACGAACTAAAGCAGAAATACGTCGCTGCGGGCGCTGCAAGCCCCGCTACCGCCTTTGCGGATCGCGCCGAAAACGCTGAGATCTGGGACGCCGACGGCAACCGCTTTATCGACTTCGCTGGCGGCATCGGCGTCTTGAACGTAGGGCATCGTCACCCGAAAGTCGTGGCAGCCGTGAAAGCCCAGTTGGATAAGGTGATGCACACCTGCCAAACGGTCATGCCCTATGAAGGCTACGTCAAAGTGGCCGAAAAGCTGAGCCACATCGTCCCTGTACGTGGTCACGCCAAAGTCATGCTGGCCAACTCCGGTGCTGAAGCGCTGGAAAATGCGGTGAAGATCGCCCGCGCCGCTACCGGTCGCTCTAATGTCATCTGTTTCGATGGCGGCTACCACGGCCGTACTTTCTACACCATGGCGATGAACGGCAAGGTTGCCCCTTACCAAACCGATTTCGGCCCAATGCCGGGCACCGTCTTCCGTGCGCCCTACCCCGTGCCTTACCACGGCGTCAGCGAAGACGAAGCGATTCGCGGCCTGAAAATGGCGCTGAAAACCGACGCGAACCCGAAAGACACCGCTGCGATCATTCTTGAGCCGGTGCTGGGTGAAGGCGGTTTTTATCCCGCGCCGAAGAGCTTCCTCGAAAAGATCCGTGAGATTTGCGATGAACACGGCATGCTGATGATCATCGACGAAGTGCAGTCGGGCTTTGGCCGTACCGGCAAGATGTTCGCCATCGAGCACAGCGGCGTGGAACCGGACATGATGACCATGGCCAAGAGTATGGCCGACGGCATGCCGATCTCTGCCGTCGTCGGCACCGACACCATCATGGACGCCTCTGGCCCGAACTCCCTAGGCGGCACCTACACCGGCAGCCCCACCGCCTGTGCGGCGGCGCTGGCGGTAATGGACGTCTTCGAAGAGGAGAACATCCTCGAGAAGAGCCAGGCACTTGGCGAAAAACTGGCCGCGCGCTTCAACGAGTGGCAGGGCAAGTTTGATTGCATCGACCACGTGCGCAACATGGGCGCGATGGCGGCGTTTGAGCTGGTCAACAACAAAACCGACCGCACGCCGAACCCGGAACTGGCGGCAGCCCTGTGCAAGAAAGCCCGCGAAGAGGGCCTGATCCTGCTGTCCTGCGGTATGTACGGCAACACCATTCGCTTTTTGATGCCGGTCACCATCGAAGACGACGTGCTGAACGAAGGCCTGGATATCATCGAATCCTGCCTGGAATCGCTGATCTAAGCGCTCTGCACCACCCACAACGCCGCCCACTGGGCGGCGTTGTCGTTTTTATGCATCTTATGTCGTTAGCGGAATAGGGGCGCCCGCTGATTCAACTCTCTTACCTGATAAAGATCATGAAGATAGGCATCCAGCTTGAAGATCAGGACATTCAAGACCACCACGCCCCATATCGCCGATAGGATCATCGCCGGCTGATTGACCCACGCGAACGCCGATACGTCGACTGAGTAGTGAATGGTATACACGCTCATCGCCGCCAGTAGCTGAACCAACCCACAGTTCGCGATCACCGCCAGGATGAACGCACTCCTGACGTTGATAGACGGCAAGCGCGTCTTGAACAACCGCAGATGACGCACGCGAACACCGCCCTCTCCTGCCTGATGCGACGAAGGACGAGTGAGTTTTCTCTGATGTCGCAGAAGCGGCAGCCCATAGGCCTCTCGCCCCTCCTGAGAAAACGCAATGCGAAGGGCGTCTATGTTAAATCCACGCCCAAAGATGCGCGTTGCTGCCTCTTCAAAGCGTGACGCATCGGCCTCATCCGACGACGTTTGCTTAGCGGCCGTGAGCGTATCCAACTGCCTACTTTTATGACCCGAAAGCTTCACATCGTTAGGCGTATTGATATTGAAGTGCATTTGGTAAATCTGGTACCAAGCGGCTGTTACACCCACGAATATCATCAAAAAAATCAGCACAGTTAGCATTTATCTATCCTCATTCCTACTTATCCTCACATCTACTTATTCTCACTCTTACTGACGGGTCGATCCCAAAAACCGCGTTTCAATGTTAGAGGAGATTGAAGGCTCATCTAACGCAACAATGTACAGCAACACCGGGTGGCTCGGCTGGGTCAGCGCTGACGCGTCAACATTGAGTGCCACGCGTAACTGCCTCGTTTCATTAGCGGCCAAGACGAATGTGTCAGCCCCTTGTAAACGCAGGCCGGGCAAACCGGTGGCGGATAGCGCGTATTGGTGTTCCTTCGTATCTTGATTGCGCAGCGTCACGGTGTAGTAGTTGATAATGCGCCCCTCGGCCGTGCTTTCAAACAGCGCCTGACGATCTCGGGCAATGTCTACATCAATAGGCACTCGGGCATTCAAAAAACTGATCAACAAAACCACCATAGAAAGCAGCGCCACCGTATAGGCCAACAGCTGAGGACGCCAAAACCTCGTAGGTTTGCCCTCTAGCGCGCGCTCGGTGGTATAGCGAATCAGGCCCAGCGGCTTATCGATACGCGCCATCACGCTATCGCAGGCATCGATACACGCCGCGCAGCCAATACACTCATACTGCAGGCCATCACGAATATCGATCCCCGTGGGGCACACCTGCACGCACAGTTCGCAATCAATACAGTCCCCAACAGCCGCTTCCGCAATCTCTTTGCGATGGCCACGACGGGGCTCACCACGGTCGGGATCATAAGAAACCATCAGCGTATGGCTATCAAACATGGCCGACTGAAAGCGTGCATAGGGGCACATGTGCAGACACACTTGATGGCGCAACCAGCCAGCGTTCAGGTAGGTAAACAGAGTAAAAAAACCGATCCAAAAAAGCGCCCAAGGGTGCGCCTCTAGGCTGAATAGATCCCTCACGAGCCCACCCACCGGCGTAAAATATCCCACGAAGGTGACGCCCGTTACCCACGCAATCAGTAGCCAAGCGGTATGTTTAGCGCCTTTTCGCCATAACGACCCCAGCGTGTTAGATGCGTTGTCGCGACGTATCCGACGATGCCTTGGCCCCTCCAGGCGGTGCTCGAACCAAATAAACAAAAACGTCCATACACTTTGCGGGCAGCTATAGCCACACCACACTCGCCCCGCCACCACCGTGATCAAAAACAGACCAAACGCGCACAGCACCAGAATCCAGGTCAGTAGAATAAAGTCTTGGGGATAAAACGTCGCTGCGAAGAGGTGGAACTCCTGGGCAGAGAGGTCAAACCACACCATGGGGCGGTCTCCCCACTGAAGCCATGGCAAGCCCACATAAAGCGCTATTAGCAGCCAGTTGGAATAACGCCTTATGCGCTGAAAAAAGCCCTGTATTTCTCGCACATAGATATGCCCAGACGTGGATGGCGAGCGATTAGTAGATTGAGCCTGAGGCGAATGGTGTTCAACGGCTGCATCGGTGGTTAGGTCTTGCAGAGGAATGCGTTGCGTCATACCGATATCCAGAAAAGAGGGAGTGGCGATCTATACGGTCGAGGGGCGTCACCGAATGAGCCGCTACTATGCTCTCCCAGCCAACCACTAAAACAGATGCAGTTTTAGAGAAAAAAGCCGTATCAGTTTTGATATGCTTTTGATTGAGAGTATCGATTCTGTTGATCCCACTAAGCACCCGCGCCAAGCACCTGCAGGTTTATGCCATGAAACGCTATGAACAGTTTGCCGATGAGATAGCAACGCTGATTCGCCAAGGCGTACTGGGCCCAGGCGAGCGCATTCCGTCAGTGCGCCAAGCGAGCCGCCATCACGGCATTAGCCCCTCGACGGTGTTTCAGGCGTACTACTTACTGGAAAACCAGGGGCTTATCAGCGCTCGGGCGCGCTCGGGCTACTTTGTTCGTGAACATGCGCGGCGCTTGATCAACGAACCCCGCGTCACGCTACAACCCACCGACCCAGCGGAGGTGCAGGTCAGCGAGCTGGTGTTCTCGGTTCTGGGCTCACTGCAGGATGATCAAACGGTGCCCTTTGGCTCGGCTTTCCCGAGCCCTGAGCTATTTCCACTCTCTCGCTTGAGTATCAGTATGACGCGAGGGTTGCGGGCGCTTTCGCCCCAACAGGTGGTAGCCGATATGACCACCGGGCATACCGACCTGTGCCGGCAGATTGCTCTGCGCTACATGCTGGGCGGTATTCAGCTGCCGATGGACGAACTGGTGATTACCAATGGTGCAATGGAGGCGCTCAATCTAGCCCTACAGTGCGTGACCCAGCCGGGGGACTTGGTCGCGGTTGAGTCACCTGCTTTTTATGCCAGCCTACAAGTGTTGGAGCGGCTCAAACTACGTGCGGTGGAAATTCCGGTTCACCCTCGGGAAGGGATTGACCTAGACGTGCTGGCAGAGCGACTAGCGACGCTGCCCATCAAAGCCTGCTGGTTTATGAGCCACCTGCAGAACCCCATCGGCGCCAGCCTAAGCAACGAGCGCAAACAGGTGCTTTACCAGTTATTAAAGCAGCACCAAGTGCCCATGCTAGAGGATGACGTGTATGCCGAGCTCTATTTTGGCAGCACGCCGCCCGCTCCCGTTAAGGCCTTTGATGATGAGGGCTTGGTGATTCACTGCAGCTCTTTCTCGAAGTGCTTGGCACCCGGCTATCGGGTGGGCTGGGTAGCGGGCGGGCGTTATGCCCAGGAGATCTCGCGGCTAAAACTAATGACTACCATTTCCCCCTCTATCCCCGCCCAGGCCGCCATTGCTGACTACTTACAACACGGTGGCTACGACCGCCATTTGCGCAAGCTTCGCCATGCCTTAGAAGCCCAACAAACCAGTATGCTGGCGGCGGCAGATCGCTACTTCCCAGCGCATACGCGCATCACCCGACCTGCGGGCGGTTATTTCCTTTGGGTGGAGTTTCCCGATCACGTGGATTCGCTGCAGCGGTTTCGCACAGCGCTCGACCATGGCGTTAGCCTCGCGCCAGGCCCCATTTTCTCCGCGACCCAACAGTTTCGCCACTGCATTCGCTTGAGCTATGGCCACCCCTGGACCCAGCGCAGCGAACGGGGGATGGAAACGCTAGGTAAGTTGTTGAGCCGAATCTAAACCCAGTGGACACATTCCTAACGTAAAACAGACGATGGCCCTAGATCATTGATACCGCTCTATTGAAAACCTTTAAAGATATGTTATAACATAATCAAATATCGCCAACATGGAGAATGAGTCATGTTTGTACTTGCTAACCCGAAAATCAGCACGCTGGCCTTCAGTATTGCACTACTGACCTGCGCTCAAGTCACCCAGGCCAATGACCATAATCACGACCATAGTCATGATCATGACCATAGCCACAGCAACGCTCATGACCATGACCATTCGCATGATAACGATATCTATGCGGGCTACTTTGACGATGAACAAATTGCCGATCGCCCGCTTACCGATTGGGAAGGCGACTGGCAGTCCGTTTATCCTTATTTGTTGGACGGCACGTTAGACCCTGTTTTCGCCCATAAAGCTGAGAAGGGAGACAAAAGCGCCGAGGAGTACAAAGCGTACTACGATACCGGTTACGCGACTGATGTAGAGCGGATCGTCATCGATGGAAGCAGCGTCACCTTCTTTACCAACGGCGAGCCGATGACCGGCGACTACCACTACGATGGCTACGAGATTCTAAATTACGAAGCCGGCAACCGAGGCGTTCGCTTCATCTTCGAACTCGCAGAAGAAGCCGATGACGCACTCCCTCGCTACCTTCAGTTCAGCGACCACAGCATCTATCCGACGGATGCACACCACTACCACCTTTACTGGGGAGATGATCGTGAGGCGCTGTTGGAGGAAGTGACCAATTGGCCAACCTACTACGCTTCATCGCTCAGTGGTGAAGAGATTGTCGATGAGATGCTGTCTCACTAATCTCACTCATTTTTTCCATGAGATACCCCTCCTTGAGCGCTGGCGGCCCCCGCCAGCGCTCTCATTTTATCCCCACCGTTCGCTACGCGCCGCGGCATGATGAGCGTGCAAGCTTTCAATGTGCTCCACTTTCATCTTGCCTCTGCCGAGAAAGCCCGTGAGTAGACGAATAGAAAGGGACGTTGAATCCTATATACATCCAGCCCCCATCTAGCTTGGCATTCATGGTGCTCGTATTTTCCTGGCACTCTTTGCTTCGTTATAGAGCCTGGCAGTGGGCTTTCATATCCGCCTGCCAAGCTCGTGGGCTCACCGGTCCTCTCACCGTCGCCAAAGAGATTTACGCGGGATCGATGCTCATTAGCAGGCGTTTATGGCCATTGTCGAGTGCAGGGCTTCTATGCACCAACCCACGCTCTTCGCTGCCAACCCAACCGCTGCCCTTGATCAAACCAATATCGCCGGGCGCAAGGCGTTGGATGGCAGCAGTGTCAGTGGCAATCTCGGGTTTATCGGGGTGCGGCGCCCCCAGCCCTGTACGATTGATGGCGTACTCCGGCAACCATTCGCTACCGGGCCCAACATAGGTCGTAACGAGGCGCACCGGCAGGTTGTCGCAGTGAAAGCGCGGGCACATGGCACTGTTAAGCAGGCGTAAGCGAAGACCGACGGTACGCGTCTCGAATAAAAAGGCCACCGCGTCGGCGATATAAGCGCTAGCGCGTGGCGACGAGCCGCCCCAAAGGCCCGCTTTCTGCCCGACTGATTTAGCGCATGGGAACCTTGTAAGTCTCTGGTGCAAGGCGCTGACAAAAAACGCGCCAAACGTGATACATCAGCGTTGCCAATGTGAATAACAGGGCAGCCAGGGAGACGATGGTCGGGCCGGTGGGGGTATCCAGCAGGTAGGCGCTTTTGAGCCCTGTCACGACCGCCAGCATGGCGACCCCAACGGCCACCATCGCCATGGCTTCGGGCGTCCGGCAAAACGGGCGTGCAGTCGCGGCAGGGATGATCAATAGCGCGGCGATCAGCAAGACGCCCACGACTTTCAGCGCGACGGCCACCACCACGGCCAGTGCCAGGGTGAGCACTAACTGTTCACGACGCGGCTGAATGCCATTGGCGTAGGCCAGCTCCTCGCTGAGCGTCGCCGCCAGCAAAGGCGACCAACGCCAGTACAGCAGTAGCAACACCAGCGCCACGCCACCGCCAATGACCCAAAGATCCTGTTTGCCAACGGCCAAAATATCGCCGAACAGATATGCGTGAAGGTCGATACGCACGCCGGTGAGAAACGACACGGCCACCAGCCCCACTGCCAGCGCCGAGTGAGCCATCACACCGAGCAGCGTATCCATGGCGTAGCCACGGCCGCTCAGTAAAGAGACACAGGTCGCCATCAGCAGTGCTACCGTCAGCACACCGAGGAAAATCGAGATATTCATCAACAGCGACAGCGCAACGCCCAGAATGGCCGCATGGGCCGTCGCGTCGCCAAAATACGCCATGCGTCGCCACACCACGAAGCAACCCAGCGGTGCGGCCGCCATGGCCACGAGCATGCCCGCCAACAGGGCGCGCCACATAAAATCATCCAGCATGGGCGGCCTCCTGAGACTGCTGATGATAGAGCGCCAGCGTTTGTGCGGCTTGATCACCGAACAGCGAGCGATAATCCTGCGTCGAGGTCACGTGCTCAGGCTTACCCTGGCAACAGACACAGCGATTGAGACAAAGCACGTGATCGGCGGTCTGCATCACCACGTGCAGGTCGTGACTGACCATCAGCACGGCGCAGCCGTAGGTGTGGCGAACGCGTTCGATATGGCGATAAAACGCCGCCGTTCCTCGGTGGTCGAGACCTTGCGTCGCTTCATCGAGAATCAAGATGTCGGGCTTGACCAGGAGCGCTCGCGCCAGCAGCACGCGCTGCAACTGCCCGCCAGACAAATCGCTCATATTGGCCTGCAAAAGCGTCTCGGCCCCGGCGTCTTTTAGCGCGCCGTCGACCTCTTGACGAGAATGGCGGCGCGGCAAGTTGATGAAGCGCTGGACCGTCATCGGCAGCGTCACATCCAAATGGAGCCGCTGGGGTACGTACCCAATGCGCTGTTGTGGAGCGAGGGTGACACTGCCCGAGGTGGGCTTCACCGCGCCGATCAAGGTTTTCACCAGCGTCGATTTGCCCGAACCGTTAGGGCCGATTAGCGTGAGCACCTGCTCACGAAACAGATCGAAGTGAATATTCTCGAGAATCTGCTGCCCACCGAAGCGAACGTTCAACTGACGAACGCTAAGTACCGCTTCACGATGAGGGGAAGACGCAAGTGACATCATAGGCATCCGCTCTTGACGTATTTGTTATGTTATAACATAAATATAAAGACAAGCGATACTCGAATGTCCCTCCTTGTCTCGTTCACTCACCCCCGTTTCATCAGGAGCTCCCATGCCACACCGCTTAACGTACTTCGCGCTGCCATTACTGACGGCCTTTCCCCTAGCAGCCTCGGCGGAAGTGCCCCGCGTCGCGGTAGATATTCCTCCGGTGTACTCGTTGGTGGCGACCGTCATGGGCGACGTGGGCACGCCCGAGCTGTTCATTCAGCCTGGCGCCTCTCCCCACGGCTATTCGCTGCGCCCCTCGGAAGCCAGCGCGCTGGACAGTGCGGATCTGGTGATATGGGTCAGCGATTCGCTCACCCCTTGGCTGGAAGGACCGGTAGAACATTTAGCGGGAGACGCACACCACCTAGAGCTGATGGACGTGCCCGGCATCACCACACTGGCATACCGCGAAGAAGCGACGTTCACGCTGGATGAGGGGCAAGCTCACGAGCGCGAGCATGGACATGACCACGCACATGCGCATGCCAAGTCCCATGACCACCAAGATCACCAAGATCACCAAGATCACCACGGCCATCATCACAGCCATACCGGCACGAACCCGCACGCTTGGCTATCACCCTCGAACGCGCGCCAGTGGCTCACGGCGATCGCCGACCAGCTAAGCGACCTCGACCCGGATAACGCTGCCGCCTACCGTGACAATGCTGCACAAGGACAAGACGCGCTGATCGCGCTGGAACAACAGCTTCAGGAGCGCCTCGCCCACAGCGCCGACACCCGCTTCATCGTGTTCCACGATGCGTACCAGTATTTCGAGGAAGCCTTTAACGTTCAGGCCGCAGGCGCCATTTCCATCGGCGACGCGTCTGCACCTAGCCCAGCACGCATTGAGGCGTTACAAACGCTGGTCAATGAAGAGAATATTCAGTGTGTCTTCAGCGAACCGCAGTTCAACCCGCAGATGGTCAACAACGTATTTGGCGATACGTCAGCATACTTGGGCGTGATGGACCCTCTTGGCGTGGGCTTGACGCTGGATGCGGGACTGTATGCGGCGTTACTGGAGCAGCTAGCCGGTGAGATAACGCGCTGCACGCGTGCTGAAAGTGCGTAATACTCGTCTCGTAAGTGATCAAAACGTAGCGCTGCGAATGGCGTGCTGCGCGCAGCGTTACGTTAGTCAGTAGGGGAAGGAAGTCGGGCTGGCATGGCTGACCAAGGAAAAAGCGTACATATGAAAAAAGCGGTTCTCGTCGCGTTTGGGATAGCGCTGCTCGCCCTCTTCGGCCTCGGTACAAGCCTTTACAGCACCCTGCAGGCGCCTGCCAGCGTCTCGGTGGTTAGCCCGATGGGCGGTTACGTCATCGAATCCGTGAGGGTAACCGGGCTGCTTGCTCCGTTGGGCGGCGTCGCTTACCTGCGCATCATCGACCGGCAAACGCCCTCGACCGTTTACCGCACGCCGCTTTTCGCCACGCAGCACATCGACTTCTCGAAAACATCGGAGGATAGCCGCTACCTGGACGCCATCGTTTGGGTGCGCTTCGATAAACAGGCGCAGCGTTTCTCCATCGGTATGCCGCAGTGGCGCGCTGATTGGCGCAACCGCTTCATCAGCAACACGCCCTTCGAGGCAGGTGGCAACGGCTAGGCTGGGTTGGATGACGTTAGGCCAGCCATGGAGGGATTTACCGGGGCCGCCGGTCACCCTCTAAAAAGTTAGCCGTAAACACGGCTTTGCCGTGGGTCTCGAACGACCATTTCATCACGTCGCTCAGTGCCGCCATTACCTCATCGAACTCGCCAAACACCTGGGTGCTCATTCGGTTGGGGTGAACTTCCAGCCCGGTGGCCTCTAAACGTTTGACCACCTCTTTCACCACGGGCTTGAAATCATCGGCCAGCGGGTAGTAGCTCAGCTGTACGGAAAGGTACATATCGTCTCCTTAATCGCCTCTATGGCTGCATTGCTTCTATGGCTGTACCGTTTGAAACTGCTGCCACGCGGCCAGTATCGCCGTGCGCGTCTCTTCCGGGTGTTCCATCGGGAACATGTGCGTGCCGGGCACCATACTCACCGGCAGCCCGCGTCGAGCGATGCGCTTGAGCCGTGAAGGCGTCATCAAGTGCGACTGCTGCCCCGCCACCAGTTGGATGGGTACGCCTACGCGCTGCGGCAGGTTGGAGAGGTGATCCGGCAGGTGGCGGAAAATCTCCAGCTCGATGCGCGGGTCAAAGGTCAGCTCGGCGCTACCGTCATCTAAAAGCCGCGTGCCTGCTTCAATGTAGTCGTTGAGCGCCTCAGGGGTAAAGCGACGAAACAGCCCTCGCCGCCGTAATGAGTTCGCCATCGCCTCACGGCTGGGCCACACGCTGCGCCGCCCTTTGGTTTTACCCGCCGGCGTAATGCGATCCATCAGCCCAAACCGCTTGGCCGCTTTCATGGCCCAGGCATCCGGCCCCAGCATCAGCGGCGGGTCGAGCATAATCACGCCACAAAAGCGCTCCGGCTGCTTGTCGGCGGCCATGGCCATCAGCGTACCGCCCAGCGAATGCCCCACGCCCAGCAGCGGCGCGTCGGTATCGGGGAGGTAGCTAATCAGTTCATCCACCAAGTTGCCCCAATTGTGATTCACCGGGTAATCCGGGTGGTGGCCTAGCCTATCTAGCGGGTGTAAATCGAACGATTCTGCCAGCGGGTCTAACAGGCTGCGGTAGCTCAAACCGGGAAAGCCGTTGGCATGGGCAAACACTAAGCGGGGGCGTTGGGTGGCATCGGCAGGCATGGCAGGCTCGCGGTTAGGCTAACGGGAAGAAGCGCTATCTATCATACGTCTGTTTTAACGTGAGCACGGAAACCCGTCAATCCACCCAAGGATTAACAGGCTAATTAAAACAGCGAGAGCTGCTGGGCAGCGGTCTCTTCCGCCAAGCGGTAGCCCACCCCCAGCAGGCGCACGGGGCGCTCGCCCCTTGCCCATCCCACGTTCAGCAAGGTTTCGAACTGCTCCAAGTTGGGGGCGGGGTCGGCGTGTTCGACGGTGGTTTGGGTGAAGTCGTTGAATTTGATCTTCACCATTACTCCGCGCACGGCGGGTGCCGGGTCTAGGCGGGCGTAGCGGCGCTCTAAATCGCTAATCAGCTCGGGGAGCTGGCGGCGGCAGGCTTCCAGGGTGGGTAGGTCTTGGGAGTAGGTTAGCTCGGTGCTGATCGACTTGCGCTCGCGGTGGGTTTTAACGGGGCGCTCATCGCGCCCATGGCTGAGTTCATGCAGTCGATGGCCAAAGCGGCCAAAGCGCTCTACCAGCTCGGTAAGCGGCCGGGCGCGCAGATCCGCGCCGGTCTGAATGCCCAACTCCGCCAGCTTTTCAGCGGTGCGCGGCCCTACCCCGTGGATTTTTTTCACCGGAAGCTGCTGCACGAAGGCGTCGATATCGTCTGGCGTGATGACAAATAGCCCATCGGGCTTGCGCCAGTCGCTGGCGATCTTGGCGAGAAACTTGTTGGGTGCCACGCCCGCCGAGACGGTAATGCCTACTTCCTGCTTCACCCGATGGCGGATGGCTTCAGCCATACGGGTGGCGCTGCCGTGGTGAAGCTTGACCTCCGAGACATCCAGAAAGGCTTCATCCAGCGAGAGCGGCTCGATCAGCTCGGTGACATCGCGATAGATAGCAAACACCTGGCGGGCAACATCTTTGTACTTCGCCATGTCGCCACGAATCACCGTGAGATGGGGGCAGCGTTTGAGCGCCTGAGCCATGGGCATGGCGGAGTGGATGCCGAACTTGCGCGCCGGATAGTTGCAGGTAGCGACCACCCCGCGCTGCTCCACACTGCCGCCAATGGCAATGGGGATATCGGTTAACGCGGGGTTATCGCGCATCTCTACCGCCGCATAGAAGCAGTCACAGTCGCAGTGGATAATTTTGCGCACAGGCCGACCTTGCCTCCGCCCTTACCTGTAAAAAAGCACAGTTTATCACAGGGTGTGCAGCATTTACGTACCACAAAAGGTGCGCAACACCTGTTCGCTTTCCGTGGCCGGGGCGGCTAAGCGGCGTGCTTCTTCCGATTCATCAAAGGGCTGTGTGACCGCCGCGAGCAGCGTGTAAAAAGGCGCGAAATCACCCTCTACCGCCGCGTCGATGACCTCTTGAATGCGGTGGTTGCGGGGAATCACCACTGGATTGGCTTGGCGCATGGCCTCCAGGCGTTCACTCTGCTGGCTCGCTTGCTGGGCGCTTTCCCAGTCGGCCAGCCAAGCAGCGAGGCCATCGGGCTGAGTCGTCAGCGCCAGCAACGCGTCTTTTTGGGGTTGCCCTGACGTGTCTGTTCCCAGGGCTTTGGCATAGTGCGTCAGCGCATCAAAGGTGGCGGTCATATCCATGCGGCCCTGGTGCATCTGGATCTCCAGCGCATCCATCAGCGGCGCGGCGCGGTCGCTTTCTGGGGCAAGGCCTAGCTTGTTAGTGTGCAGGCAGCGCTGCTCGGCGCTAAAGCGCTGGGTGAAGCCACGAAGAACCTCGGTGGCCTGCTCTACCACGGCATCGCCCTCTTCACGCATGAGCGGCAGCAGGGTTTCGGCAAAGCGCGCCAGGTTCCACTGGGCAATGCCCGGCTGGTTGTTGAAGGCGTAGCGCCCGCCTTGGTCAATGGAGCTGTACACCTTCTGTGGGTCGAACTGTTCCATAAAGGCGCAGGGGCCGTAGTCGATGGTCTCACCGGCAATGCTGCAGTTGTCGGTGTTCATCACGCCGTGAATAAAGCCCAGGCTCATCCAACGCGCCACCAGCGCCGCTTGGCGGGCGGTAACGGCTTCTAACAGCGCAAGGTACGGATCGTCAGCGTTGGCCGCTTCTGGGTAGTGGCGGGCAATCACATGATCGGCCAGCGCTTTTAGCGCGTCTTCATCGCGGCGAACGGCGGCAAACTGGAACGTGCCCACGCGAATATGGCTGCTGGCTACGCGGGTCAGCACGGCCCCCGGCTCGGCCATTTGACGCACCACGCGCTCACCGGTGGCGACAGCAGCCAGGGCGCGAGTGGTGGGTACGCCCACGGCGGCCATAAATTCACTCACCAGGTATTCCCGCAGCACCGGGCCAAGGGGCGAGCGGCCATCGCCACCGCGAGAAAACGGCGTGCGGCCGCTGCCTTTTAGCTGCACATCACGGCGTATTCCTTGCTGATCCACCACTTCGCCCAACAGCAGTGCGCGGCCATCGCCTAGCTGCGGCACGAAGTTGCCGAACTGGTGCCCGGCGTAGCCCAGCGCTTTAGGCTCGGCACCCGACGGCAGCTGGTTACCGCTGAACCACTGGGCCAGCGTGGCGTCGTCGGGCCGGGTTTGCATACCTAGCTGCGCGGCCAGGGCATCGTTGAACGCGATCAGGCTGGGCTGTGCCACGGGCGTAGGCTGGCAGGCCACCCATAGGGGCTCTGGCAGCGTGGCAAACTGGTGTTCAAAGGTCAGCACGGGCAACTCCGCTTTTCAATTAATGGCCTACAGAATACCCTAGCAGCTTACTCAAGTAATTGGCGATAGTATGCCGCAGAGAGACACGTTAACCCCTGTTAAGTTACCGATAGAGCAAGGGCCACTCACGCCCCTGCCCCAGGCCTTCTACAACCGCGATACGTTGGAAGTCGCCCGAGACCTGCTGGGCTGCTGGCTAGTGCGCCAGCTCGATGGTGAGCTAATGGCCGCGCGCATTGTGGAAACCGAGGCCTACCGTGGCTCGGAAGATTCCGCTTGCCATGCCCACCGGCGCAGAACGCCACGCACCGAGGCGATGTTTGGCCCGCCCGGTCACGCCTACGTCTATTTGGTGTACGGCATGCACTGGCTGCTGAACGTGGTCACCCAGCCGGAAGGCAACCCCTGCGCGGTATTGATTCGAGCGGTAGAGCCGGTGATCGGCGAGCCTGCCATGCGCGCATGGCGCAGCGTGGCGGGGCGTAATCTAAGCAACGGCCCCGGTAAACTGACTCGGGCACTGCGTATCGATAACGCCCTCTACGGCCACGATATGACGCAAAACGGCGATCAGGCGAATGGGCTGTGGATTACCTCTGGCGAGCCGCCCAGCGCGATTGCCAGCGGCCCACGGGTAGGCATCGATTACGCCCAACCCGCCGACCGCGACGCCCCCTGGCGGCTATGGAGCGAGGACAACCCGTGGGTGTCGAAAGCGCGTTAAGCGCTCTTCAAGCACGCCACCGCCTGCTCCAACACCGGCGTTAGCGGCGCACGCCACTGGTGAGTCAAAAACGCATCGGCGCGAGTCACACCCAGCGAGAGCGATGCTACAGGCAGCCCCATGGCGTGGGCATCGCGGCAAAAGCGGTAGCCGGAATAGACCATCAACGACGTCCCCACTGCCAGCACCGCATCAGCTTGCTGCAGCGCCGCCTGGGCCGCCAACCGCCGCGCCGGGGGCACCACATCGCCGTAGTAGACCACCTGCGGTTTGAGGATGCCCTGGCAGCGCGGGCAGTCCAGCACTTTGAAGGTGGAGAAATCGGTTTCCAGATCCGCATCGCCATCCGGCGCGTGGCGGGCATCCAGCGCGGCAAAGGCTGGGTTCATGCGCGCCATTTCACTGTGCATAGCGTGACGCATCATTTGATAGCCGCAGGCCATACAGGCCACCACATCGGCCCTGCCGTGAAGATCAATCACCTTTTTCGAGCCCGCCCGCTGGTGCAAACGGTCCACGTTTTGCGTCACCAGCAGCTCCACATGGCCCATGGCCTCCAGCTCTGCCAACGCCCGATGCGCCCCGCTCACCTGGGCTTCGCGCATGGCTTTAAAGCCCACCAGCGCCCGCGCCCAGTAGCGCTGGCGTACGGCGAAGGAACTCATAAAATCACCGTGCTGCACCGGCGGCGGGCGCTTCCACTGGCCATCGGCATCGCGGTAATCGGGAATCCCGCTGTCGGTACTCACCCCCGCCCCGGTAATCACCCAGAGTTTGGGGTGGCGTTTGATGAAAGCGGCCAGCGCTTCCCCGGCCACCTGGCTGCTCTCGCGTTTTTCTGTACTTTCCACGGCCTGCGTCAATGGATCACCCTAGGCAATACTGCGACAAGTCAACGATACTGTATGACAATATAAGCACATGCAATGTGCCCTCGATAGCGGAGTAAGGAGCCTCTCATGCAGTGGGATCACGAGATTATTATTGTCGGTGGCGGCATGGTGGGCGCGGCCCTGGCGGCAAGGCTCGGCCAGGCGGGCATTTCCGTAGGGCTCGTCGAACGCGGCAGCGCCCCCAAACCCGCCAGCGGCGACTACGACCTGCGTATTTCATCGCTCAACGCCCGGTCGCTCGCGTTTGTGAAAGCTAGCGGCGCGATACTGCCTGGCGAGCGCTGCTGTCCGTTCCGACATATCGATGTGGCGAATCAGGATGGCACCGGCCACTCCGTGTTCTCCGCCGAAGAGAGCGGCATGAACGACTTCGGTATCTTTATCGAAAACCGCGCTTTGCAGTACGCCCTGTGGCAACGCCTGGAAGAACTGCCCAGCGTGACCTGCTACACCCAGTGTGCCCCGCTCAGCACCATGGCGGCCACCACCGCCCGCATGCTAGAGCTGGATAACGGCAAAACCCTAAGCGCCCGGCTGATTGTAGGGGCCGACGGTGCGCGCTCTACGCTGCGCGAGCTGGCGGGCATTGGCGTGACCAGCTACGACTACCACCAGCGGGCGATGATTATTAACGTCGAGACCGAGCTGCCCCAGCAGGACGTTAGCTGGCAGTGCTTTACCCCCAAAGGGCCGATTGCCATGCTGCCGCTGCCCGGCCAGCGCGCCTCGCTGGTGTGGTACGACAGCGATGAAGCCACCAAAGCCCGCGAACAGCTCTCTGACAACGCGCTCCAGCACGCCATCGAAACCACCTTCCCCAAGCGCCTGGGCAAGCTCACCCGTATTGTGGCGCGGGCCAGCTTTCCCATTAAGCGCCAGCACGCCAAACGCTACATCGGCAAACGCCTCGCGCTGATTGGCGACGCCGCCCACGTAGTGCACCCGCTGGCCGGGCAAGGGTTGAACATCGGCCTACACGACGCCGACACCCTGGCCGAGCTGATCATCAAAGGCCGCGACCCCGGCGATCACATCAGCCTGCACCGCTTCGAATGCCAGCGCCGCCTGGCCAACCAAGCGATGATTGCCGCCACCGATAGCTTCCACCACCTGTTCACCGGCGCAAAACCGCTGCGCCAACTGGGCGATCTCAGCCTGCACTTGGCCGAGCGCGTGCCGTTTGCCAAACGTATGATGATGCAGCAAGCCAATGGGTTGAATCCGTTTAAGTTCGGCTAATGCTGACTGTCACAAAAGGGGCGAGGACGTCAGTGACTGACTAACCACGCCCTAACGCCCGCTGAACCGCCTGCTCCGCGTGGATCTCAGTGGTATCGAACAGCGGCACGCTCGTATCGGCTTGCTGAATCAGCAGGCCAATCTCTGTACAGCCTAAAATCACGCCCTGCGCGCCGCGCTCAGCCAGCGAAGCGACGATCTCCAAATAGTCAGCTTTGGCATCTGCCTTTACCACGCCCAGGCACAGCTCTTGATAAATCACCGAGTGCACGCGCTCGCGCTGTGGCTCGGTGGGTACCACCACCTCGATGCCTTGACGCTGCAGGCGCTCGATATAAAACGCCTGCTCCATGGTGAACCGCGTGCCGAGCAGCCCCACGCAGTTAATGCCCTGTTGTTGCAGCACCTGGGCCGTGGCATCGGCGATATGCAGCAGCGGAATGGAGACCGCCGCTTCCAGCGGCTCGGCCACCTTGTGCATGGTGTTGGTACACAGCACCATGAAATCGGCCCCTGCCGCCTCGACCGCTTTACCCGCCGCCGCCAGTATCTCAGCGGTAGCCTGCCAGTTGCCTTGGTGCTGCAGCGCCTCTATCTCGGCAAAATCGACGCTGTACAGCACCACCTTGGCCGAATGCAGCCCGCCCAACGCCGTGCGCACATGCTGGTTGATGAGGCGGTAATACGTCTGCGTGGATTCCCAGCTCATACCGCCGATTAAGCCAATGGTTTTCATAGAGATGCGTTCACAGGTTGGGGCTTGGAAAAGGATAGGCTGAGAGTGCTACCCCGCCTTCAGGCGGGGCTTCTCACACATTAGCTGTTAGCGTTCTCTTCGGCCACCTGACGCAGCGCATCGACCAACACATCGGCGGGCTGGGCACCCGAGATCAGGTAGCGGCCATCGAGGATAAAGCCCGGCACCGCGCTCACCCCCGCGTCCATAAAGCGCTGTTCTGCCTCGCGTACTTCCTCCGTGTATTGGTCAGAACGGGCAATGGCTTCGGCGGTGTCACCGTCCAGCCCAACCTCAATGGCCTTCTCACGAAGCACCGCTGGATCGGCGGGGTTTTTCGCTTCACCGAAGTAGGCCTCAAATAGAGCCAGCTGAAGTGCCGTTTCTTGGTGTTGCGTTCCGGCCCACGCCAGCACGCGGTGGGCAGCGAAGGTATTGTTCGCCCGACGTTCCAGGGCACCCCGGAAATTCAGGCCAAGCTCTTCAGCGGCGGCCATAATCTCGCGCTGGGACTGCTCCATGGTGGCCGCGTCTTTGCCATACTTGCGGCACAAGTGCTCCAGAATCGGCTCGCCTTCAGGCGGCATATCGCGGTTCAGCTCAAAAGGCTGCCAGACCAGCTCAACGTCGATCTCGCCCTTGAGTGTCTCTAGCGCTTGCTCCAAACGCCGGTAGCCAATGGCGCACCACGGGCAGGCCACGTCGGATACCAGGTCGATTCTTACCTTTTGCATCATGGAACTCCTCTTCGACATATTCCAACATTCGATCCAACTAACAGCATGGTACGTGTATATAGCAAGTAACGGCAGTACCGATGACGGAGGCCACCATGGAAAAAGCCGCGTTAGCACTCATCGCCGTGTTGCTATTAAGCGGGTGCAGCAGCAACACCGCGTCACCTAGCGCACCTGCTCCGGACACGGCAACCGAGCAACACCCGCCCCACCATCAGCTAACCGATCAATGGATTGGCCGATGGATTGGCGTAGAAGGGTTATTCCTGGACATCAGCAAGGACGAGCCTGCAGGCCCCGGCCACTACCTACTTGAAATGCAGTATGGCCTGGATGCCGATCAACGCGGCACCTTCGAAGGCCAAGCAACCGCCGAGTGCATCCGCTTCAACCGCGAGGACGGCCAACACCTGCTCCGAGCTGGCGATGGCGAAGCCACCGGTATGAAATGGCTATTGGAGAAAGAGGACTGCCTAATAGTTAAAACAGGTGAAGGCTATTGCCGCGACTGATCTACCCGTTGGGCTATCAAAGAAGTGGCACGGTGACATCGGCTATTCGTACGGCAGTTCAGTCAACTGGCCCGCCTTTTCCAAACTGTATTCGCCAAAATCCCGCGCCATGTAGAGCGCGCCTGAATAGACGCTTTGTGCCTCTTTGCGGATATCCTCAATGGAGGGCGAGGTATGGGAGATAAGCGGATAACGAGGGCTGAAGTGGGTGAGCACCAAGTTGGGCAGCTTGATGGCTTGAGCAAACGCCGCCACCTGCTTGCCGTAGCTATGCCCTACCTCACCAGCCTTCTCGGCCATTTCTTCGGTGTAGGTGGCTTCGTGCACCAATACCTGCGCCCCGGCGCACGCCTCTGCCAACAACTCAGGCCGGTCGTTGTCTCCGGCAATCACCACTTTTCTGGGGGCGTGTTTGAACATCAGATAATCCTGGCTGCGCAGCTGCTTGCCTTCAAACGCCACATCCCTCCCCTGTTTCAACTGCCCCCACAACGGCCCTCTGGGAATGCCTTGCTGATCTAATTTATCCACGTCCAGGGCAGCATCCACGTTGCGCTCGGCGAACGCATAGGCATAGCACGGCACGCGGTGGGAAAGCGCAAACGTCGCCACCGCCATATTCTCAAACTCAACGCTGGGCAGATCATCGGAGCAGATAAATTCCAGAGCAAAGGGTAAGCAAAGCTGTGTGACCGCACACGTGGCTTCCAACCAGGTTTGAATACCCTTTGGTGCCACAATGGTCAGTGGTGCTGTGCGCCCGCCCATGGCCGCACTGGCCAGAATGCCCGGCAGCCCATAGCAGTGGTCGCCGTGTACGTGGGTAATCAAGATGGCTTTCAATGAATGAAACGACAGCTTTGTGTGCAAAACCTGATGCTGGGTGCCCTCACCACAATCAATCAGGTACCAGCCCTTCCCTTTGCTCTCGCGTAATGCGATGCCGGATACGTTTCTGCTTTTGGTGGGTACACCGGCGGAGGTGCCGAGGAAGAGTAGGTTCATAGCTTATTTGCAGCCTCATTTATTCACTCGTTTTAGGATTAAGGCACCGGATTGTCAATTAGCTAAATTTAAAATGGCAGTGCTTGTACAATAAATATCAGGCGTGCATTAATGCAATTGAGATCTATATACGTACTGCTATGTTTATCGAATGCAGCCTGTGATTACTGCATTTAGTGTTAAAACCATAAAATCAGATCTCTACAGCGCTCGTTACGTACGAGTGACGCGAATTGTTATGCAATTCAAGAGCGAAAATATGCATCAAATTCGAGCACTTTTAGCTGCCCATGCAAACCGGGATCGAAGCGAACCGCTTCTTCATAGCAACAAGAAGCACAAAGGGGGCACATGACATAACTAAGAGAAATACCATTTTTAGCTAGCAATCCAATAGTTTCTTCGTACGTTTGGCCGATAGCTACATCTAGCTCAGCAAACTCCCAAGGGAAGTGATAATAAAACGACTCTTTTTTTCCTCCTTTTTCTTCACAAGCAATGCACAGAGAGCGACCCGGAACGTGATGAAAACCATCGTACTTGCCTGTTCGTATCGTTTTGAGGATTTTATCCTGCTTATCACTATCAGCATGGCAGCCATGCCTAAACCCTGGTTCATCTTCAGGATTGACACTAGCTTGGATACTGCAGGCCTCACCTGTTAGCTTACAGCACCAAATATCAATGGGCAGTTTGACAAAACCTTCTGGGCAGTTAACGTAACGCCTACCCCCCGCCTTTCCAAAACTCAACCCAAGGACGCCCCTCTCTATCGATAGTTTCAAGACAAAATCGGCGAGCCACTTCTATTGCATGCTCTTTGTCTCTAGCCGCATATGGCAGCGACAATGATGGTCGGAAGAAGGTTAGATGAACACCTCCGTCCACACTCTCTATAATTTTTATCAAACTTCTAACTTTCATTATCTTCGACCTTGTCGCATATCACCTTGCTAAGCAGAAAATAATGGTTGGTTATAATCGTGGAGTGATGGCCAACTTTTGTTTTTCCGCTTAAGCAACTTGTCAGATAAAAATCTTACGATAAGTATCAATAACTGATTGCATACCACCAACATCAATATTTCGGCGCCAATTCCATGATGCAGGAGTACTGGAGCTTTGCATATATAAGTATCGTAAAAATTGAGATGGCAAAAGAGGGTTGTTCTTCAAATACTCTTTACCATCAGCCGCCTTATACCAAATATAACCTTTCTGAACATCAAAGGTAGTTTTATCATTGATCTCCTCAAGCTCTACCTCTTTAAACAAACTACGCTCAAACTCTTTGCTTTGAACAACACAATGAATATGAGCATGAACAATACAACCACCAGAATGATTACTATTGGCTCCAGCTCCGCTTTCAAAAAAAACCAAATCCTCCTCAAAAGAATTAAAAAAACCTTCTTTAAGCTTATCTAATAAGAATTCAACTTGCTTTGAACAGTCTCGTGATAAAGAATAAAAATTAAAAAAATGGTCTCTTGGAACAATCATCACATGACTGTTATTCAAAGGCCCAAAACTTGGCAGAACCACCAAATCTTTAGAGGATAAAATTATATTTCTTTTGGATTTAACAATATTAGCATAGTCACTAGGGATATTGACCATGTCATCATTAAGCTCACTGCATATATTACACTTATTCATTTGTTACCTTGGGAACGATTTTTTCTGCCCATTTAGCTAGCCGACTTAAAACAAGATCTGAAAAATAACCAAGAACAAAACAGATTGAAATTGCTACTTTAGCAGAATCTTTATTTTTTAATTCAACAGGAAGTAGGCCAGAATCAAGTAGCATATAAGTTGAAAAGGCTACCAATGCTGACAAAAATGGCGTCATGACTCTCCAATAAAATTTATGAGGTTGCCAAGAAAAGCCATATTGATCATGCTTACCACGAGCAGTAACTCGATAAAACCACTTTGCGTCATAGACCCATCCGCCTAAAAAACCTCCAAGAAGAGCAAATAAAGCAAGTTTGTTATTGTGATTTATTCCAAGCTCATGAGATTTAATCTGTAAGATAAAAATTGTTACGCAAGCTGCAACAAACAGAAAAACCAAATAACAGAACTCAAAAATAATTTGATTTCTATCTTTATTAAAGAAAGGAACGCAATCCCTTCCTTCTAACCCATTATTATTTTCCATATTTACCTTATTTTAAAGTGCAAAAATGCATTCCACCTAACAGTGATTATTCAAAAGGCTACATAACCTCAGTAAACGTGGCCGCTCATTCATTGAGGTTATGAAACAAGCTTATGTGACTCTATCCCACTGATTCGCCTGAAGGCAAAGAAAAAATAGATGGCATATCTAAAAGTCACATACTGGATCATTTTGCTCTACCTAATAATTCAGCCTAGAAAAACACTACTACGCTGTGGGCATCAGGTCTACTACGCTGATGAGCCCGTTGGCAACCAACCAAGGAAAATCGTGAGCTTGATTGGCAGCACAAACAAAATTGCTACTACCGAAGCCCCACACAAAGCATCTCCCCACCAAACCACTGCTGCTTTAACCCCCGCTGCTTTTCCAGCAACAACGTCAGGTAATCACCCAATGGATGAGCAGACGGCAGCGCAGCAAGGTGCTTACGCAGCCTACGCTGATAGGGAAACTGTTCGGCGGGCATGTGCAGCGGCGTGGCATTTTGGGTAAGCCATTCGATAGTGGGCAGGAGCAAGTGAGTGGCGTTGCTGTCGAGCGCTAGCGTGACACCTTTAACATCGAAGTCACCGGCATAGATGTGTGCTCGGCGGGTTTTGCGCCATGCCTCGGCGAGTAAGGCAAAGCCACCGCCGTAGTGGCTGTCGCCGCGGTAGACGACCAACGGGTTTGAATAGCCGCTTAGTGCGGGGTTTTCCAGCGAAAACTCATAGAAGCTGTCGAGGTTTTCGACCTGTATTAGAGCGCTGAACGCGCTCAGCTTTAGCCCCATTACATCTACATCACGAATAGCGCGTGGCTCGTTGGCAAGCCCGGCTGTTGGCTGCGGCGGAAAGCTGACGAGTACCCGCCGCGCACGGGGGCTTTCGCGGGTTGCCTTATCTTCTTCCACGCCTTCTTTCGCCTGGGCGCTGCTGGTTAGGCCGCTGAGCGAGCGGCCCAGCGGGGCGAGGTGGGCGCTGGCCAGAACGCTATCGATCTGCGCCAGCAGCTCGGTATCGAAGCGTAGGGCTTGGCTGGAAAGCCGCATACCGAGGTCGATATCCTGCTGGCGGCACCAGGCGACGACGTCGTCTACCCACTGGCGGCGGGGCTTCTCCACCGTAGGCTGGCGGTTGAGTTCCCGGGCCACGCCGTTGAGCCCTGCCCGTGCGCGGCTGGGCAGGTTCATACCGCCACCGCCAGGGCCACATCGTGAATCAGCCGCAGGTCGTTATAGGCGCTGGCCTTGCTCTCCTCTTGCTGCAGGCGGAAGGCCTGCTGTTCGCTGCGCGGCAGCCCTTGGTACTCGGCAATGACTTGGAACAACCAAATCTCGTCCGCCCACTCCAGGCCGCTCTCTTGCAGGTACGCCAGGGCGCTGACCGGTTCGGTAGGCGGCTGATCGAGCACTGCGAGGTAGAAGCGTTCCACGTCCTGCTTGAGCGCTTGCTGGCGGGCGGCGGCCAGGCTCTCTTCGGCGGGTTGTACGGGGTTGGCGACCGCGACGTTTTGTGCGGCGTGGCGTGGGGCGGGCAGGTCATGCAGCAGCTCGGCCAGTACGCGGGTATCCAGGGCACGGTCTAGCGCCGGGGCGGCGGCGGGGTTGAGCGGGGTGGCGCGGTTGAAGAGCGCGGGCACCTCGCTACGCTGGGCGTAGTTGCCGGGCACAAAGCCGGGGTGTTCGCGCATGAAGGCAGCCATGCCGGTCATCAAGCGGCTGCGGGCCTGCTGCTTGCGGAAGCGCGCCATGAGGTCGATCAGCCGACGCTGCACTTCCCGCAGGCTGGTGTAGTGGTGACTCAGGCGGTTCTGAAGCTGGCTGATGAGCAACTTGCGCAGGCTGCCGTCGCTACCCACCAGTTCGATTAGCTCGTCGAAGTCGATCAGCGCGAGGCCATCGAGTAGCCGCACGATCTGCTTTTGGGCGCGGTCGTTCTCGCGGATCTTGTCGTTGAGCTGGCTGACGAAGCCGAAATCGCTATTCAGCCGCTGCCACAGGCTGTCGATGGCGTCGGCAAAGCGGCCGTTGAGGTCGTCCACTTCCTGGCGCAGGCGCAGTAGCTGCTGCTCTTGCCGCCAGTGTTCGCCTTTGCTGCGCGCTTCCCGGTAGCTCTCTATCTGGCTACGAATCAGCTCCAGGGTTTCCGCTACGTCGGCATTGACGTGGCGGCGGGTTTCGTCGGCGAGCATTTCGGCGATCAGGTCGCGCACCTTGGGCGAGAGCTTCACGCCGCTTTGCTCGTCGGGCCGCCACAGCACGCGGGCTGCCAGCAGCTTGCGCAGCGCACCGTCACTCAGGCCTTCCAGCGGTACGTCGTCGCGGGTATAGCCCTGCATGAGGCGCTCGGCGTGTTTGCCCAGCAGCGCCAGGCGCTCCGCGCCGGTTTTCAGCAGGCGGCTCTCCAGTTCACTCACGCCATTGCCCACACTATTGCCCACACGCTTACTCACAGCAACGCCTCCTGCGTGCCCTCGTCTCCGTCGGCATCGATCGGCAGGTTTTCTTCATCACGAATGAAGCGCACCACATCCACCAAGTAATCCATCTTGCCCGTTACCACGAACACCTGGCGCTCGCTGTGGGGCTGCATCAGGTAGCCGTGCTCCTTCAGCCGCTTGAAAATCTGCTTTACCTGGGCATCCAACTGGTCGCTCTGGGAGCCAAAGAAGCTATCCGTAGCTAGCCGCTCCAGGCGCTCGCGCAAGCTCTGGTTGTCTTCGCATTTGGCGCTGAATTCGGCGGGTTTGAGCACATCGCCGGGGGCCGCCAGGGTGTCGTGGCCTAGCGCTTCTTGCACCAATTGCAGCCACTCCAGCATGGGCAGCAGGCTGTTGAGCGTGTCGCCGAGCTGGCGGGAGAGCTGCTCCCGCGCCGCGTCGTTGAGCTGGCGCCAGGCCAGGAAGTAGACGCTGGCATCCTCGTTGCTGGCCAGCCGCCGGTTGAGCGGGCGCAGGTAGGCGTTGATCGCCTCGCGGGTATCTTCGTTGGAGAGGTGGCGGTAGGCGTTGTCGTCGCTGACGGCGCAGATGAAGTCACCGGCCAGCAGGCGTTCCAGTAAAGGGCCATGTTCGATCATGCGCTGACCTCCTGTTGGCGCTGCTTGATCTTTTGCGCCAGCGCGCTGAGGCGCGGCTCAATGCGCTTGAGCTGGCGCTGCTGGTGGGTGGCATCCCGCTCGATCAGGTAGCGGTTGGCGAACAGCAGCAGCACGTCGGATTCCGGGTTGGGAAACGCACCGACGATATGAATGCGGTTGCTGTCGCAGGCATCGAACAGTTTTTCGACGTTGTGGTAGGCCAGGGTGCCGATCTCATCGATGGGCCAGTGGATGGCGATTTGCGCATCGCCGCGCAGCAGGCGGGTAAAGGCAAGCAGGAACTTACATAGAATCAAATACGCCATGCCATGGCTGGAGGATTCCAGCAGTTGGCGGTCATTTTTGATCACCAGATCCGTGCCGCCTTCGTTCAGGTGCAGCTCCAGGCGCAGTAAGCTTTCGAAGCTGTACTGCTGGTCGCTGCGCAGCAAATCGACCACGTCCGCCAGGGCGTTGAGGTAGTCGTCGCTAGGCAGCGTCTGGCCGGACTCCCGCCACGCCTTGTAGCGCTGGGCGAACAGTTTGAGCGGCTCCCAGAAGCCCAGCTCGTCGATGGTGGATTGAATGCGCACTTCCGCCTTGGTGATGCCTTCCAAGCGCAGGTCGTCGGCGACCTCTTCCGAAAGCCGGCGGCTTTGAGCGCTGATGCGCCGGTTCAGGTCACGGAAAACGATAAAGAACTTGTCCAGGTCGTCGCTGAGGTTACGCCCTTCCTGAATCAGCTGCTGCTGTTGATCCTCCAGCAGTTTGAGCATACCGCGCAGCAGCGGCAGCAGTAGCCGGGGGCTGTCGCTGGGCAACTTGTCGCGCTCGCTTTGCAGGGCATCGGCAAAGCCACTGCTGGCGTCTTTGATCAGTTGGCTTTCGACCTCCAGACAGCCTCGGCGTAACTGTTCTAGCTGCTGGTGGCGGCTGGTCAGCGCTTGGCGGGTTCGCTCGATACGCTCGTCCACATCCCCGACGCTGGCTTCCGCTGGCGCGCCTTCGGCCACCAGCTCCAGGCTGTCCAGCTGGTTGAGCAGCGGCGTGAGAGTGTCCAGGGTACCTCGGGCGCTGTCGCGCTGGGCTTTGAGGTCGTTCACCGCCTGCTGGTGGGCGTCGCGGGCGGCATGGAAGGCGTTCTTCAGATGCGCTTTATCGCGCTTGAGCTGCTGATCGCGCTGGGCCAGTTCGGCCTCTTTCGCCACTAGCTGCGGTTTGTGCTGGCCCCATTCGATGCGCATGAAGCGCTGGTACTCGGCCAGCTCCTCCTGGCGAGCGGTGGTGTGGCGAATGCGCTCGTTCTGCGCTTCCAGGCGGGTTTTGGTGGCCTTGAGCTGGGCGGGGTCGACGCCTTGGTCGGCCAGTTCCTGGCTGAAGGCGGCTTCCAGCTCTTCGCGCTGGCGCTGGTGTTCGGCGTTGGCATCGCTAAGCTGCTGTTTATAGGTGCGTAGCTGGGCCTCCAGGCTGTCGAGCTGGCTCTGGGCGTCGGCCTTGAGTTCCAGCAGTTGGCCTTGATGGGTCTCGGACAGCTCGGCCAGGGCTTCGCGCTTTTCTTCGCGCAGCTCGGCTTGTGCCTGCTCCTGGCGGGCTAGTGCGCCTTCGATGTGGGCACGGCGGGCTTTCTGGCTCTCCGCGTGGCGGGCCTGCTGCTGGCGGCGCGCTTCCAGGGCGTACGCCACTTCTTGCTCGGCGCGCTGGAGGGCCAGCCGGGCGGTATCCTGGGCATCATCCGCCTGCTGCACCCGCTCGTTGTGCTGCTTGAGCGCTTTTTCAGCGGCGACGCAGGCGTTTTGGGCGCGGGCTTTGGCACCTTCTGCTTCTTCGATGGCGGCCAGCAGGCTGGCTTCGTCCTGGGCATACTCCGGCAGCGCAATAGCGGAAAGGTCCAGCGCCAGGCCGAACAGGTCGTCGCTGGCGTTTTCCGCTAGCTGCGGGGCGAGGTCGCGCCGCTCCAGCAGCTCGGGGGCAATCACCTTGCCTAGCTGCCGCTCCCAGCCGGGGCGATGGTAGCGCAAGAAGTAGCGCAGGCTGCCCTGCTCGGGGGTTTGCTGCTGGTAGAGCGTGTAGCAGTGTTGCTCGGCGCGCTCGCGCTGCTGGCGGCACTGCACCAGGTGCTGTTCGGCGGTGTCGCGTTCGCGCTTGTGGGTATCCAGCTCGCGGCGCAGCGCTTCCAGAGTCGCCCCCGCCGCGCTGCGGGCTTGCTGGGCGTCGTCCAGCCGCGCCTGGGCCAGCTCGGCTTCCTGGGCTTCTTCGCGGGTTTGTGTGGGCATGGCGAGCTGGGCCTTCAGCTCGGCCAACTGCTCGACGCCTAGCTCTAGCTGGGCTTGGTACTCGCTCTCTAGCCGCTGGCGGGCCTGCTGATAGCGCTCGTTATGCTGCTGTTCGGTTTGCCACTGCTGCTCGCGGCGCTCGGCCTTCTCTTCGACCAGCGCGTCAATCAGCGCCTGGCTCTCTTGGGTCTGGCGGGCGAGGGTGTCGGAGAGTTCGCGCAGTCGGCCATCTAGGCGCGCCTGGCTTTCCTTCACTGCGTCCTGCATCACTTGCAGGTGTTGCTGCAGCTGGTCGCGCTGTTCGCGCCACTGGGGCAGCGCGTTGATATCCCGCTCCAGGCCGGGCATATCGGCATCAGCATAGCGCTCGAACTGGGTTTGCAGGTCGTTGAGGCGGCGCTGGGTGTGCTGCAGTTGGCTTGCCACTTCGCTGTGCTGGTCGTTGAGTGCATCCCGCCGTTCGGTGTAGGCCTGCTCTTCGGCCTGGAATGACTGCTGGTGGCGATTGAGTTCGCTGTCTACATCGGCCACCCGCCGCTGGGCCTGTTCGCGGTCGTCGGCCAATTGGGGTTTGAGTTGCCACAGGGTGGTGTCGAGTTCGGCCAGCTCGCGGTCGATGCCAGAGAGCTTGGCCAGCGAGGCTTGCAGCGGCTCCAGACGCATGGATTGGCGCATCTGGGCAATCCATTCGCGGGCTTTGGCGCTGCGTATGCGGGTGACAGGCAGCTCGACGCCGTCCTCTTCGAAAATCGCCGCCAGCATGGTCTTGAGGGTATCCATCTTACCCTCTTTGGCATGCACCGCCGAGACCAGCTTTTCGATATGGCGAATGCGCCGCTCGGGGTTCACTAGGCTAAACTGAGCGGCGATCTGGCGCAGCCGCAGGCCATCGCGGCTGTTGCCGTGGAGCTGGGTAAAATCGTTCTGAATCACCGAGCGGAATTCAGAGGTAGCACCCAGCTTGGGAGAAACCGGCGTGCCGCTACGGCGCAGCCCGCTGGCCCACTGGGTATAGTCCAGCGCCAGCGGGCCCTGCTCCGTCTCCACTAGGTAATCATCCGGTCGATAAGGTGCGCCCACGAAGCGGTACTCCACGCCACCTTCGGCCTTGCGGGTCAGCACCGCTTGGCAGATGTTGCCCGCTTCGCGGCGGTATTCGTACACCAGATAGCTGTTCCGGTGGGGCAAGTAGAACGCATCGAACTTCATACGCGTTTTGGGCACTACCTTATTGGGTAGCTCGCCGTAAAACACCGGCACCAGCCGCTGTAGCGTGGTTTTACCGGAGGCGTTGGTGCCGCAAATATTGGTGTGGCCGTCCACACTGAGTTCGACCACGCCATTTAAGTGACCGTGAATCATCACGATTCGCAATAAGTGAGCCATGCCGTATCCTTGGACGGGTATTGTCATTGCCGTTCATGCTTTCATTACTGTGCTAGGCGACAGTTTACGCTATCTGATTTGGAGACGTTATGCCCCGCTACCCCGAGCATCTCACTGGCGAAGGCCCGGCCAACCCGTTCCCCGGCATTAAAGTATTGGAGCGTCGGCTTGGCCGAGAGATCCCGCACCGTCTGGGCTCTAACGAGGGGTTAGACATGCCCCATCGCGCCTTGCGGGAGCACTTTGGAGATGCGGTGGCGCAGCACGTTTACTGTTATGGCGATGCCGAGGCGTTCGGAGTGCGCCAACGCTTGAGCGCACAGCAGAACATTCCCCTGGAGCACCTGCTGGTGGATGCCGGTGCCGATAGCTTGATCGCTCTGGCGCTGCGCACCACCTGCACGGCGGGCGATGCGGTGGTGAGCACGGCGGGCACCTACCCTACCTTCGGTTACTTTGCGTTAGGCCAGGGCTGCCGCTTGATTGAGCCCAGCTACCATGAAGCCCCCGGCGTACTCGCCCCGGATTTAGAAGCGCTGGCGGCGGCGGCTCATCAAGAAGATGCGCGGTTGGTGTACTTAGCGAACCCCGATAACCCCAGCGGCCACCTGCATAGCGATAGCGCGATTCTCAAGCTGCGCGAGGCGCTGCCGGAGGCGTGCTGGCTGCTGCTGGATGAGGCCTACGGCGATTTTCGTGACGACGCGGGCAGCGAGTTTCTCGGCAAAGCGCTGCCGGGGGTGATTCGCCTGCGTACGCTCTCCAAAGCCCACGGCCTTGCCGGGATGCGTATTGGCTACGCGATTGCCGAGCCTGACGTGCTGGCGATGATGATGAAAGTGCGTATTCACTACGCGGTGTCGTCGTTCACTCAGGCCGCGGCTGAAGTCGTGCTCGATCACCCCGAGGAAGTACAGCAGCACATTGAAGCGGTAAAAGCCCGCCGCGAACAGCTGGCGCTGCACTTTATCGGCTTGGGTGCCGACGTGCTCCCCAGCGCGACGAACTTCGTCGGCATTCGGCTCTCCAGCGCGGAGTTGGCAGCGGCGGTTCACCAGGAGCTGCTGGCCGAGGGCGTATTGGTGGCCCGCCTCGCCCACCCTGAACTGGCCAACGTGATTCGTATTACGGCGGTGGAAGCAGCGCTGGAACCCGGTAGGTTGGCCGCTCTGGAGAAGGCAGTGACCGAGGGAGTGTGCTGATTCGGGGAGAGCGTTAATCAAGGCTAGCGTTGATAGAACCGCCAGCAGCGACGCATTGGTCGCCGCTGGCGTGATCATCTAGCAAACGCGGCGGTAACGCCTGGCTCAAGCGTCAGGCAGTGCGGCAATCACCATAATTTCTACTTTCCACTCGGGCTTGGCCAGCTTGGCTTCCAGCGCCGCGCGTACCGGCGGACGACCCGGCACCACCCAGGCTTCCCACACTTCGTTCATTTCCGCAAACTCCGCCATATCGGTCACCCACACCTGAGCAGAGATCAGGTGCTCTTTAGAGGTGCCCGCCTGCGCCAGCAGCTCATCAATGCGCGCCAACACCTGCTCGGTTTGGCCACGCATGCCCACCGTGGCGTCCGCAGGTACTTGGCCCGCAAGGTAAACCGTTCCATTATGAACAGCCACTTGGCTCATACGTGCATTGCTTTCGTGATAGGTCACGCCCATGGGGGTATCTCCAGCGAAGATGTGTATGTTATTGAGTCGATGTGCACTTAAGCACCGCATTTATACGATGCTTGGCGGGGTTGAACAATAGACATGGCGCGGCTGGGTGTTGTTAGGTATGGGAAATCGCGTGGAAGAACAGTAAAAACCCCAGGCTGCCTTACGGCGGCCTGGGGTTTGTTTAGTTACGCACTAGGTAATGATGGAGTAGTTGGTGTTCACTTCTTCGAAATTATTGAGATCTATATTTTCGAAGTTGGCTATCAACTGAGTGTCGAAACTTGTATCCGACTCCTCTACCCGGAATAGCTGGGCATCATCATTGATGTTGACCGTATCGCCATTGCCAGCTAATAGATAAACAACGTTTCCAGTGCCAAGCTCCAGATTAGCTAACCAGCTTGCCCCATCATTCACAAATTCTTCGGCACTGAAGACAACGAAAGCTTCATCAGCCCCTAGCACTTGAGCTGTATCGTAATTAGCAAAGCCTGAGCCATCACCACGGAGCGAGTTGAACTCATCGTTCGTTAATTCAACGATGAGCTGATCTCCGTCAGCGCCCGTGCTGAAGTCGATAATGGGGTCACCCAATGTTTCGCTACCATTCAGGGTGTAAGTGAGGCTGAAAGAAGGAGCAGGAGAGCCTGCTTCCACAACAAAATTAGCGCCCGATGCGTCAGATGCTTCTGCTGCATCCTGTTGGTCTTCAGGAGTCACCGTATCACCAGCAGCTACAACTACTCGATCAGCCTCAAGCAGGAAAGCATTGTCTGACTCTATACCCACTGCCCGATATTCTGCTATTGAGTCTTTAACGACCCAAGACATCAAGCTATCGACTGTCACTTCATCACGATTTTCAGCTCCTTCAATGAGGCGCTCTACAAGTTGATAAACACGCTTGGCATCGAAAGCGTTCAACTCGCCAATATTAAAGGGCTCCTCATCGATGAGGGTATAGTTATCAGCTAGGCCAAAGGCGGCAGGCAGGCGCTCCAGCGCTTCACCAAGGGTATAGCCAACCACCACGTTCCCTTGAATAAAGCTATCAAGCGCAAGCAGCGCTTCAAATTGTGAGATGGAAATTTCGCTGTCGCGTACACGCACTTCAGAAGCGTTAAGCACCCCATCGCCGTTTACAATGGATAACTCACCATTGTTGCTTACGACAAGATTCTCGACTAAATCCAACACTCGCCAGCTATAAGCGTCTTCCCTCGTTGGAGAGGTATTGGCTGCCGCAATCAGCGAATTCAGAGTTGCGTTAAGGGTATTGGCCCCATCGACTGAAAAAGTTTCGCTAAAGACCAGTTGATCACCGACGATATTGAAGTTCGCGACTTCACCCGCTAACTCTAGGAAAGCCTCTCTATTTTCATAGGCTTCTTCTGGTGTAAAGGTAACGGTGTCAATACCGCCTGTTTGAAGCGACTCCAGCAAAGTCACACTACCGTCTTCTACACTGACAAACTTCAGAAATTGTGCTGCGGTCAAGTCTGCATCTGTTAAATGTATCTGGTCTGCCAGCAAGACTGATTGAATGTTCGTGTCGATATTATTGACAGAGTCATTAATGCGCCACTGAACTAGCGCAGGAATACCGCCTTCCGGCACTACGGCTGCGTTATTGAAAAGATTAGCGATGCGCAGATACTGAGCTTCAGCTTCTGAAGCGGATACACCACGATTATCGTCACCAAAATATGTCTGAGGACTATCACTTCCTACAATCAGACCAAAGTTTTCTGCAAACCCCTGGCCTTCAACAAAGTCTAGACTGGTTGTTGGACCATAAAAAAAGTCCACTCGAACATTTGCCAAATCCTCTGGAGACAAGAGTTGGTTAAGACCCTCTAAATATTGATCAGCATATACGATGGACTCATCTGTCAAACGAATACCTGATACGTTCTCTAATATGCCTGAGGCGGGTTCACTGGATTGCTCTGCTAAAATATTCTCTGCACTGTCTTCAATGGTCCAACTATAAAGCCCATCTAGAGCTGTACCATCTAGCTGTGTATTACGGGCAGCACTGTCCGTATCACCCAGCAGAACATCGACGGCATTTCTATAGATCAAAGCATCTTCGATCGAGAGATTTTGAGCTTGGTAGTCCTGCTCAGCATCAATAATATAATTCGTCGCCAGCCCATTATTGTCTTCTAGATAAATCCCCACCGCTTCCTCAAGCGTATACGACTGAATCTCAAAGCCAGCGATTTGATCCAGAATGGCGTATTGCTCAAACGTAATAACCGCCGTGTCGTTTATTTCGACCAGCGTCGCGTCGCTGACGTAAGGGGGGTGCCGATTGCTGTTGCCGTTGTATGCATCGACAAGATTGGACGCACTATCCAAGATGCTCCACGCGTAGATATCGGTGACGAGCAAATCGTCGGTGCTTGCATCCACCAGCGCCTCGACGGCATCGTAATACTCTTCTGCCTGGGCAACATTGATCCCCACGCCCAAGGCATCATTAATATCGAACACGTCGCTAGTAAAGAAGAAGCGGTCGGCTAGATCGTCTGGAGCGGCAAAGGTGTTGTCAGTTTCGTCAAACACGTAGGCCAGCGTGTATTCGACCTCGTTATAATCAAAGCCATTGGCACCCAGCTCTACCACCAAGGCGTCGTACTCAGCGGCTAGAATGTTGCCATCTGCACCGCCATTGGCCGCAAGGATGCTGTCTGCGCCTTCAAGTACTTCCGGAATACCGCCTGTACTGCTCTCAATGACATCAAGAATATTGCTGGCAGAGTCGGTGATGCTCCAATTGTAAAAGGCTTCAAAATTGGCTGCGTCGCGATTGGTAGAGCCCTCAAGAATGCTCTTGACGGTCTCAATCTCTGTCAGCGCATTGGCAACACTCAATGCCCCGTTGGGATTTTCGTAGGGCGTGTTGCCTGTAATGGAGTAAAACTCACTGGGGGCAAGCACACCACCGGCCTCGGCACCCACGGCTGCTTCCAGGTTCGCATAGGTGACAGTGGTTCTGGCGGCACTGTCAGTTGCATCTAAGCGCAGCGTATTACCTAACAACTCCGACAGCTCTTCGTACTGAGCTTGCGTGATGGTGGTACCTGTCACCCGCACCGTTTCAGCATTCACAATGGCATCGTCGCCAAACGCATCATCATCGGCGTTGACGTTACTGATACCGTTGAGCAAGTTGCTAATGTTGTCTTCGATCTGCCATACCACGGCATCGCTTGCCAGCAAGGCCGTCTGGTTCTCTGCGCCTGCAATGATCGCGAAGTAGCTCTCTCCCTGGTCGACTGTCCATACGGCGTCGAACGATGTATCCAGATCAATCACGTAGCTGTCGACGAGTGGGCCATCGCCAGCATCGATGACGGAGATGGCGTTAGCCAGCGTGTACTCCACCAGCTCACCAAGGCGAACGTAGTTAAATTCAGCGGCACTCAGCGCTTCGAACTGCGCAATCGTAATGATGTCGTCATTGACTTTCACTGCATCCGCGCGGACGAGGTGGGGTACGTTACCCGCTTCTAAAATCGTGGAAGCGCTATCGACGACCGTCCAGTTGAACAACTCATCGGCGTCGGGCGTTTGGGTATTGTCTGCACCAGCAAGAATACTTTCGACATCTGCCAGCCTTGCAGAAGCTTCATCAACACTAATTTCGCCTGCTTCGTAGGGCACGGTGGTGTCGATTTCGTAGTTGGCAGCCAGCTCATCGGCATTGACGGCATCTTCCAGCGTGTAGCGAACGATGGTCGTGCCCAGCTCGAAGTTGTCCAACGTGTTGAGCTGGTCAAACTGAGCCGACGTGATCACGCGATTGCTCGCCGACACTTGATTCGCCTCGATCACATGCCCTTGATCCAGGTCGGCAATAATCGCACCAACGTCATCGCGAATGACCCACTCAAATAGCGTGAGCGGCGGCTGGTTGTTAGCGCCTTCCAATACCCTGATAACGTCGGCAAACTCGGTTTCTGCCTCGGCCACGGTGACCGTGCCTGCGTTCAGCACTGCCTGAAGGTCGATGATGTAATTGCTGGCGAGCGGATCGGCATCCAGCGCTTCGGCCAGGGTGTAATCCACCTCGGTCTCGCCAAGCACGAAATTCGCCAAGCCATTGAGCTGTACAAATTGAGCAGGCGTGATGAACGCTTCCGTCACGCTGATACTGTTGGCTTCGGCGATTTGCGGGCGCGCGGCGGGCGTTCCTAAAATCGTGTCGAGGCTATCGACGATGTTCCACTCTAACAACAGGTCACGAGAGAGGTTATCGCTGTCGGTGTTTTGGGCAAGATCCAGTAGTATGCGGGTGCTGTCGATCAGCTCGGCGGCTTCCCGCACGGTCAAATCACCGGCGGAGAAAGGGGTACTCGGGTTCAGCGTGTAGTTGGCGGGCATCACGTCGGTCGCTAACGCTTCTTCCAACGTGTAAGGCACGACCGTGTTGCCCAAATCAAAATTGTCGAGGGTATTAAGGTCAGCGAACTGATCTGGACGGATGGTGGCATTGGTCAGCGTCACGCTCTGCGCACCCACCACCTCCGGGCGACCTAAACCACCGCTCACCAACACGTCCTCGGCATCCGCACGCACCGACCATGTGTAGAGGTCAGCTAGCGCAATAGGCGCAGTGGCGACATCAAAATCTCCCGCCAGCACCGTTTCGACCAGCGCTAATTGGTTGCCTGCCGCCGTGAGCCCCAGCGTGCCAGCGGCAAAGGGCTGGTCGGGGTTGATCAAGTACTGAGCGGGCAGTTCATCGTTGGCCGCCAGCGCTACCGCCTGCTGTAGCGTGAAATAGGGCACTTCGGCGCGGGAGTCGATCGTTTCGGACAGTTCGCTGTTAGGGTCTTGGGCATCCTGCTGCGCATCACGCAGTGGGTTGTTGTTACCGTCACGGTAGGCGTCGACATTGAGGCCATCACTGGCATTATCGATGGCGTCCAGGGCCTGCTTGACCTGACCTGCAATGGACGGAAGCGACAGCGCATCGGCCATCTCTTGGTTGGTAAGCTCGCGGTCGGCGTCGCTGGCTTGGTTAAAGGCGCTCGCCAGGCGCGATAAGGCATCCGCGCTGCTGATGCCTGCCGTGGCCGTCATCGCTAACACGCTCGCCACTTTTACGCCCGCCACCAGCAGATCGACATTCGGCGAGGACTCTGCCAGCGGATCGGTCGTCGTTAGATCGATCCGCTGGTCGAGCCCTAACGACGTTTTGATGGCCGTTTGGGCGTCAGCGTCGTTCAGGCCAAATTGCTCGGAGAGCTGCACCATCAGCGTGGTCAGCGGTGTGATGACCGTCGCGTCTTCAGGGGCCCGTAGTACGCCGGTAAATGGTAGACCCGTAGCAATATCGACGCCGCCAGTCGCGGTCAAGATACCGCTGCCCTGCAGACCGCTAAAGAAGCCATCGTCATTGGTGGTGACTTGGTTCGAATTTACGGCCCGGGTGACGGTCGCGCCAGAGATATAGCCATCGACCACATAGCCGCTAATAGTGGCCGGGCCAGCATCACCACCGCCACCGCCGCCTCCACCGCCTGCAGCGGCAGCCCCCACGGCAATGGCACCACCCCCTATATAGAGCCAAGGCGGAATGTCACCAAACGAGCTGACCGGCTCGCTGCTACTACTGCTTGCGGTGCTAGGGAAGCTGCTGGTGCTTGAGGTATCGGTGGCGAAAGAGGCGCTGGGCACAAACAACAAACTGCCGAAATCCTCGCCACTGGCGATGCCTTGCTGCAGAGCATTGCTAGGGCTGATCAGGAATAAATCGCCTTGCTGCACCAGCGCGCCGCGCTCAATGACCATTTGCGTGCCGTCGGCACGGGTGACCATCACGTTGCCGTCGGGCAGTCGCTCCCAGGTTTGCACGTCGGGAAGTTGGCTCAGCGGTACCAATAGGCCACTGTCGTTGCCCAATAGCTCCATGAGGGAGTCGACATCGACCACCACTCGCCCGTTTTCCAAGGCCACATCGGCGGCTGCAATATCAATGCGCTGGCCGCTGTTCATGATGAGGGTCAGGCTGCCGTTGGGCTGGCGAATCACTTCTGCCACGCCTTGCAGATCATTGACGGCGACCATTTGATCCGCCAGGGCCTGTTGCGCCATCAGTGGCAGCACGAGGGTGGCGGCCATACCGCCCTGTTTCAGGGCTTTTTGATGTTTCGCCATCCAGCGGCGGACGAACGCCATGCGCTCTTGGGGATCAGCCGGTACGTCGATACGCACTACGTCGTCGCGCGTGTTGGCCAAGAAGTCCCAATCACGGTGAGACTCTTGGGCGCTGACCCTGACACCGTTGAGCAGGTGGCCACTCATAACGCCGGGTTGCGTTGACTTAAGCATATCGGCTGATGACTTCGCCATTGAGCACATCTCCACTGAAGGTTCGCAAGCGCGTTGCGCCAAACGTTTTTATGAAAGACAGGCGTTGGCCGCCTTAGCGCCCTCATCAATCGTGGATGACAAGAGGCGATTAGATAAATAGGTTCAAGTATTTCACAAAGAGGCAGGAAATAAACCCGTAAAAAGGCGGGGTAATGCAAGGCTTCGCAGGATTAAAGGCATCATCACGGGCAAAAACGTCCACCGACGTCAATGTTAGGCACAAAAAAAGGGCCTAGCGATAAACGCTAGGCCCTTGAATTTGGTGCCGGTGGCCAGACTCGAACTGGCACACCCGTAAAGGCGGCGGATTTTGAATCCGCTGCGTCTACCAATTCCGCCACACCGGCAATGGATGCGCATTATACGTAGATAACCCACTAGGTCAATCACATCGACTGACTTTATCCACCTAAAGCGCTATCCTAGGCGGCTTGTTTGACCACTGAAAAGAGCTTCTTCACATGCAGCGTGCGGATTTCCATTTCGAGCTACCCGATGAGCTAATTGCCCGCTATCCGTCCGAACAGCGCAGCGATTGCCGTTTACTGTGTGTGGATGGACAAAGCGGTGCGCTGGACCATCGCCGCTTTCCCGACCTGTTAGACCTGCTAGAACCGGGCGACCTGTTGGTGTTCAACGACACGCGAGTGATTCCCGCTCGCCTGCACGGCCACAAGGCCAGCGGCGGCAAGGTGGAAATGCTGCTGGAGCGTCCGCTGGATAGCCACCGAGGGCTGGCGCACATTCGTTCTAGCAAGTCGCCCAAGCCGGGCACCGAGCTGATTTTCGAAGGCGACATTCATGCCGTGGTGGAAGGCCGCCGCGATGCACTGTTCGAACTGCGCTTTTTAGGCGAGACGCCGATGATCGCGCTGCTGGAAAAGCACGGCCACATGCCGCTGCCCCCTTATATCACTCGGGAAGACGAGCTAAGTGACCGCGAGCGCTACCAAACCGTCTACGCTCGCCGGGACGGGGCCGTCGCAGCACCGACCGCGGGGCTGCACTTCGATCAGCCGCTGCTGGATGCTTTGGCCGAGAAAGGCATCAACAGTGCTTTCGTGACACTGCACGTCGGCGCAGGCACCTTCCAGCCGGTGCGGGTGGATAACATCCTCGAACACCACATGCACAGCGAGTGGATCGAGGTCACCGAGGCCACCTGCCAGCAAATTCGCGAGACGCAAGCCGCTGGCAAGCGCGTGATTGCCGTGGGGACGACGAGCGTTCGCTGCCTGGAGAGCGCCTGTATGAAGAGCAGCGATGGCCAGATTGCGCCCTTCAGCGGCGACACCGATATCTTCATTTATCCCGGTTACGAGTGGCGCTGCGTGGATGCACTGATCACCAACTTCCACTTGCCCGAATCCACCCTATTGATGCTGGTGTCGGCGTTCGCGGGCTATGAGCACATCATGCAGGCTTACCGTACGGCGGTCGAAGAGCGTTACGCCTTTTTTAGCTATGGCGACGCCATGCTGCTTACCCGCTAATTAACGAGTTATTGTGATGCGAAACGAATGTTTTATGCGCTTCGAGCGCCTAGCCGAAGATGGCCGCGCGCGCCGTGGCCGCCTGCACTTCCCCGTGGCACGGTGGAAACCCCTGCCTTTATGCCCGTAGGCACCTACGGTACGGTCAAGGGCATGACGCCCGAGTCGGTCAAAGAGATCGGCGCAGAGATCATTCTTGGCAATACCTTCCACCTTTGGCTGCGCCCCGGCACCGATGTGATCGAAGCCCACGGCGACTTGCACGACTTTGCCCAGTGGGATAAGCCAATCCTCACCGACTCCGGCGGCTTCCAAGTGTTCTCGCTGGGTGAAATGCGCAAAATCACCGAGCAGGGCGTGCATTTCCGCTCGCCGGTGGATGGCAGCAAAGTGTTCATGGGACCGGAAGAGTCCATGGCGGTGCAGCGCTCGCTGGGCTCTGACGTGGTGATGATCTTTGACGAGTGCACGCCCTACCCGGCCACGTTCGAAGAGGCCGAAAAATCCATGGAGCTGTCGCTGCGCTGGGCCAAGCGCTCCCGCGACGCCCATGGCGATTCGCCCTCGGCGCTGTTCGGCATTATTCAGGGTGGCATGCACCCTGAGCTGCGTGAGCGCTCGCTCAAGGGGCTACTTGAGATTGGTTTCGACGGTCTCGCCATCGGCGGCCTCTCCGTGGGCGAACCCAAAGAAGAGATGATCAAGGTGCTCGACTACCTGCCCACTTGGATGCCGGACGACACCCCGCGCTACCTCATGGGCGTGGGCAAGCCGGAAGATCTCGTCGAAGGCGTGCGTCGCGGTGTGGATATGTTCGACTGCGTGATGCCCACGCGTAACGCGCGTAACGGCCACCTGTTCACCTCCGAAGGCACCGTCAAGATTCGCAACGCCAAGCACCGCTTCGACACCCGCCCGCTGGATGAAGAGTGCGATTGCCATACCTGCCAGAACTTCTCCCGTGGCTACTTGCACCACTTGGATCGTTGCAACGAAATGCTGGGCTCCATGCTCAATACGATCCATAACTTACGCTACTACCAGCGGGTGATGGCTGATTTGCGCGCGGCAATCGAAGCGGGTACATTGACGACCTTTGTGGAAAGCTTCTATGCAAGGCGCGGCCTCCCGGTGCCACCCCTTGCGGGCGCTACTACCTAATCCCTTTATGGCCGCCCGTCGCTGCGGGTGGCGTAACTCACTCACCCATTGAGTGTTCTAACCCAGGAGTTCCCTGCAATGCTGGATTTCTTCATCTCACCAGCCCATGCCCAAGAAGCCGCTGCTGGCGGTGGCATCGCGCAAATCGTCATGCTGGTCGGTTTCGTGCTGATCTTCTACTTCCTGCTGTGGCGTCCGCAAGCCAAGCGCGCCAAGCAGCACAAGCAGCTGGTCTCTAGCCTTGCCAAGGGCGATGAAGTCGTCATCGGCGGCGGTCTGGTTGGCCGCGTGACCAAAGTCAGCGACGAGTTCCTGACACTGGAAGTCTCTGAAGGTACCGAAGTCAACGTGCAGAAAAACGCCGTGGCCGCCGTACTGCCTAAAGGCACCATTAAGTCCATCTAACGCTTGCACTCCCCCCTGCCGACCCAGTGCCAGCCACCCCGGCAGGGGTGACATGGTAGCGTCGATGGTGAACGTTGCTGTGCGCAGCCTGTCTGTGCACAGCGATTCCGTTTGTAATTGAAGGCAGGGCTTGCATGCTCAACCGTTACCCCCTGTGGAAGTATCTGCTGATACTGGTCGTCCTGGTGGTTGGCCTTATCTACTCGCTTCCCAATCTATTCCCCGCAGATCCCGCCATTCAGGTGAGCGATGCCCAAGGCGACGCGCTGGATGAACGGCAAATCACCCGCGTTGAAGAAGCGCTCAGCGAGCGCGACATCGCTGTCAAGGCCGTCGAAGAGACCAATGGCCAGTGGCTGATTCGCTTGCAAAGCGACGATGACCAGCTCGACGCGCGGGACATCGCCGCAGACGTGCTGGGTCCCAACGCGACCGTTGCACTCAACCTTGCCGATGCCACCCCTGGCTGGCTGCAAGCCTTTTCGGCCTCTCCGATGACGCTGGGCCTCGATTTACGCGGCGGCGTTCACTTCCTGCTGGAAGTGGATATGGACGCCGCGCTGACCCAGCGCCTCGAAGTGAACGCCAGCGCCATGCGCGAACTGCTGCGTAGTGAGCGTATTCGCTACCGCAACACCACCATCGACGAACGCTCGCTATCGATCGACTTCGCCAGCGCCGAAGACCGCGACGACGCCCGCCGCTTGATCAGCCGCGACTTCCCCAACTTCGAGTACACCAACGAAGGGGATGGCCGCGCTTCGAGCCTGGTCATGACGCTGAGCGATGTCACGGTCAACGAAATCCAGGACTACGCCATCAACCAGAACTTGACCACGCTGCGCAACCGCGTGAACGAGCTGGGCGTGGCCGAGCCCATGGTACAGCGCCAAGGGCCGAGCCAAATCGTGGTCGAGCTACCCGGCGTACAGGACACCGTGGCCGCCAAGCGGATCGTGGGCGCGACGGCCAACCTCGAGTTTCGTCTAGAAGCGCGCAACGATACGCCGGATGCCGAAACCGAACGCTTCGAGTTTCGTAACGACCCGGCCCGCTCAGCGGAGCTGATGCGGGATGTGATCATTACTGGTGACAGCGTCTCCAGCGCCAGCAACAGCTTCGACGAGAACGGTCGCCCCCAGGTCAACATCAACCTGGATGGCACCGGCGGTACGCTGATGAACCGCGCTACGCGCACCAACATTGGCCGCAACATGGCGGTGCTGTTCATCGAGCACAAGAGCGAAGATCGCATCGAGGTCGACCCTGAAACCGGCGAAGAGACCATCGTTCGGGATCCCTACACCGAACGCGGCTTGATTAGCCTAGCGACCATTCAGAGCGCACTGGGTAACAGCTTCCGGATTACTGGCCTCGACTCCCCTACCGAAGCCGCCGAGCTAGCGCTGCTGCTGCGTTCAGGCTCGCTCGCTGCGCCGATCTACTTCGTTCAGGAGCGTACCATCGGGCCCAGCCTGGGCGCTGAAAACATCGAACGCGGCCTGCTATCGGTTCAGATCGGCTTGCTGCTGGTCGTGCTGTTCATGCTGGTGCGTTACAAGGTGTTCGGCGTGTTTGCCAACATCGCGCTGGCGCTCAACTTGACACTGCTGGTGGCCGTGATGTCGATGCTGGGGGCGACGCTCACCCTGCCCGGCATTGCCGGTATCGTCCTGACGCTAGGCATGGCGGTGGACGCCAACGTGCTGATCTTCGAGCGGATACGTGAAGAGCTGCGCAACGGCATGTCGATTCAGCAGGCCATTTACGCGGGCTACGAGCGGGCGTTCACATCGATCGTGGATGCCAACATCACCACCCTGCTGGTGGCGGTGATTCTATTCTCGATTGGCACCGGGCCCGTGAAAGGCTTTGCCGTCACGCTATCGATCGGCATCCTGACGTCGATGTTCACTGCGCTGATGGTGACGCGTGCCATGGTCAATCTGGCCTATGGTGGCAAGCCCGTCAAAAAGCTGTGGATCTGATATCGATGAGATCACAACACGCGCTCAGCACAGAATTTAAGAGGTGGTCATGAAACCCCTATCCCAACTGCGCATCGACTTCATGGGGCGGCGCAACCTAGCGTTCATCGTCTCCGCCGTGATGTTGATCGTCTCGATTGGTGCCATCGTGTTCCAGCAGCTCAACCTGGGCTTGGACTTTACCGGCGGTACCCTGGTGGAAGTCCGCTACGGCGCCGCACCGTCTCTGGACGCCATTCGTCAACTGCTGGAAGACAGCGGCTTCCAAGATGTGTCGGTGCAAACCTTTGGCGCGTCGACCGAAGTCTTGATTCGCCTACAGCAAGCCTTCGACGGCGATGTGGGTAACGAAGTCGTCAATCTGCTGCGGGGCAACGGCGATAGCGTCAATCTGGTTCGCGCCGAGTTCGTGGGCGCCCAGGTAGGCGACCAGCTACGCGATCAGAGCGGCCTGGGGCTGCTCGTGGCCCTGGGCGTGGTCATGCTCTACGTGGCCTTCCGCTTTCAGTACAAGTTCGCCCTCGGCGCCCTGCTGGCTCTGCTGCACGATGTCATCATCGTGGTAGGCGTCTTCGCCGTGTTCCAGCTCGACTTCGACCTCACGGTACTGGCCGCGATCCTGGCAGTCATCGGCTACTCGCTGAACGACACCATCGTCGTGTATGACCGCATCCGCGAGACGATTCGCACGTCGCGTATCGACGATATGTCGCAAATCTTCAACGAAGCGATCAACGCCACGCTGTCGCGTACGCTGGCCACGTCAGGCACCACCGTGCTGGTGCTGCTGGCGCTGCTGCTGCTGGGCGGTGACATGATCGAAAACTTCGCCATCGCTCTGCTGGTAGGCATCGTGGTGGGCACGTTCTCGTCTATCTATATCTCCGGTGCCCTGCTGATTCCGCTGAAGCTCTCTCGGGAAGATCTCATTCCCGCTAAGAAAGAGGTGGATGAAGAGGAAGAAGAGCTGCCGTAAGCACTCAAAAGCAGCCAACGAAAAGGCCCTGCCGGGATTACCCGGCAGGGCCTTTTTACTACCATTTTATTGACTACTCACTACTCACCACGCAGCGCGACCGCGCCGCCAGTGATTAAAAGTGCGGCGCCAGCTGCTTGATCAATGCTTTGTAGAGACGCGGGCCAGCGGCCATCAATTGGCCTTCGGCATTCACGCTCGGCTTGCCGTCCGGGGTACCCATCAGCGCGCCGGCTTCTTTCAACAGTAGCGTCCCGACCTGCATGTCCTGCTCTTCGAGCCCCAGGACGAAGACGCTGTCGACACGGCCAGCGGCCAGTTCGCACATATCCAGCAAACCACTGCCCGTCGCCAGCAGCGACTCTACCTGCGGGGCGAGCTGTTGGGTAATGGTCAGATACGCAGGGAGATGGCTCGGACGCAGCCAAGTTTCCGGCAGGCTCATCGCCATGCGGGTCGCAGGAATCGCGGTGGGCTTGCTCACGCGCATGCGCTTGTCGTTGTGCTGAGCGCCACGGCCACGGCTGGCGATATATTCGTCATCACCAAAAGGAGAGATCACCACCGCGTGCTCGGGGCGACCTTTAACGAGACACACCACTGAGAGTGCAAAGCCCTTACCGGCTACCGCCAGGTTGGAGTAGCCGTGCAGCGGTTCGATTTTCCACACGATATCTTCTCCTTCGCCTTCGCCCGCTTTATGGGGCGTGTAGCGGCCGGTGAAGCCGTGCTGCGGATAGCCGCGCTGCAGCTGCTGAACGATGGTCGCCTCGGCTTTGCGTGCCGTGTCTTCTAGCAAGCGGTCGAGGTTGAATTCTTCATGGGCGTTTTCGATGCGTTCGCGAACGCGTAAAAAGTGCTCAACGGCGCCGCGCGCAGCGCGCAGCGTAAATTGGACCATCGGATTCATGATCGGGCCTTGTCACAGTGATGTTAAAGAACGGGTCAGGCGCCATACGCCTTTTGGCGGGCAATTCTAACAGAGCCCCCTCGGGCATGCCATCGACTCATGCTAAACTGCGCGTTTTACGCATTTGAAGCGGGCTTACTATGCTTGAGCGCATCCGAATCGTTCTAATTGGCACCAGCCACCCTGGCAACATTGGCGGCGTGGCACGCGCCATGCACAACATGGGCTTGGCGGATCTCGCCTTGGTCGCGCCTCGCTGCGACGTGATCACCCAAGACAGCATTTCCCGCGCCTCCGGTGCCGACCACCTACTGCACCAAGCCACGGTGCACGCCACACTGGAAGATGCCGTGGCCGACTGCACCCTGGCAGTGGGCGCCAGCGCTCGCTCGCGCACGCTGCCCTGGCCGATGATCTCGCCTCGGGAGCTGGCCGAGCGCCTGCCGGGCGAGTGCCAAGCCGACAACGCCCGCGTGGCGCTGGTATTTGGCCGTGAAGATAGTGGACTGACCAACGCCGAACTGCAGCGCTGCCACGCCCACGTGCATATTCCCACCAACGCGGAATTTAGCTCGCTGAACCTTGCCGCCGCGGTGCAAGTGGTGGCGTATGAGTGCCGTATGGCATGGCTTAGCCAGGCCGATGCCCCCCAGATGGCGGATGACAATGACGAGCGGGCGACCCACGAAGAACTCGAGCGCTACTTCGAGCACCTAGAGCGCACGCTGATCGCCATCGAGTTTCACGATCCTGCACAGCCGCGCCAGCTCATGGCACGCTTGCGCCGCCTCTACCTGCGGTCACGGCCCGAAAAGATGGAAATGAACATTCTACGCGGCATTCTTTCGGCGACTGAAAAAGCCGCCCAATATAGCGAGACGCAGCGTGTGAATAAAGAGAGTCGCGACAAACTCGACTAACCCGTCACGGCGCCCTCGTCGCAAATGGCGCCAGCAAAGCGGCCATGGCCTAAACTTGAAGTTACATCGACGCGCCCCAACATCGCCTTATCGATTGCCGCTTTGCACTCAACCAATTCCAATACCGTATTGCTGCCGCCTCCCCTATCGCCCAAGGATCACCCATGTTTCAACGCCTGCGTGAAGACATCAATAGCGTTTTCGACCGCGACCCTGCGGCACGTAACTTTCTTGAGGTGCTGACCAACTATCCTGGCCTGCACGCCTTACTGCTGCACCGTTGCAGCCATTGGCTATGGAATAAGAACTTCAAATGGTTGGCACGGACGCTATCGACCTTCTCCCGCTGGCTGACCGGCATCGAAATTCACCCGGGCGCGACCATCGGGCGACGCTTTTTCATCGACCACGGCATGGGCGTGGTGATTGGCGAAACCGCCCGAGTGGGCGATAACGTCACGCTCTATCAAGGCGTGACGCTAGGCGGCACTAGCTGGAACAAAGGCAAGCGCCACCCTACGCTGGAAGATGGCGTCATCGTCGGTGCTGGGGCCAAAATATTGGGGCCATTTACCGTGGGTGCCGGGGCCAAGATCGGTTCTAACGCGGTGGTCACCAAAGAAGTGCCAGCGGGCGCCACCGTTGTGGGCATTCCCGGCAAAATCGTCAAACGCGCCGACCCGGATGTGGAAGAAGCGCTGGACGTCGACCCGGCCCGCCGTGAAGCCATCTGCCAGAAATTTGGCTTCGATGCTTATGGCGTTAGCCAAGATATGCCCGACCCCGTGGCGCGCTCGATGCAGGCCATGCTCGATCACATGCACGCCGTGGACGAGCGTATCGAACGCATGTGCTCGACGCTGCGCAAACTGGACGCCAACTACCGCGACGGCCAGCTCCCCGCCCTGCGGGATGAAGACTTTGCCGATATTCTGGAGGAAAACGACACCGGTTGCCCCGGGCTTGGCCGCGCCGCCCAGGAGCGTAGCGATACAGCGGCGGAGGACAGCGCTTCCCGCAATAGTTGACCAAAGCACTCAGGATTTCCATAATGGCGCAACATTTGCTGCCAGTGCGCTGAACGCTCAGCGACGAGGTACCTGTCATGCGCTTGACCACAAAAGGCCGTTACGCCGTTACCGCCATGCTGGATTTGGCGATCAACGCCCCCAGCGGCCCCACCAGTCTGGGGGACATCTCCCAGCGCCAGGAGATTTCACTCTCCTACCTGGAGCAACTGTTTGCCAGACTGCGCCGGGCGGGATTGGTCAGCAGCGTGCGCGGGCCGGGTGGCGGCTACCTGTTGGCCAAAGCGCCCGAGGCGATCAGCGTGTCCCAAGTGATCGATGCGGTCAATGAAACCGTCGACGCGACTCGCTGCCAGGGGCTATCCGATTGCCAGCAGGGCGATACCTGTTTGACACACCATTTATGGTGCGAGCTATCCGGGCAAATCCGCAGTTTTCTCGACGATATTACCCTGGCGCAACTGATACAGCGCCCGGATGTCATCCGCATCGCTACCCGTCAAAAACAGCGGGTCGAGGCGGGCATCCTCGCCTCCTCTCCTTGACGGCCTTTACTGCACGCTGGAACCCATGACGATGACTGCTACTCCCTCGCTGCCCATTTATCTCGATTATGCCGCCACGACGCCGGTCGATGATCGCGTGGCCGAGGTCATGCAGCGTTACCTCACGGTCGACCAACTCTTCGCCAATCCCGCCTCCCGTAGCCATATGCTGGGCTGGCAAGCCGAACAAGTGGTCGAGCAGGCGCGCCGCCAAGTGGCCGACATGATCGGCGCCGACCCGCGTGAAATCGTGTGGACCAGCGGTGCCACCGAAGCCAACAACCTCGCGCTGATTGGCTTCATGCGCGCCAACCGCGAACGTGGCATGCACCTTGTCACCTCCACCATCGAGCATAAAGCCGTGGTGGATACCGCCAAGGCGCTGGAGAGTGAAGGCTTCGAGGTCACTTGGCTGCCCCCCGGCCGCGACGGGCGCGTGACGCCCGAGCAGCTGCGCGCCGCCATGCGCGACGATACGGCGCTGGTATCGCTCATGACGGTGAATAACGAACTGGGCAGCATCAATGACATTGCCGCTTTGGCAGACGTCGCCCATGACTTTGGCGCGGCCTTTCATACCGATGCCGCGCAAGCGGTAGGACGAGTGCCGCTCGACGTCATCGCCCAGCACATCGATTTGATGTCGCTCTCGGGCCATAAAGCCTACGGCCCCAAGGGTGTTGGCGCGCTGTACGTGAAGCGCCACCCAGACATTCGCATCGAAGCGCTGATTCATGGCGGCGGGCATGAGCGCGGCATGCGTTCCGGCACGCTGCCCACCCATCAGATCGCCGGGATGGGGGAAGCCTTTGCCGTCATGCAGCAGCAGCAGGACGATGACCAAGCGCGCATCACCGCGCTACGCGAGCGCTTGTTAAGTGGCTTGGCCGATCTGGAGGGCGTCGTTCCCAACTCGCCATCCGAGAACGTCGTTCCCAACATCGTCAATCTGGCCTTCGAAGGTGTCGATGGCGAGGCGCTGTTGATGGCACTGCGGGACGTCGCGGTATCCACCGGCTCGGCCTGCAACTCGGCCAGCGTCGACCCCTCTTATGTTCTATTGGGCATTGGCACGCCCCGTCGGCTGGCGCTCTCGTCGCTACGTATCAGCGTTGGGCGCTTTACCCAAGCGGCCGAGATCGACCACGCACTAACCTTACTGCGCCACGCGGTGAGCGGCTTACGTGCCAACGCACGTTAGGCGGCTGACGCTCTCCTGACGCACGGCTAACGACTTCTCAAAGGAGAACGCTCCATGGCAACACTGAACATTACCCCCGCAGCGGCTGAACAGATCCATCGCGTACTCGACGAGCGCGGCCAAGGCCTGGGCCTTCGGGTATCGGTCAAACCCAGCGGCTGCTCGGGTTACAGCTACGTACTGGACTTCGCCGACGAAGCCCAAGCGGACGACGTGCGCTTCGAAGCTCACGGTGCCAGCGTGTACGTCGCGCCAGACGCGGTAGAGATGCTGGACGGCAGCGAAGTGGATTACGTCAACGAAGGCTTGAACCGCTTTTTCCGCTTCAACAACCCCAATGTCAAAGATCAGTGCGGCTGCGGTGAAAGCTTCACGGTCTAAACCACCCGCCAGGACGGTTGCGCACATCACCGGTATTCATCCCCACCGGGAGGCGCTATAATCGCGGCCACTCGGCAGCCGCTGCCACCGACGGCCCTAGCCGACCACTTTTTTCCTGCGCCGCCCCGGCTTTCCGGGGCGGCAATTTCTGCTTTATCCCTTTTAAGGAGATTTCTGCATGGCGACTGAACGTACTCTTTCCATCATCAAGCCCGATGCCGTTGCAAAAAATGCCATTGGCGACATCATCGCTCGCTTTGAAAAAGCCGGCCTGCAAGTCGTAGCCGCCAAAATGCTGCACCTCTCTGAAGAGAAGGCAGGCGGTTTCTACGCCGAGCACAAAGAGCGTCCCTTCTTCAAAGACCTGGTTGGCTTCATGACCTCTGGTCCGGTCGTCGTACAGGTACTGGAAGGCGAAGGCGCCATCGCGAAAAACCGTGAGCTGATGGGTGCCACCAACCCGAAAGAAGCCGCTCCGGGCACCATCCGCGCCGACTTTGCGGAAACAATCGATGCCAACGCTGTCCATGGCTCTGATTCTCCGGAAAGCGCCGAGCGCGAAATTAGCTACTTCTTCGGTAACGACGAAATCTGCCCGCGCTAAACCAAGCGCCGCCGTTTCAACCTTCGTTGCCGGCCATTTTCGCGGGGGCTCTGCCCCCGCCTCTTTCTGAACGCTGACCGCCATGACCACCACCGTAGCTCAACATACGCCTGCCACTCACACAACGCCCGATAGCGCGACGACCGAACACGCGTCTCCCGCTCGCCAGAACCTGCTGGGTCTCTCCCGCGAGCAGATGGAAGCGTTCTTTTTGTCGATCGGCGAAAAGAAGTTTCGCGCCACGCAGGTCATGAAGTGGATTCACCAGGAGGGTATCGACGACTTTACGGCGATGACCAACCTGTCGAAGCCGCTGCGCGACAAGCTCGCCCAAGTCGCTGAAATTCGCGGCCCAGGGGTTGTCTACGAAGGCACGTCCAGCGACGGTACCCGTAAATGGGTGTTAGAGGTGGAAGATGGCAGCTACGTCGAGACGGTCCTGATTCCGGCCGAGAACGGAAAGCGGCGCACGCTATGCGTCTCTTCCCAGGTGGGCTGCTCGCTGGACTGCAGCTTCTGTTCGACTGGCAAGCAGGGGTTCCAGCGTAACTTGACCGCCGCCGAGATCATCGGCCAGGTGTGGGTCGCCCAACGCAGCGTGGGCCCGCGCCGTGATACCGCCAACCGCCCGGTGACCAACGTGGTCATGATGGGGATGGGCGAACCGCTGCTCAATTTCGATAACGTCGTGCCTGCCATGAAGCTGATGCTCGACGATAACGGCTACGGGCTCTCCAAACGTCGCGTCACGCTCTCCACCTCTGGCGTCGTGCCGATGATGGACAAACTAGGCGACGAACTGGATGTGAGCCTTGCCATTTCGCTGCACGCCTCCACCGATGAGCTGCGCAACGAACTGGTGCCGATCAACCGTAAGTACAACATCCGTGCGCTGCTGGATGCCTGCCACCGCTATCTGGCCAAGTGTCCCGATAACCGTCAGGTCACCATCGAGTACACGCTGATCAAAGACGTCAACGATCAGCAGAAGCACGCTGAGCAGCTCGCCGCGCTGCTTAAAGAACTGCCGTGCAAAATCAACCTGATTCCGTTTAACCCGTTCCCGAATTCAGGTTATGAGAAGCCTTCACGTAACCAAGTGATGCGCTTTCAACAGTGGCTGTACGATCTAGAGTACAACGCCACCGTGCGGACCACCCGCGGTGACGACATCGATGCCGCCTGTGGTCAGCTGGTAGGCCGTGTGAAAGACCGTACCAAGCGCAGCGCACGCTACATTCAGTCCGTGCAGCTCGACGCTGACTAACCGCTGCTGTCTTGACTTCCAACCGACACAGCGCTTTGATGGACACGTTTTTTGCCGGGCGCTCGCCAAGCGTCCGCAGTACGGCACTGGCTCAACCGTTTCGACTCAAGAGGGCGTAGATGATCGGTCACCGCAGGCGCATTACCTCCATCAGGATGCCCATGCTGTCCGTGCTTGCTGGCAGCCTGCTGCTGGCGGGCTGTGCCACCTCTGGCCAGGGGGTCCGTACTGATGCCAATCCCGATGCGGTAGATGCCTATACCCAGCTTGGCGTCGCCTACCTAGAGCGTGATAACCTGCCACGCGCACTGAATGCCCTCGACCGTGCCCTGGAGTTGAACCCGCGTCATGCGGAGGCACTTCAAGCGCTTGCGCTGGTCTACCAACAGCAGGGGGAGAGCGAGCTGGCCAATCGCTACTTCCAGCAGGCGCTGGATGCCGAGCCATCGTTCACCCGCGCGCGTAACAACTACGCGGCGTTTTTGTATCAGCAGGCCGAGTTTTCCAAAGCCTGCGAACAGTTAGAAATGGCATCCCAGGATGCCCAATATGCCAATCGCGCCCAGCTCTTTACCAACCTGGGCCAGTGTTATTTGGCCATCGACGAATTGGATAAAGCGCGCGAACGTTTGCAACGCGCGCAAAGCATCGACCCGCGCAACCCACGCGGGTATTTAATGTTAGCCGAACTGGAAGTTTCGCAGGGCAATTATGATCAGGCCTGGGCACCGCTGCAGAACTATTTGCAGCTAGCGGGCCCAGACCCAGCGGCACTGGAAATGGCGATCGATGTCGCCCTCGCCCGCGGTGACGACGCCGCGGCTGCCGACTACCAGCGCTTGCTAAACAACTGATTGCCGCCCTGATCACCACATTATTGAAGGATGCTCAGCTATGAGCGACACACAGTTACACGATAGCGTTACTACGGCCCACAGCACGGCAACCCCTGGTGAGTTGCTCTCTCGTCAACGCGAATCGCTCGGCGTCCCGCTGGCGGATGCCGCCCGCGCCCTCAATCTGCGCCCGGCCGTGGTGGATGGCCTGGAGCGTGATAATTACGAAGAGATTCCCGTTGCCGCTTATCGTCGCGGCTATTTGCGTGCCTATGCCAAATACCTGGGCATGGATGACCGCGTGGTGCTCGACGCTTATCAAGCCCGCCACGGCACCAGCGACGCGGAACGCAAAGTCACGCCGGTCGCTGTCACCAAGCCCCCCTCCAAGGTCGGCGCGTGGCTGTTCAAACTGGTCACGCTGCTGGTGATCGTCGGGTTGATTGCCGTGACGGTGGCCTGGTGGCAGAGCCGCGGCGGCAGCGAGCCGCCGAGCATCGGCGCCTCCCCCGCCATGGAAGAGAACGACGCCCCCATGAGCGAACCGTCCCCTGAGCCAGCGCCCGAACCTACCCCAATGGTCACGCCTGAACCTGCCGTCACCGAAGAGCTGACGAGCGATGCAGCCAGCGACGCGTCTACCGACAGCGCCTCCAGCGACGACAGCACCGCGCCCGTGGCTGACACTGACGAGCGCGTACAGGCCACCGAAGAAATGCCTGACGCCCAGGTGACAGAAGCCGAAACCGACGCTCCGACCGCCGACGCAGACGCGCCCGAAGACACCGTCGCCGAGGCCGCCCCGGCGACCAACCCCAACCTGCTCGAGCTGACGTTCAACGAGCAGTCCTGGACCGAAATTTTCGATGCCAACAACCAGCGCGTGTTTGTCGGTCTGCAAACCCCCGGCACCACCGCGAGCGTTGAGGGCGAGCCGCCTTTTCGTTTAACCGTCGGCAACGCCACCGGTGTAGAGCTGCGCTACCAAGGCGAGCTCGTCAACCTTGCCGAGCGCGCCGGTGCCAATAACGTTGCCCGCTTTACCCTGGGAGAGTGACCCGTCTTATGCACGCCCCTTCTCCGATCAAACGCCGCCCGTCACGCCAAATTCATGTTGGCAATGTGGCCGTAGGCGGCGATGCGCCGATCTCCGTTCAAAGCATGACCAACACCAACACGCTGGACGTGGAAGCCACCGTCGGCCAGATCCAGCAGTTGGAAAAAGCCGGGGCGGATATCGTCCGTGTCTCGGTGCCGGATATGGACGCCGCTGAAGCCTTCGGCAAAATCAAACAGCGGGTAGCCGTCCCACTCGTTGCCGACATTCATTTCGATTACAAAATCGCCCTTCGCGTGGCCGAGCTGGGCGTTGACTGTCTGCGCATCAACCCCGGCAACATTGGCCGGGAAGATCGCGTACGCGCGGTGGTAAGCGCCGCCCGCGACCACGGCATTCCAATCCGTATCGGGGTGAACGCCGGATCGCTGGAAAAAGATCTGCAGAAGAAGTACGGCGAGCCCACGCCTGCGGCACTGGTCGAGTCCGCCATGCGCCATATTGACCACCTGGACCGCCTCGATTTCCAGGAGTTTAAAGTCAGCGTGAAAGCGTCTGATGTGTTTATGGCGGTGGCCGCTTATCGCGACCTTGCCACCCGCATCGAGCAGCCGCTGCACCTGGGTATCACCGAAGCAGGCGGCCTGCGTTCGGGCACAGTGAAGTCCTCCATTGGCCTAGGCATGCTGTTGATGGACGGTATCGGCGATACCATTCGCGTCTCGCTGGCTGCCGACCCGGTGGAAGAGATCAAGGTCGGGTTCGATATGCTCAAGAGCCTGAAGCTGCGCGCCAAGGGCATTAACTTTATCGCCTGCCCCAGCTGCTCGCGGCAGAACTTTGATGTCATCAGCACCATGAACCAGCTCGAAGAGCGTCTGGAAGACGTGATGACACCGCTGGACGTTTCGGTGATTGGCTGTGTGGTCAACGGCCCCGGCGAAGCCAAAGAGACCGATATCGGCCTCACCGGCGGCTCGCCTGCCAACCTGGTCTATATCGATGGCAAACCGGCGAGCAAGCTGCGCAATGACCACCTCGTCGACGATCTGGAAAAGCTGATCCGCGACAAAGTGCGTCAAAAAGAGCAGCAGCAAGAGAACATGATTGCGCGCAGCGTTTAACGTCCCAGTGGCTGAAAGAGGCGGTGTGAGCGTCCCGCCTCGTGTGCTGCCGCCCCATAAGGAGTTTTCATTGAGCAAGTCCGCCGCTAAAAAGATTCAAGCCATCCGTGGTATGAACGACCTATTGCCCAGCGACAGCCCTCGCTGGCAATTTTTTGAGGGCAAAGTACGCCAACTCATGCACCGTTACGGCTTCGATGAAATGCGTACGCCGATTGTGGAGCAGACGGCGCTGTTTGCCCGTTCGATTGGTGAAGTCACCGACATCGTCGAAAAAGAGATGTACACCTTCGACGACCGCAACGGTGACAGCCTGACGCTGCGCCCCGAAGGCACCGCCAGCTGCGTGCGGGCGGCCATGGAACACGGTTTGCTGCATAACCAAACCCAGCGGCTTTGGTACCAGGGGCCGATGTTCCGTCACGAGCGCCCCCAGAAAGGACGCTATCGCCAGTTCCACCAAGTGGGTGTCGAGACGTACGGCTTCGAAGGCCCGGATATCGACGCCGAAGTCATTTTGCTTTCGGCACGTCTGTGGCAAGAGCTGGGCTTGATGGAGCACGTCACCCTGGAGTTGAACTCGCTAGGCTCGGCTGACGCCCGTGCGGCCTACCGCGATAAGCTAGTGGCTTACTTCGAGCAGCACCACGATATTCTCGATGACGATTCCAAGCGGCGCCTGACCAGCAACCCGCTGCGCATTCTGGACTCGAAAAACCCAGAGATGGCCGAGATGCTCGACGCGGCTCCGCAGCTGATGGATCACCTGGACGACGAGTCCCGCGCGCATTTCGAGCAGCTCAAAGCGATGCTGGATGCCTCCGGGATTCCGTACGTGGTCAACCCACGTTTGGTGCGCGGCCTGGACTACTACTGCCGCACGGTGTTCGAGTGGACCACCACTGCACTGGGCAGCCAAGGCACCGTGTGCGCTGGCGGCCGCTACGACGGTCTGGTCGAGCAGCTGGGCGGCAAACCCACGCCTGCAGTGGGTTTTGCCATGGGCATCGAACGCCTGATCCTGCTGCTGGACACCCTCGACCTAGTGCCCAACGAAGCGCTGGGCGGCTGCGACGTTTACTTGATGCCGATGGATGACAGCGCCACCGTGGCCGCGCTGACGCTCGCCGAACAGCTGCGCAGTGCGCTGCCTTCGTTACGCCTGCAGCTGCACTGCGGCGGCGGCAGCTTCAAAAGCCGGATGAAGAAAGCCGATAAAAGCGCCGCGCCGGTGGCGATTTTGCTAGGCGAGGACGAGCTAGCCCACCAAACCGCCACGTTGAAGTTTTTGCGTGATGATCGCGAGCAGCAGCAAGTGTCCCAGACCGAGCTGGCCGACGCGCTTCGCGAGTTACTGTCGAACGTACCGTCTCACTAACATCGCTGCCCAGCACCGACTGGGCAGATGAACACTCGTTAGCCGCATTGGCGGCTGACCTATGGAACAGGAGGCCGCCCGTGGCGGAGCTGAGAAGCGAAGAAGAGCAGCTAGAAGTCGTCAAACGCTGGTGGAAAGAGAACGGAACCTCGCTGATTGCCGGTGCCGTTCTCGCTGCGGCGGGCGTCTTTGGTTGGAATGCGTGGCAGAACTATCAAGAAGGCAAGGCGGAAGCCGCCTCTGCCCGTTACCAACAGCTCATCAATATGACGGCTGGCACGACCTTGGAAGGCGATCAGCTAAGCGCAGCACAGACGCTGATCGATGAGCTCACCGACGACTACGGCAACACGCTGTATGCCGAACTGGCACAGCTCTTGGAGGCTCGTCTTGCCGTTGAGCAAGACGATCTTTCCACCGCCAAGCAGGCGCTGCAGGACGTCGCCAGCAACTCCTCGCGCCGCTATGTACAAAGCGTAGCTTGGCTGCGTTTGGCACGCATCGAAGTGGCACAGGGCAACCCCGATGCTGCGCTGGCGCTGCTCGATCAGCCCATCTCTGACGCGCTGGCGGCCCAACAAGCCAACGTACGCGGCGATGCCTTCCTCGCGCAAAATCAGCCCGAGCAGGCGCGCGAGGCATGGCAAACCGCCCAGTCACTCGCCCAAACGAAGAACCAGCCGCTGTACGGCGTGCAGTTCAAGCTTGACGATCTCGGCGCCGAGGAGGCGACACAGTGATGACGACTAGCCTGTCAAAACCGCTCTTTTCCAAACATCTAATGCGCACCACCCTGGGTGCCGTGGCGTTGGCACTGTTGGCTGGCTGTGCCAGCAAAGGTGAGCCTGCCTTCACGCCCAAAGAGCTGCGCAACTTCGATGCAACGTCATCGCTGGACAGCGTTTGGGATCGTCACGTTGGCGATGGCTTTGGCCGCGCCCGCTACCCCATCGCCCCATCGCGTGAGGGCGATACGGTCTTCGCCGCCGACGCCAACGGCCTGGTCGCCGCGTTCGATGCCAACAGCGGCGAGCGTGAGTGGGAAATCGAGCTGGATAGCCCGGTTTCCAGCGCGCTGAATGCCATTGCCGGTCAAGTGTATCTCGGCACCCGCAACGGTGAAGTGATTGCCCTCGACCAGCGGGACGGTAGCGTTGCTTGGCGCTCGCGGGTCTCCAGCGAAGTGTTGGCGGCCCCACAGGCCAACCAGCAATTGTTGCTGGTTCAGAGCGTGGACGGCCAAATCACGGCCCTGGATCGCGCCAGCGGTGAAGAGCGCTGGGTCTACACCAGCTCGCAGCCTGCCTTGACGCTACGCGGCACCGGAACGCCGATGGTCATCGATCCGGTCACCTTCGTGGGCTTGGCTAACGGACGCTTGGCCACGCTGGATAACCGCAGCGGCCAAGCTCTGTGGGATATGCAGATTGCTACCCCACGCGGACGCAGCGACGTCGAGCGGCTGGTGGACCTGTCCGGTCAGCCGGTTCTCAGCCCCGATGGTCGCCTGTTCGTGACTAGCTACAATGGCCGTGTGGTCGCCCTGGAAGCCACCCGTGGTGGTGTCTTGTGGGAAACCAACCTTTCTAGCCGCCACACGCCAATTCTGGTGGGCAACTTCTTGTTCGTGGTCAGCGACGACAGCCACGTCGTGGCCTTGGACGCCAACAGCGGTCAGGAAGTTTGGCGTAACGACGATCTCGAAGATCGCTGGCTCACCGCTCCCGCCTTTGCCGATGGCCGTATCGTCGTGGGCGATTTCGAAGGCTATGTCCATCTGATCGACGCCCGCGATGGTAACCTGGTCGGCCGCACCCGAATCGATGATTCCGGCATTAGCGTGCGCCCGGTCACGGAAGGCAGCACCATTCATGTCCAGGCCAACAATGGTCGCCTGGAAACCCTGGAAGTCACTCCATGACACCCGTCATTGCATTAGTCGGTCGCCCCAATGTGGGCAAATCGACGCTGTTTAACCGTCTGACCCGCTCGCGCGATGCGCTGGTGGCAGACTTTCCTGGCCTGACCCGTGACCGTAAATACGGTAACGGCATGCTGGGTGGAAAGGCGTACACCGTCATCGATACCGGCGGTATCAGCGGTGACGAAGAAGGCATCGATGCCGCGATGGCCGAACAGTCCCTCGCGGCCATCGACGAAGCCGATATCGTGCTGTTCTTGGTCGATGCCCGCGCCGGGCTGAACGTTGCCGATGAAGCGATCGCCAATCACCTGCGCGTCAATCAGAAGAAAACCTGGCTGGTGGTCAACAAGACCGACGGCTTGGAAGAGCACTCGGCCATGGCCGACTTCTGGAAGCTAGGCTTGGGCGACCCCTGGCCGATTGCGGCCGCTCATGGCCGCAACGTATCGCTGTTGATCGATACGGTCCTCGAACCTTTCCCTGAGCGGGATGCCAGCATCCCCGCCGACACGGGCACCAAAGGCATTCGCATTGGCGTCATCGGCCGCCCCAACGTAGGTAAGTCCACGCTGGTCAACCGCCTGCTCGGTGAAGAGCGCGTGGTCGTGTTCGATGAAGCGGGCACTACCCGTGATGCCATCGAAATTCCCTTCGAGCGCAACGGCAAGCCGTACGTACTGATCGACACCGCCGGCATTCGGCGGCGCAAGAACGTGCGCGAAATCGCCGAAAAATTCTCGATCATCAAGACGCTGGATGCGATCAAAGAGAGCCACGTGGCGGTCATGGTACTGGATGCCCGCAGCGGCTTGGTCGAGCAGGATCTGCACCTGCTGGATTATGTGCTCACCACCGGCCGTGCGCTGGTGCTGGCCGTGAACAAGTGGGACGGGCTGGAGAGCGAAGCCAAAGAGAAGATGCGCGCCGATATCAAGCGCCGTCTGGGCTTTGCCGACTACGCCGAGCTGCACTTCATTTCCGCCCTGCACGGTACGGCGGTGGGCGATCTGTACCCCTCCATCGAGCGGGCGTTCAACGCCGCCAACGCGCACTGGTCGACCAACCGTCTCACCACGCTGCTGCAGGATGCGGTCAGCCAGCATCCACCTCCCATGGTGAATGGACGCCGCATCAAGCTGCGTATGGCTCACCAGGGTGGCAGCAATCCGCCGATTATCGTGGTACACGGCAACCAGACGGCCTCGCTGCCCGAGGCATACCGCCGCTACCTGACCAACACGTTCCGCAAAGTGTTGAAGGTGCGCGGCACGCCGATGCGCTTCGAGTTCCGCTCGGGCGATAACCCGTTCGATCACATGGCGGGCGCCAGCGATAAAGAGAAAGCCAAAAAACGCGAGCTCAACCGCACCAAAGAGGCGCGCAAGAGCCGCCGTTAAGCGTTATCTCTCACCTCAACGCCCACTGACGATTCAGTGGGCGTTTTTAATGCTCCTCCTCCCGCAAATCTGCTTGACAGACACCACTGCCCGCTCTCAAATAGCGGCGCTTTTCGGCACCTGCCCTGTAGATACTTGCTCTATCACTCTTGCCCTTCTTAGGAGGGACTGACATGCACGACGCTGTTCGTCGCGGACGCGGCTTGGTTTTACTACTGCTGGCGACTCTCTTGACCGGCTGCTTGGCACTGCCCCAAACGGGACTGTTTGCTTTTCGCTTAGCCGTCACCTCACTCGGCATCGAGGACGTGCGCATTGGCCCTTACAGCGTCAATGCCGGATTGGACACCAGCGATCTATCGAGTTTGCTGGCTTCTAGCCTGGGTGCTGGAAGCTTGCCGGTGCAAGCCACCCTGGCGATGGGGCTTGGCCTGCCCGCTGGCATGCCCCCGGTGGAGATGTCTGGCTTTCGCTGGACGCTGGACATGCCCGGCGTCGACCCCGTACAGGGCAACTATGCCCAGAACGTGACGCTCACCTCAGGGGAAGATGCCAATCTCCGCCTGCCGGTGGCTTTCGATGTGCTGGCTGCCGACCAGCAGCACATGACGCCGATGCTAGAGCTGGCGAGCCAACTCGCCAGCCAAGGGGAGCTGCCTGCGGGCAGTGAGCTGGCCATCACCCCAGGGGATTTGCGCGGCCTGGGCATGACGCTACCCGCTGGTCTGCTCACCCCAACCATTCGCTTGAACGTGGGCGACGACGGGCAGCTCATCCCCCAACGCTAAAGCTTGCCCAGCGCGTCACTCACCCCGCTCATGCAGCCGTTTGCGGCCCACGTACTGGGCCGCAAACTGCCACGCCGTCCGGCCGCTTCGCCCGCCGCGCAGTGTGGCAAAGCGAATCGCTTCCGCCCGCGCAGCCTCATTCCAGTCCTGTTTTCCGCCGATACGCCCTACCCAGTGTTCGCATACTTCCAGGTACGCCGCTTGGCTAAACGGATGAAAGCCTAACCACAGGCCGAAACGATCCGAGAGGGAGATTTTCTCTTCCACCGCATCGCCGTGATGTAATTCGTCACCCACCAGCCGTGAGCCGCTGTTGTCCTCCATCGACTCCGGCAGCAGATGGCGACGGTTCGAAGTGGCATAGAGCAACACGTTATCCGGCGGCCCGGTCAGCGCACCATCCAGCACGCTCTTGAGCGCTTTGTAGGCATCGTCGTTGCCTTCAAACGACAGATCGTCGCAATACACCACGAAGCGGTGCGGCTGATGACGCAGCTGTTCTACCAACAGCGGCAGGCTTGCCAGGTCGTGACGGTCGACCTGGATCAGTCTCAAGCCTTCATCGGCGAGTGAATTGAGCAACGCCCGTATCACCGACGACTTACCGCTCCCCCGGGAGCCCCATAGCAGCGCGTGGTTGGCGGGCAGGCCTTGCAAAAAGGCGCGGGTGTTATCGACCAGCGCCTGCTTCTGACGCTCGATGCCCAGCAGATCCTCCAGCGTCATGGTGTCTCTTGGGGGCACCGGCACTAGCCGCCCGCCCAGTGGGTGGCGTTGCCAGATGGCGGCCACGTGATGCTCCCACGCAACCGGCGTGGGCGCTGGCGGCAGCCAGTGGTCGACATGATCGAGTAACCGCGCTAGGCGCTGGCTTAATTCGGCATCCATCGTCATCCTCAGAGTGCGTTATGATAGGGTTGATTTACCACTGCCAGTGGTTATCTTGTGTGCAAGGATCCCTACTCGTCTATAAGGAAACTGTCTATGCGTTGGCTTCGCCCATTAGCGGTTACGGCGCTCTGCGCCTCGATCGCCGCTTGCTCGACGTCACCCACCGGTCGTTCACAGCTGCTGCTGCTCTCCGATGATCAGCTCAATCAGATGGGCCAACAGGCCTTCGCCGAATATCAGCAAAACATTCCGACTGCGGGTCAGGCGAGCCACCGTTACGTGCAGTGCATCACTAATGCCATTGTCGACGTGCTTCCCAACGAGCAGCGCGACCTGGATTGGCAAATTCGTGTGTTTGAGTCCGAACAGCCGAACGCTTTTGCCCTGCCTGGCGGCTACATGGGTGTAAACACCGGCATGCTGGACATCGCCACCAGCCAGGACCAGCTCGCCTCGGTGGTCGGCCATGAAATCGGCCACGTGCTGGCGCGCCACGCCAACGAACGCGCCTCTACCCAAAGCGCTACGTCATTGGGTCTTTCAGTGATCTCCAGCACGTCGGGCATGCAGACACCGGCAGGCCAGCAGTTGATGGGTGTGCTCGGCTTGGGGGCCGAGTACGGCATTGCGCTACCTTTCTCCCGCCGTCATGAAAGCGAGGCCGATGTGATAGGCCTACAGCTCATGGCGCAAGCGGGCTTCGACCCGCGTGAAAGCGTCACGCTATGGGAAAACATGCAGGCCGCGTCGGGCGGCGGTGCGCCTCCTGCCTGGATGTCGACCCACCCCAGCCAAGGCCAGCGGATTCAAGGCCTGCAAGCCAATATGGAGCAAGCGCTGGCCACCTACGAGCAGGCTCGCAACAGCGGCCGTACTCCTAACTGTCCGCGACCGTAGCGGCCATTCGAGGCTTTCATGATCCGATTGGGTTTACTGCTGTTAGTGCTGCCGATTCTGGTGCTGCTAGGCGTTTACTTTTGGGAGTTGGGGGACGTTCGCGCCTGCCAGCTCGATGGCGGCTACTGGAACTACCTGGAGGGGGCTTGCTACGACACACCACAGCCCTTCGTGTCGTGGCTCGAGCGTTCACCGCTGCTGGTTAATGGCGGCATGCTGCTATCCGTGGTGGGGTTGGTGATGTGCATGGTGGGCTTTTATACCAAACCGCGTTAGACCGACCCTTTCTCTCGCTCTCGTGAGCTCACGACGACAGGATGGGGGCACTCGCCCCCATCGTCCTGCTCACTCATTGAGAGACTGGCGGAGCAGCGAGCGCACGCTGGCCGTTTCCGGTCGAACGTTGCGCCATAGAAAGAACGATTCGGCCGCCTGCTCGACCAGCATGCCCAAGCCATCCAGCCGTTTCGCCCCGCGCGGTTCCGCCCACTGAAGAAACACCGTCGGCTCAGCGCCGTACATCATGTCATAGGCCCAGGCGCCTTCGGCAAACAGCATCTCCGGCAGCGGCGGCAGCTCGCCTGAAAGGCTGGCACTGGTGCCGTTGATCACCAAGTCGAATTGCCCGTCGATGGAGGCAAAACCGCCGCCCTGGAGAGTGCCCAGGTCGGCAAACGCGTGGGCCAGCTGCTCGGCTTTCTCCGCCGTGCGGTTGACGATGACGACCTCACTGGGCTGCTCCGCCAGCAGCGGTTCCAATACGCCGCGCACCGCGCCGCCTGCGCCGATGACCAGCACACGCTTACCCGCCAGAGGGACGCGGTGATAGGCCAAATCCCGCACTAACCCAATACCGTCGGTGGTATCGCCATAGGTACGCCCGTTACCGCCCACAATCAGCGTATTCACCGCCTGGGCGCGCTTGGCGCGGTGACTCAGCGTATCGCAGAGTGCAAAGGCATCGCCTTTGAAGGGCACGGTGACGTTCGCACCACGGCCGCCGTCGGCGACGAATGCTCGCCAAGCATCAGCAAACCCCTCCACAGGGGCGAGCTCAGCGGTATAACGCATGGCTTGCTGGGTTTGACTGGCAAATTCCCCATGGATCAGCGGGGATTTCGAGTGCTTAATAGGGTTGCCAAATACGCAGTAACGATCAGTCATCGACGCTCCTTAGGCGTTGCTCTGCTGGGCGGCTTCGGCCAGCCAATCGCGGGGCACCAAGTAGTCGTGCAGCGCGGCCTCACGACTGCCTGCGTCAGGGGTAAAGGCGTACTCCCAGCGGGCCAGCGGCGGCATGGACATCAGAATGGACTCCGTACGACCGCCGCTCTGCAAGCCAAACAGCGTGCCACGGTCCCATACCAGGTTGAACTCGACATAGCGACCGCGGCGGTAGAGCTGAAAGTCGCGCTCGCGCTCGCCCCAGGCGTCCTGCTTACGGCGCTCGACGATGGGCAGGTAAGCGTCCAGAAAGCTATCGCCTACCGCGCGCTGAAACGCAAAGCACTCTTCAAAGCTGCCTTCGTTCAAGTCATCAAAAAAGAGTCCGCCAACGCCGCGGGTCTCCTCGCGGTGCTTCAGATAGAAGTAGTCGTCGCACCACGCTTTGTAGCGCTCGTAAACGCCCTCACCAAAGGGCGCGCAGGCGTCACGCGCGACCTGATGCCAGTGCACCACGTCCTCGAACACCGGATAGTAAGGGGTTAGGTCGAAGCCGCCGCCAAACCACCACACCGGCGGCTCGCCCTCTTTTTCGGCAATGAAAAAGCGCACGTTGCCGTGGCTGGTGGGTACGTTGGGATTTTCTGGGTGCATGACCCAAGAGACGCCCACCGCATGAAAGCTGCGCCCGGCCAGCTCGGGCCGGGCTGCGGTCGCAGACGGCGGCAGCTGCGCACCGTGGACATGGGAAAAATTGACGCCGCCTTTTTCAAAAATAGCGCCCGACTCCATCACCCGCGAGCGGCCTCCGCCGCCCTCTTCGCGCTGCCAGCTATCCTCTTTGAACGCGGCCCGCCCATCGGCGGCGGCAAGCCCTTCACAAAGGCGCTCCTGAAGATCGAGAAGGTACGCTTTAACGTCGTCTAGGTGCTCGTGGGCCACGGTAACTCCTGGTGAGGTGAATCGTGAATCGTGAATCGTGAATCGATGGCAGTGTGACGAAGTCGGACGGCTAGTCACGCATCACTTTGCCGGTCACCAAATCGCGGATGGTGCTGGGTTTGGCATTGCCGCCCAGTTCGCCAGCCACGATGGCGGCGACCTCCTCCCCAAAAATGGTAGCGACCTCGCCTGCGCTCATGGCAGGAGGGTCGCCGGCTCGGTTGGCGGAGGTAGAGACGAGTGGGCCACCAAACGCTTCGCACAGCGCTTTCATCAGCGGGTGGTCGGTCACGCGTAACGCGACACTTTGGTGAGCACCACGCACTAAGCCGTGGCTTCTGCCGTTATCGGGCACTAGCCAAGTATTAGGGCCAGGCCAACTGGCGGCCAGCGGGGCATGCAGCGCAAGGGGTAGCTGGGTCAGCCAGGGCTGAAATTGCTGAATGCTCGCCGCCACCAAGATCACGCCCTTGGCCGGGTCGCGCTCTTTCATGCGCATCAAATGCGCCAGCGCTTCGTCGTTATCGGGATCACAGCTCAGCCCCCATACCGCCTCGGTAGGGCATGCGATCACACCACCTGCGCGCAGCGCATCTACCGCCGCTTTCACGTCAACCGCCGGTTTCATAGACACTCCTGATAAGCTCTCAGCCAATCCAACAAAGGAGGCTGCATCTTACCACGGGGCCGTCATTCTCACCCAGCCGCCCGCCTGCTGCGTCGCCTGCCCTTCCAGCTCCAGCATTAACAGCCGCTGTTGGCAGGCGCTCACCGAGAGACCGGTGGTCTGCACCAGCAGATCGATCGGCGTTGGCGAGGCTCCCAGCGCATCGAGCAACGGATCACCGCTGGCCGTCGAAGGGCTGTCGGGTCCGTGAGACGTCGTCTCACCGTGCGTCGTCGTCTCTACGGGCAGGTAGTGGGGCGCCCATTGCTGCAACTCTTCGAGCATATCGTCCACATGGCGCACCAGCGTGGCCCCGCTACGCAGGAGCTGTAGGCAGCCACGGGCTTGTACATTGTGCAGCGAGCCTGGCAGCGCGAATAGCTCACGCCCTTGCTCTACCGCTAGGCGAGCGCTCACCAGTGAGCCGCTTTTCTCGGTGGCTTCGACCACCAGCGTGCCGAGTGATAGCCCGGTGACGATACGGTTACGGCGAGGAAAAAAGGCGGGACGGGCAGCCGTGCCCGGCGGGTGCTCGGACAGCACCAAACCGCCGGGCTGGGTACTGAGCTGTTCGTAGAGATCGCGATGGCGCGCGGGATAAATGACATCGATGCCGCTTCCCAGCACGGCAATGGAGGTTCCACCCGCCTCCAGCGCTGCACGCTGGGCAACCCCGTCGACACCCAAGGCCATACCGCTCACCACACACCAGCCGCGCCCAGCCAATTCACGGGCAAACGCTTGAGCGTTACGGCTACCCTCCGACGTGGGCCGCCGCGTACCGACCATAGCGATGCCCGGAGCGCTCAGGGCGCGTAAATCCCCCTGCGCCCACAGCACCACCGGTGGGTCAGGAAGCTGATTGAGTAACTCAGGCCAATCGGGGTGATCGCGGTGCAGCAGATGACGATCGGGCGCGCCTTGCAGCCAGGTCAAGGTGTCGTCCACCGCGTGTTGCAGAGGGCTGCGCGTTGGGTGAGCGAGCCACAGGCGTAACGCATTGGCGGCACTGCTGGGCAGCGCCGCTAACCAGCCTTGCGGCCACGACGGCTGACGCGCCACCAGTTGTGCAATGCGCGTTGCCCCCATTCCAGGCAGTGCATGCACTGCCAGCCACTCCTTGGCATCCATCGCTGTTCCCTCTTGTAACGGATGATTCGTTCGTTAGCGCGCGGGCGAGCGCACGCTGTCCCCGATGGCCAATACCCGTGACGCCTGCATGACGAGGGCATAACTCATCTGATTGTAAGGCCGAAAAACCATCACCAGACCCGCTTCGGTATCGGGTAGGCGCAGTAGCTCTTGGGTGCGAGGATCGGTGACGAGCTCGCCCTGCTGATCGACACGCAGTACATGCCCAGGCTGCAAGCCATCCTGGGTGCCTAGGTCCAGCGCAACGATCTGTAGGCGTCCAATAAAAAGTACCCCACCCGGTACCGCAACGATCTGGCCCGATACGTCATTCAACGGTGCGCGGGGAACGAACGCGTCGCTCAGCTCATGATCCTCAAGCGGCAGCAGAATGTCGTTGTTACGCACTTCCTGATAGGCGCTGAGCACCTCGACCCGGGCGATATCGCCCTCGCTGCTGACGTAGCGCGCTTCGCCAATATTGATCAACTCATCGCCCAATCGCGTGCCATCGGCCGCGACATAGGGCTCGCCCGGACGATAGATCCCCAAGCGCGTGCGCTCCGGCAGCTCTCCACGCACGTACAGCGTATCGCCTGCCCCGCTAATCAGGCGCTGGTTGTCGCCGCCCACCACGTAGGCCAGCGCCTGTAGGTTCTCATCTGGCTCGACCACGCGATGCTCACGCAAAAAGGCGCGCACCAGGTCCATCGGAATCGGCGTAATGGCTTCGCGCTCCGGCACGGTGCGCATTTGCGGCGAGAGTTTGACGACGCCCTGGCCACGCTCCAACGTGACGCAGGGCTGGCCTTCGCAGGTGCCCAGTAGCAGCACGTCCCCAGGATAAATGAGGTGAGGATTGCGCACCTGAGGGTTTGCCCGCCACAGCGACGGCCACTGCCAAGGAGAGTGAAGGTAGCGGGCCGAGATGTCCCATAGGGTGTCGCCAGGAACCACTTCGTAGCGCTGCGGAGCATCGCGGCGTAAGCCTTCCAGGGCCCAGACAAGTTGGCTGGTCAGCAGCCCCCACGTTAAGAGCACGCCAAAGACGCTATAATAAAGAGGCTTTCGGGCCACCATCCGGTTCTCTCCAGGCAGTCGTTGGTGAAGCAGTGGAAGAGGGCCACACGGTGTCGCGCGTGCCCTGTCACGCTATCAGCATGTTATAGTGGCCCATAGTAAAGCAGTTAGGCGCGCTGACACAGGTTCGCCGCTAACTCATCTTAAAGACTCAGCATAACGGTGATTGTAACGCCATGGCCAAACTTCCTATTCTCGAATTCCCCGACGAGCGCCTGCGCACCAAGGCGGTACCGGTGGAAACCGTTGACGACGAGGTCCGCCAGCTCGTCGACGATATGTTGGAGACCATGTACGACGCGCGCGGCATCGGCCTTGCCGCCACGCAAATCGATGTCCACCGCCGCGTGGTGGTGATGGATGTCAGCGACGATAACTCCCAACCGCTGGTGCTGATCAACCCGCGCTACGAGCCCATTGGCGATGCCAAAGAGCCGCTCTCTGAGGGCTGTTTGTCGATCCCTGAGTACTACGCCGAAGTGCCGCGCTACCTGAAAGTGAAGCTCAATGCGCTGGACCGTCACGGGGAGCCCTACGAGCTGGAAGCAGATGGCCTACTGGCCCACTGCATTCAACATGAGTACGACCATCTGGAAGGTGTGCTGTTTGTGGATTACCTCTCGCCGCTCAAGCGCGATCGGGTGATGAAAAAAATGCAGAAGCGCCACAAGCTGATGAACGACGCCTAACCGGCACCTCATCACCTGGCCACTGGCCGAGCTGACACGCTGCCCCGCAGGCTTCTGCCTGCACGATAGCGCTGCCTCTCGGCCTTTGTGCGTTTCATAGATGGCACTTTCTCTCTTCTCTTAGGGGTTCTCCACCATGTCACCGTTACGCGTTGTTTTTGCTGGCACGCCAGACTTCGCCGCCTCCAGCCTTGCCGCCGTTCTCGACAGCGAACACGAAGTGGTGGCGGTTTACACCCAGCCCGACCGCCCTGCTGGTCGAGGCCGCAAGCTCACGCCCAGCCCGGTCAAACAGCTGGCACAAGCGCACGGTCTGCCGGTGTATCAACCTGTCAGCTTGAAAGACGCCGATGCGCAAGCCGAACTGGCGGCGCTGAATGCCGATGTGATGGTGGTGGTCGCCTATGGGCTGCTGCTGCCCCAAGCGGTGCTGGATACGCCACGTCTAGGCTGCATTAACGTGCACGCCTCGCTGCTGCCCCGCTGGCGCGGCGCGGCGCCGATTCAGCGCGCCATCGAAGCCGGTGATAGCGCCTCCGGCGTCACCATCATGCAAATGGATGCGGGGCTGGATACCGGCGCCATGCTGTACGAAGTACGCACCCCGATCACCTCCCGCACCACGGGTGGCGACCTCCACGACCGGCTGGCCATTCAAGGCGCCAATGCGCTGGTGACCGTGCTCGACCAACTGGACAGCGGAAGCCTGGAGGCAACGCCGCAGCCCGACGAGGGCGTGACCTACGCCGCCAAGCTCAGCAAAGCCGAGGCCGAGCTCGACTTTAGCCAGCCCGCCGAGCAGCTGGCGCGTAAAATTCGTGCCTTCAACCCGTGGCCGGTGGCTTGGTGCCCCCTGGGGAACGATCGTTTGCGGCTGTTGATGGCCAGCGTCGAACCTGGGGAGCAGCCGCCAGCCGCGCCTGGCACGCTGTTGGCACATGGCGACGAACACCTGCGCATTGCCTGCGGTGCCCAGGGCCAGGAAGTGCTGTGCGTCAGCCGTGCCCAGCTACCCGGCGGCAAAGCCATGGCAGTGCGTGATCTTTTGAATGCCCGCCAAACGCCCTTGAGCGAAGGTGTTCGTCTTGGACAGCCCTCACAGCCATCCTCGCAAGGAGCGCGCCCATGAGCGAGCGACCCGCCAAAAGCGGCAGCGGCCTGGACGTCCGCGCGGCGGCGGCCAGAAGTCTGGTGCCGGTTCTCACCGATAAAGGCTCCCTGGCCGGGCTCGATGAGCACAGCGTCATCGCTAGAGACCGCGCACTGCTCAAAGAGCTTTGCTACGGCACCTGCCGACGCTTGCCGCGTCTTCAAGCGCTGGCCAGCCGTCTGTTGAAGCAACCCTTCAAAAAGCGCGATGCGGATGTCCAGGCGCTGCTGCTGATCGGTATCTATCAGCTGCTCTACATGCGTACGCCTGCCCACGCCGCCGTGGGGGAAACCGCTGGCGCTGCGCGTCTGCTGGAGAAAGAGTGGGCCACCCGCGTGCTCAACGGCTGCCTGCGCCGCCTACAGCGCAAAGCCGACGCTCTGCAGGCCGAAGTCGACCGGGATGAGAGCGTGGCCTTGGAGCACCCTCAGTGGCTGCTAGGCAAGCTGCGTAACGCCTGGCCAGATCAGTGGCGCGCCATTGCCCGGGCCAACAATGAGCCGGGACCGATGACGCTGCGTGTCAACCAGCGCCACAATGATCGTGAAGCGTACCTGCAGCAGCTCACTGAACAGGGCTTGAACGGCCAGCTCTGCTTGCACGCCCCCGATGGCATTACGCTGACTCATCCCTGCGATGTCTCGGTGCTGCCTGGCTTCGACCAGGGCCATGTCAGCGTGCAGGACGAAGCCGCACAGCTCTGCGCCGCGCTGCTTGGCCCAGCGCTCGCCCCACGGCCGGGTGCCCACGTCTTGGATGCCTGCTGCGCGCCCGGCGGCAAAACCGCCCACTTATTGGAGCAGTTCGATATTGCGCTGACCGCGCTGGATAGCGATAACCAGCGGCTGGCCCGCGTCGACGACACGCTCAGTCGCTTAGGGCTCAGTGCCGAGCTGAAACATGCCGATGCCACCACCCGCGACTGGTGGAGCGGCACGCCGTTTGACGCCATCTTGCTGGATGCCCCCTGCTCCGGCACCGGCGTGATTCGTCGCCACCCGGACATCAAAGCGCTACGCCGCAAAGAGGACATCCGCCAGCTCGCCAAGCTGCAGCAACAGCTGTTGGATAATCTCTGGCCGCTGCTACGGCCCGGCGGTACGCTGCTCTACGCCACGTGCTCGGTGCTCCCCGAAGAGAATGCCGCACAGATCGATGCGTTTTTGGCCCGCACCCCGGATGCCCACGCCACCACACCCCATGACGTGGCCTGGGGCGAACAGAGTGGCCAGGGGCGCCAGCTGTTTCCCGCTCAGAACAGTCACGATGGCTTTTTTTATGCCAGACTAGAGAAGCGACCGGCCTAGGCGTTTCGCCCTGTGCCACCTGTTCATGACACGCAAGGAGATAGCATGAGTCATCACACTTATAAGCATATCGAGCTCACCGGTTCATCCGAAAAAGGGATCGAGGACGCCGTGCAGAACGCTCTGGCGAAAGCCTCCGAGAGCGTTCACAACATGCGCTGGCTCGAAGTCACCGACACCCGCGGCCACATCGAAGATGGCCGCGTGGCCCACTGGCAGGTCACCGTGAAGGTGGGCTTCACGCTGGAATAATCCCTACCTGCTTTTCGACGGCGGCTGGTTTACACTGGCCGCCGTCTTTATTGCAGCGCACACCGCCAAGCGGCCATGCGCTGGCGCTTATAACGGAACCGATGCTCAGCGATGAAAATCATCATTCTTGGCGCCGGCCAGGTCGGCGGCACCCTTGCGGAGCACCTCGCCCGCGAGGAGAACGACATCACCGTCGTCGATACCGACGGCGCAAAACTGCGCGAACTGCACACCAAGCTGGATATCCGCACGGTGACCGGCGCGGGCTCCTACCCCATCGTGCTTCGCCAAGCGGGCTGTGAAGACGCCGACATGCTGATCGCGGTGACCAACACCGACGAGATCAATATGATCGCCTGTCAGGTGGCCCACACGCTGTTTCGCACGCCCACCAAAATTGCCCGGGTGCGCTCCACCGCCTACCTCACTCGTAAAGGGCTATTCGCCCATGAAGCGATCCCCATCGACGTGCTGATCAGCCCCGAGCAGGTGGTCACCGACCACGTGCGCCGTTTGATCGAACATCCCGGCGCGCTGCAGGTGCTGGAGTTTGCCGGCGGTTTAGTGCAGCTGGTGGCGGTGAAAGCCTTCTACGGCGGCCCGCTGGTGGGTCAGGATCTGGCCTTTTTGGGCAAGCACATGCCCAACGTGGAAACCCGCGTGGCGGCGATTTATCGCCGCAACCGGCCAATCATTCCCCGAGGCGACACGGTGATTGAAGCCGACGACGAGGTGTTCTTTTTGGCCGCCCGCCGGGATATCCGCGCCGTAATGAGCGAGCTGCGTAAGGTGGAGCGGGACTTCCGCCGCGTGGTGATTGCCGGGGGCGGCAATATCGGCGAACGGCTAGCAGAGCACTTAGAGCACAGCCATCAGGTGAAGATCATCGAGCACAGCCTGGAGCGCTGCACCACGCTTTCCGAGCGGCTGGATCGCACCGTGGTGCTCCACGGCAGCGCCACCAGCAAGCGGCTGCTGGAAGAGGAAAATATCGAGGATTGCGATATCTTCTGCGCGCTGACCAACGACGACGAGGTGAACATCATGTCGTCACTGCTGGCCAAGCGGCTGGGGGCTAAGAAGGTCCTCACGCTGATCAACAACGCGGCCTACGTCGATTTAGTCCAGGGCGGCGATATCGACATCGCCATTTCCCCTCAGCAGGCCACCATTGGCAGCCTGCTGACCCACGTGCGCCGGGGGGATATCGTCAATGTCCACTCCCTACGCCGGGGCGCGGCGGAGGCCATCGAGGCCATCGCCCACGGCGATAAACAGTCGTCGAAAGTGGTGGGCCGCACGATCCGCGAGATCGACCTACCCGACGGCACCACTATCGGTGCCATCGTACGCGGTAAAGAAGTGCTCATCGCCCATGGTGACGTGCGGGTGGAGAGCGGCGACCACGTGATTCTGTTCGTGATCGACAAACGGCGCATTCGTGACGTGGAGCGCCTGTTCCAGGTCGGGCTAACGTTTTTCTAAGGAGCGCGCCAGCGTGATGACACAGCCACCACCGAGATCAACAGCGCTATGAGTTTGCGGGTCATTCTACGTATTTTGGGCCTGCTGCTGATGCTTTTCAGCCTGACGATGCTGCCCCCCATGCTCATGTCGCTCTGGTTTCGAGACGGCGTCTGGCACGCGTTCATGAGCGGCATTGGGATTACCGTCATGACGGGGCTGTTTCTCTACCTGCCCAACCGCCGTGCTCACAAAGAGCTACGCATCCGCGACGGGTTCATCATCGCGGCCATGTTCTGGACCGTACTCGCGCTGTTCGGCTCGCTGCCGTTGATGCTGTTTGGCGAAGGCTCGCTGAGCATGACCGATGCGGTATTCGAGTCGTTTTCTGGCCTGACGACCACCGGGGCCACGGTGATTACCGGTATCGACTTTTTGCCCGAATCGATCCTCTACTATCGTCAGCAGCTCCAGTGGCTAGGCGGCATGGGGATCGTCGTACTGGCCGTGGCCATACTGCCCACCCTCGGCGTCGGGGGCATGGCCCTGTATCGCACCGAAATTCCGGGGCCGCTCAAGGACTCCAAGCTCACGCCGCGGATTACCGAAACCGCCAAAGCGCTCTGGTACATTTACGCGACGCTCACGTTTGCCTGCATGGTCGCCTACATGCTGGCGGGGATGAACTGGTTCGATGCCCTAGGCCACAGTTTCTCCACCGTCGCCATCGGCGGGTTCTCCACCTACGATGCCAGTATCGGCTACTTCAATAGCGCCGCCATCGAGTTGATCTGCATCGGCTTCATGCTGATTTCGGCCTTCAGCTTTAGCCTGCACTTCATTGCCTGGCGGGAAAAGCGTCTGCTGCACTACTTCCAAGACCCGGAAGCCCGCTTTCTGATGCTGTTTTTAGCCGGGCTCACCACCATTACCGTGATCACCCTATGGCTCACCGACACCTACGACGACATCGTGGGGCTACGTCATGCGCTCTTCGAGGTGGTCTCGGTGGCCACGACCGCCGGCTTTGCCGTAGCAGACTTTTCTGGCTGGCCAGGGGCACTGCCGTTCCTGCTGTTCGTAGCAGCGTTCGTGGGCGGCTGTTCGGGCTCTACCGCCGGGGGGATGAAGGTCATCCGAATCATCCTGATCCTGAAGCAGGGGATGCGTGAGGTCATGCGTCTGATTCACCCCAACGCGGTCATCGCCGTCAAGGTCGGCAAAGTGAGCGTGCCCGATAGCATCGCCCAGGCCGTGTGGGGATTTTTCTCCGCCTATGTGATGCTGTTCTTTTTAATGCTGGTGGGCGTGATGGCAACGGGCGTCGATCAGGTAACGGCGTGGTCTACCGTGGGCTCTGCGCTGAACAACCTGGGCCCGGCACTCGGTGAGGCCAGCAGCCACTATGGCGATTTACCAAGCCTCGCCAAATGGATCCTAGTGCTGGCCATGCTGCTGGGCCGCTTGGAAATTTTTACGGTACTGGTGCTGTTTACCCCGGCGTTTTGGCGGCGTTAAACGCACTGCTGGTGACTTTTTTTGAGATTTTTTAATGACTCACGATGACGCAACACCGCTGGCGCAAGAGAACAGCACGCTTCCGACGACCAGCGGCCCGCTGAGAACCATTCAGGTGGGCGCGACCCGCTACACGCTCCTGGGCACTGCCCACGTCTCTGCCGAGAGCGCAGACGACGTTCGTCGGCTGATCGACAGCGGCCACTTCGATGCGGTGGCCATCGAACTCTGCGATGCCCGCCACCACAGCATGGACAACCCCGACGCCATGGGTGAGCAGGACCTGTTTCAGGTGTTCAAGCAGGGCAAAGCGGGGATGGTCGCGGCAAGCCTCGCGCTGGGCGCGTTTCAGCAGCGGATTGCTGAGCAGTCCGGCATTCAGCCGGGAGCCGAAATGCGTGCGGCGGTGGAAGAGTGCCGTACCCGCAACCTGCCGCTGCTGCTGGTCGATAGGGATGTGGGCATTACCCTGAAACGGATTTACCGCAACGTGCCCTGGTGGCAGCGCTTCTCGCTGTTTTCAGGGCTGATTGGCAGCGTGCTCTCACGTCAGGATGTCTCCAAAGAAGACATCGAAAAGCTCAAAGAGGGTGACATGCTAGAGGCCACCTTCAGCGAGTTTGCTGCCGAGTCCGAAGCGCTCTACTCTCCGCTGATCCGTGAGCGTGATCGCTACATGGCGCTGCGTTTGGCGGAGGAAGCGCCGCCTGGGCGCTACCAGAACGTGCTGGTGGTATTGGGCGCCGGACACTTGAAAGGCACGGGTGAGCACTTGGAAACACCGCTGCCGGACAACCCCACGGTGGAGCGGGAGTCTCTCGAAGCCACACCGCCGCCTTCCAAACTGTGGAAAGCCGCCCCCTGGCTGATTACGGCGCTCGTCATTACCGGTTTCGTGGTGGGCTTTTCACGCAATACCGATCTGGGCTGGCAGCTGGTCATCGAGTGGTTTTTGATCAACGGGATTCTATCCGGCGGGGCTACCATTGCCGCTCTCGCCCACCCGGTGACGGTCATCGCGACCTTCTTTGCCGCGCCGCTCACTTCCCTCAACCCGACGATTGGCGCAGGCTTTGTGGCAGCGGGAGTCGAGCTCTACATGCGCAAGCCCAAAGTGCGCGACTTTTCGACCCTGCGCCACGATGTGACGCAGCTCAAGGGCTGGTGGAAAAACCGCGTCTCTCGCACCCTGCTGGTGTTCATTCTCGCCACGCTCGGCTCGGCGGTGGGCACCTGGGTCGCGGGCTTTAGAATCGCCGGCGCCTTGTTCGGCAGCGGTGCTGCGTGAGTACGATCAAACAAGCCCCCTGGCAGGCCGATGCACTGCTCCTGCTGGTCACGGTTGTGGCCGCTGGCGGCTGGATATTTTCCAAGGAGGCGCTTGCGGGCATGCCGCCGCTGCTGTTTATCGGCACGCGCTTCTTACTCGCCGGGCTGATATTGCTGGGATTCTCTTGGCCTGCTCTGCGACGTATGCCGATACGCCGAATACGCCGCGGCCTGCTGGTCGGCGTTTTGTTCAGCGCCGCCATCGCGTTTTGGGTGCTCGGGCTGCACTACTCCGACCACCTGGGAGAAAGCGCCTTCATCAACAGCTTGGGCATTCTGCTGGTGCCCGTGGTAGCCCGGCTACTGTTTGGCGACCGCCCACCGCGCAGCACCTGGATCGCGCTGCCCATCGCATTGCTCGGCTTTGCCCTGCTCTCGCTCAATGCGGGGTTTCGAGTGGAAGCCAGCCAGCTGCTCATGGTGTGCGCCGCGCTCTGTTTTGCACTGCTGATCAACGTCAATACCCGGGTGGTGCGTAACGTTCCCGCACTACCTCTCACCACGCTACAACTCATCTCAGTGGGCGTGGTGCTGACCAGCCTATCACTGGTAGTGGAACACCAGCCGCTGGCACTGAGTCCGTCGATTCTCGGCTGGTTCATGGCCAGCGTGCTGCTGGCCAGCTCGCTGCGCTTCTTTCTGCAGATCAAGGCGCAGGGCATGACGACTCCCAGCCATGCGGCGGTGATTCTCATGCTGGAAGCCGTTTGGACCGCGCTGTTTGCCGCCTGGTGGTTTGGCGAAACCATGACCTCGCTGCAGCTGCTGGGCTGCAGCCTGATTTTCGCCGCGCTGCTGATCAACCGCTGGTATTGGGTGCGCAAAGTCCTGTTACGCTGGTTGCCGGGCCAAACCCCTTAACGCTCCTACTGTTGTCTGTCTAGCAGCCGCTGCATCGCAGCGGTGGGCTCTTCGATCTTGCGATAGTAGCGGCTTTCCGCATAGCTATCGTTGAACACGTCAAAGTAATCATCCAGCACGTTCGCCGCTGTTTCATCGCCACTTTGGCGTAGTAGCTCGATGGCCACCTCGGCGGTGCACAGATGCGCTTTCGAGGCGGGCTTGCGCAGCCGATAGCGGGTCTCCCGCTCGGTGCGCAGCGGCAGTACCGGCAGTACATCCAGGTAAGGGCTTTTGCGGAACATACGCCGCGCCTGACGCCAGGTGCCATCCAAAATGATGAATACCGGTATGCGCGCCTGCTGCTTGGCGGCATGCACCGCGCCGATATCCACCACGCGGTCGGCGTAATCCGGCTGGTCGTCCGGGAAAATCACGAACGGCGCGTAGCGCAGGTCTTCCAGCAGCGCCGCCAGCGTGTCGTCCGGCGCGGTGCGATACCAGGTAAACACGCGGGTATTGGTGAGCACGTCGCCAATCAAGCGCCCGGTGTTAGTCGGTTTGTAGTGTTCAATAGAGTGGGTCAGCAGCCACACCTGGGCGTCGCTCTCCGCCTTGACCTGATACGGGCAGAGGCAGTTCAGCTCGGGCAAGTTGCAGCCTTCGCAGCGTTTGACGAAGCTGCCCCGCGCTTTGAATTCACGCCGAGGCGGGCGCGGATGCCCGGTGGCCGGGTCGCGGTCGGTCAATGCATCGTGCTCGGGGGGCAGCGAGGTCGCGTCAGGCATCTGCGCTCCAGTGGGTCGTCAAAGGGCGCAGAGTATAAAGCAGGCCATACATCCTGACGAATACTCCCTACAGTCAAGCTCCATGGTAAACCAACATTCTTCAAAAAGTTGACACCTTCAGCGCAGCCCCGCTAGAGTCCTGTCAACTTTCAAAAGAATATAGGTTTACCCGTGACCGCTAACTCGACTGCTTCTCACGCGGCGGATGCCGCGCCGCGCCACGACTGGACGCTTGACGAGATCAACGCGCTGTTTGCGCTGCCCTTTAACGACCTGCTGTTTCAAGCCCAGCAGGTGCACCGGGCACATTTCGATGCCAACGCGGTGCAGGTGTCTACGCTGCTGTCGATCAAAACCGGGGCCTGCCCGGAAGACTGCAAATACTGCCCCCAGTCGGGCCACTACAACACCCAGTTGGAAAAAGAGAAGCTGCTAGAAATCGAGAAGGTAGTGGCCCAGGCCCAGGCGGCCAAAGAGGCCGGTGCCAGCCGCTTCTGCATGGGGGCCGCGTGGCGCAGCCCACGGGATAAAGATTTAGTGGTGGTGGAAGAGATGGTGCGCCAGGTGAAAGCGCTGGGGCTTGAGACCTGCATGACGCTGGGTATGGTCGACGGCGAGCAGGCCACCCGGCTGGCGGCGGCCGGGCTGGACTACTACAACCACAACCTCGACACCTCCCCCGATTACTACGGCGAAATCATCACCACCCGCACCTACAGCGACCGCTTAGAGACCCTAGCCACCGTGCGTGACGCCGGTATGAAAGTGTGCTCTGGCGGTATTTTGGGCATGGGCGAAGGCGCACAGGATCGCAGCGCGCTGCTGCAGCAATTGGCTAAGCTCTCTCCGCACCCCGAATCCGTGCCTATCAACATGCTGGTCAAAGTGCCGGGAACGCCACTGGAGAACGTGGAGGATTTAGACCCGCTGGAATTCATCCGCGCCATTGCCGTGGCGCGCATCATGATGCCCCAGAGCCACGTGCGCCTCTCCGCAGGCCGGGAGCAGATGAGCGAATCCACTCAAACACTCGCCTTCTTGGCCGGTGCCAACTCCATTTTCTACGGCGACAAGCTGCTGACCACCAGCAACCCCCAGGCAGAGCGCGACCGTGCGCTGTTTGCCAAGCTGGGCCTGCACCCCGAGCGCCGCGATACCTGCGAAGACGATACACAGCGCGCCGAGCGGCTGGCCCAACAGGCGCAGCGTAACGCCCAAGCCGAACGCGCTGCGGCGCTGGCGGTGGATGCCAGTGTCTGAGGTGTGGCACCAGCGACTAGCGGCAGCCCGCGATGAGCGCGAGCGCCAGCAGCGCTGGCGCAACCGCCGCGTCTCTGCCCACGGGGCACTCGACTTTGCAGGCAACGACTATCTGGGCCTTGCCCAAGACCCACGGGTTCAGGCGGCTCAGGCGGAAGGCGCGAAACGCTTTGGCGCCGGGGCCGGCGCGTCGCATTTGGTCAGCGGGCATCTGGGCATTCACGATGCCTTGGAAGAGGCGCTGGCGGAGTGGACCGGACGGGAGCGGGCGCTGCTATTTTCCACGGGCTATATGGCGAACCTAGGCGTGCTGCAGGCGCTAGCGGATCCCCACACCGCGATATTTCAGGACCGGCTTAATCACGCCTCGCTACTCGACGGTGGCGCGCTGAGCGGCGCCCGCTCGCGGCGCTACCACCACCGCGATGGTCATGATCTGGCGCGTTTACTGGCGCGCAGCACGGCCACTCACAAGCTGGTGGTGAGCGACGGCGTGTTCAGCATGGATGGTGATATTGCTGACGTCGGAGAACTTGCCCACATCAGCCAGCAGCACGGCGCTTGGCTAATGATCGACGATGCCCACGGGCTCGGCGTGCTCGGAGAAAACGGCGCGGGCTGCGTGGAAGGCGTTGATAGCCAGGACGTGCCGATCTTGGTCGGCACCTTGGGCAAAGCGCTGGGCACCGCAGGCGCGTTTGTGGCGGGGGACGCCGTACTCATTGAGCACCTGATTCAGTTTTCCCGCAGCTATGTGTACACCACCGCCCAACCGCCCGCGATTGCCGCCGCCACGCTAGAAGCACTCACCATTGTCCAGCGGGAGCCGGAGCACCGCCAACGGCTCGCTCGCCATATTGACTACTTCCGCCAGCAAGCCATCGCCTTGGGGCTGCCCCTCGGACACTCCCACACGCCGATTCAACCGCTGCTGCTGGGCAGTGAGCAGCGCACCCTGGCCTGGGCGGCCACGTTCGATGAGCACGCTATCCAGGTAGGGGCGATTCGACCACCCACGGTGCCCAACGGCGAGTCGCGGCTGCGCATCACGTTAAGCGCCCGCCATACGCAACGGGATATTGACCGGCTCTTGGAAGTCGCCGCCGCCTGCCTGAACGAGGAGCAGCGATGAAGCTCATCCTACTCTCGGGCTGGGGCGTCGACCGCCGTATATGGCAGACGCTTTCGGAGTACTGGCCCGGCAATGTCGAACCCAGCGCAGTGGAGTGGCCCGGCTACGGCGAATCTCCAGCGCTACCTACCCCCACGAGCATTGACGCGCTCGCCGAGCGTATGGCACCCAAGCTACCCAGCGATGCCGTCTGGGTGAGCTGGTCGCTGGGTGGGCTGCTGGCCACGGCGCTGCTCAATCATCTGCCGCCGCCCAAGGCCCTGTTGCTACTGGGCGCAGGCAGCCGTTTTTGCAGTGACGGGGAAAATGGCGGTGTGACGAGCCAGGAGCTTACCAGCTTTCAGCGAGCCTTCCGCCGTGACCCCGTTGCCACGTGGCGGCACTTTCTGCGCTGGCAGGCCCAAGGTGAACCTAATGCCCGCGAGGCCCACCGCCAGCTACGAGCACAGTTAGGTGAGACTCCCCACGCCGATACCGACACGCTCGCGCAAGGGCTCATGTGGCTAGAGACGCTGGATAACCGGGCACTGCTTGCCACCCCTCCCTGCCCTATCCGCCGATTGGCAGGCGCTCACGACCCGCTGCTACCAAACAGCACTCGCCAGCAAGCGCTTCGGCTGGAAGCCGCAGGGCACTGCCCCATGCTCTCCCAGCCCGCCCCACTGGCGGCACGGCTGGCCGAGCAGGCCACGCGCGCGCTCCAGGAGTCGCGATGAACACACCGGCCCCCTCGCTGCCACTCCCCCACTGGCAGGAGCGTGTTGCTCGGGCCTTTTCCCGAGCGGCACCACGCTACGATGATCTCGCCAGCGCCCAGCGCGACATTGGAGAAACGCTCTGGCAAACGCTGCCGCAGAGCGCCCAGCACGTGCTCGACCTTGGCTGCGGCACCGGCTACTGGACCCAGCGGCTGGCGAGCCACTACCCAAACGCCACCATCACTGGGCTCGACCTGGCGCCGGGTATGCTCGCCCACGCCCAGGCGCAGTATGGCGATGCCATACGCTGGCAACAGGGAGATGCCGCCGCGCTGCCGCTGGACGACGCAAACGTGGATCTCGTGTTCTCTAACCTAGCGATTCAGTGGTGCCCGGATATCGGCGCGGTGATGCGGGAGTTGGCGCGGGTGCTCGCCCCTGGCGGGCAGGCGCGCATCACCACGCTGCTGCCCGGCACGCTGAACGAAGTCGCCACCGCCTGGCAGCGGCCCGAGGCACTGCTGCAAACGCCGGATGCCAGCGCCGTGCAGAGGGCGATTCAGCAAAGCGGCCTGCGTCTCATCCAGCACGCCTGCGATCAGCGGCGTTTTTTCTACCCCGACCTGAATGCCGTCATGGCCTCCATCAAAGGCGTGGGAGCCCAAGTGGCCAGACCCAATGCTCGGCTGACCCGCCAAGCGCTTGCCATCGCCCAGGCCCGCTATGAGTCGCTACGCACGCCGCAGGGGCTACCGGTGAGCTACCACTGCCTGACGCTACAACTGGAAAGCGCGATATGAATAACAGCTATTTTGTCACCGGTACCGACACCGACGCGGGCAAAACCCTGGCCACCAGCGCGCTGCTGTGCGCTGCCCGCCAGCGCCAGCTCACCACGCTGGGGTTAAAGCCCATCGCCTCCGGCAGCGAGGCAACGCCCAGCGGCTTGCGCAACCGCGACGCCCTGGCGCTACAGGCGCAAAGCTTCCCGCCGGTGGAGTACCCAACGGTCAACCCGTGGGCCTTTGCTCCCGCCATTGCGCCGCATCTCGCCGCCCTGGAAGCAGGTGCGGTGCTTAACGTGGCAAGGGTTACTCAGGCGCTCAGCGAGACGTTAACCAGCACGCCACGGGATCTAACGCTAATCGAAGGCGCAGGCGGCTGGCGGGTACCGCTGAACGAGGAGGAGGACTTTTCCGACCTGCCCCGCGCGCTGGGCCTGCCGGTGATTATGGTGGTTGGGCTGAAACTGGGCTGCCTGAACCATGCAAGGCTCACCGCCGAGGCCATCGCCGCCGATGGCTTAATGCTGGCGGGCTGGGTAGGCAGCGTAGTGGACTCAGCCTTTGCCGACGACAGCCCGCGCTTTGCAGCCAATGTGGCGCTGCTAAAACGCGCTCTGCCCGCCCCTTGCTTGGGCATCATTCCTCATTTGGCCACGGCAGATGCGGCCACCGCGCAGCGCTACCTCTCCCTTGATGCTCTGCTCCCCCTCGCCACCCAGGAGGCGACGCCATGAACTCCCCCGTTTGGCACCCCTACGCCCATCTCAAAACCCAAACGCCTGCGCCCAAAGTGGTCGGCGGCAGCGGCAGCTACTTTACGCTAGACAGCGGCGAGCGCCTGCTGGATGCCACCTGCTCCTGGTGGTGCATGATTCACGGCTACGGCCATCCGCGCCTCGTCGCCGCCATCCGCGAGCAGGCCGGGGAGCTTTGCCATGTGATGCTGGGCGGTCTGACCCACGACCCCGCCGACCAGCTGGCAAGAGCGCTGGTGCGCATCACTCCGCCGGGGCTGAACCATGTGTTCTTCTCCGATAGCGGCTCGGTGGGTATGGAAGTGGCCATGAAGATGGCGCTGCAGTACCAGGTGCTGAGCGGCCACCCCAGCAAGCGCAAAATGCTCTCGCTCATGAAGGCGTACCACGGCGACACCACCGGCTGCATGGCGGTGTGCGACCCCGAAGAGGGCATGCACAGTCTGTTCGCCAGCCTGCTGCCTCAGCACCACTTTGCCCCAGCCCCCACGGGGCCCTTCGACGCGACGCAGCAGCAGGTGGAGCAGGACCTCGCCGGGCTGCGGGAGGTGCTAGCGCGCCACCACCATGAGATTGCCGCGCTACTGATGGAGCCGCTGCTGCAAGCGGCGGGCGGGCTGAACATGACCTCGCCGGACTACCTACGCGGCGCGCGAGCGCTGTGCGATGAGTTTGGTGTGCTGCTGATTTTTGATGAAGTCGCTACCGGCTTTGGCCGCACCGGCAAGCTGTTTGCCGCCGACCACGCGGGCGTCACGCCAGACATCATGGTGCTCTCCAAAGGGCTGACCGGCGGCTACTTGGGCCATGCGGCCACGCTGGCTACCGACCGGGTTCACGGGGCGTTCATTGGCGACAGTGAGCACCACGCTTTCATGCACGGCCCCACTTTTATGGGCAACCCCCTGGCCTGCCGCGTGGCGCTGGAGAGCCTGAAGGTGTTCGAAGAGGAGCACTACCTGGAGAAAATTGCCGCGCTCAGCCAAACGTTACAGCGCGAGCTATTAGAAGACGTAGCGCTGCGCGCACATCCGGCCGTAGCGGACGTGCGCGTATTAGGCGCAACGGCGGTGATCGAAGCCCACAGCAGCGAAGCGCTGAAAGGCGTTGCCGCGTTTGCCCGAGCGCGGGGCGTGTGGCTACGCCCCATTGGCCGCTGGCTTTACACCATGCCCGCCTATATCGCGACGGACGCCGAGCTCACCCAGATTACCGGGGTGATGAAAGCGTGGTTTTTAGAGTAGCGTCATCCAACGTCATGAACAGGTCAGGTGAGGAATCCTGCCGATCAAGGCAGTATCAAATTCCCCTGCTTACGCCACTGGTTAACCAGCGCCGGCACGCCTTCCCCCGCCGTGGTATTGATCGCCAGCACGCCGGGGGGGCTGAGCTCATCGGCGTCGGGGTCCACCAGCGCGCAGGGGGTGTCGTAATCGATATAGGTAAGCAGCGATGCGGCGGGCATCACCGCCAGCGAGGTGCCGACCACTAGCAGGAAATCCGCCTGGCTCACCAGCTCGCAGGCCTCTTCGAACAGCGGCACCGCCTCACCAAACCACACCACGTCCGGGCGCAGCTGACTGCCCTTATCGCACACATCGCCCAGGGCAATACCCCCCTTTAACAGTGGGTAGCGCAGCCGTGCATCCACCGATGAGCGCGCCTTCAAAATCTCACCGTGCAGGTGCAGCACGTGGCGGGAGCCTGCCCGCTCGTGCAGGTCGTCGATGTTCTGGGTGATCACGCTGACCTGAAAGCCATCCTGCTCCAGCGCCGCCAGCGCTTTATGGGCGGCATTGGGCTTTGCACGACGAATCTGCTCACGGCGCTGGTTATAGAACGCCAGCACCCGCTCCGGGTCTTGCCGCCACCCTTGCGGCGTGGCGACCTCTTCCACCGGGTGATCCTCCCAGAGGCCATCGCTGGCGCGGAAGGTTTGGATACCGCTCTCCGCGCTGATTCCCGAGCCGGTAAATACCACCAAGTGCGGGGCTGAAGTCATGCTGTCCTCGGCTTACGTCGTCCAGTAAACGCCTAATGTACCAGTTGCCCCACGGTGCCCGCGAACCGCTGCTTGTTGCGATACGGATAAACGTCAATCACCCGCCCATCCAGAATCGCCCTCTGTAGCGCCAGCCAGTAGTCCGGGTCGAACAGCTCCGGGTGCTGCTCCATAAATAGTGCGCGTAGTTCCGGGTTGGCAAACATAAACGGGCCAAACTCTTCGGGAAAGATATCGTTGGGGCCAATGGAAAGGCTGGCCCCGCCATCCATGTAACTGTCGTACCCTTGAGACTTGGGTATATGGCGAAAGCGACACTCGGTGAGATAGCTCACCTCGTCGTAGTCGTAGAAAATCACCCGCCCGTGGCGAGTGACGCCAAAATTCTTCAGCAGCATATCGCCAGGGAAAATATTCGCCGCCGCCATCTGTTTGATGGCGTTGCCGTAATCTTTTAGCACCATTACCCGCTCATCGGCGCTGCACTGCTCCAGGTAAATATTCAGCGGCGTCATCATTCGCTCGGTGTAGCAGTGCTTGATGATCACTTTGTCCTCTTTCAGCGACACCGTGGAGGGCGCAACCTCTAGCAGGTGGGCCAAACACTCCGGCTCGAAGTGGTCCTGGCGGACGATAAAGTTGGAGAACTCCTGGGTATCGGCCATCCGCCCCACCCGGTCGTGGCGTTTTACCAGCCGGTACTTCTCCCGCACGATGGCGTGGGTGACCTCTTTGGCAGGGTCGAACTTATCCTTAATAATCTTGAACACGGTGCGAAAGCTCGGCAGCACAAACACCGCCATCACCATGCCCCGCACCCCCGGCGCGATCATAAACTGCTCTTCGCGTTTAGCCACCTGCTGGTTCAGCGCGCGGAAAAATTCGGTTTTGCCGTGTTTGAAAAAGCCAATGGCGGCGTACAGCTCGCCCTCAGGCTTGTGGGGCATGAGCTGTTTTAGGTAGGCGACGAACTCCCCCGGCACCGGCACCTCTACCTGAAAATAGGCGCGGGTGAACGAGAAGATGATCGACACTTCATCGGTTTCGGTGAGGACCGTATCCAAATGCAGGCAGGGGTCGCCGCCCTGCTGCTCGCCGTACCCCTCGCCATGCAGAACAGGCAGCACCAGCGGCACCTGCTCGCCGCCGCCTAACATACGCCCGACCAGATACGCCCCTTTGTTACGGTAAAAAACGCTGTTGAGTAGCTCCACCTGGGCATCCTCCGCCTGCCAAATCGCGGCAGGGAGCTGGGCTTCCAGCAGGCTAGCGCCGAGCTGGCTATCGCGTTCCAAACTGGCAAAGGAGGACTCAAACGGGGCTTCACTCAGCGCCCAAGCGAGTGCCCCCGCCCAGTCGCCGTTGACGTAATGCCTGCGGCACAGCTCAATGCCCGAACGGTGCGCGGCATCCTCCCGGGAGCTGTAGACAAACATCCAGTCGTTGCGGATATGTCGATGCTGAAACACCGAGCAGAACAGCGAATTAAAGAAGGTTTCCGCCAGCTCGTAATCCAGCCGCTGGCTAATCAACTGAGCGTAGTGCCCTCGTGCTTCCCGCCATGTCTCACAGTGGGCCAGCACGTCCTGGGCAAAGGTGCGCTGCAATCGGTCGAGCGTCTCCTCGACCTTTTCACCGTACAGGTTGATCCGCGCGGCGGAGGCTTGCTGCGCTTCACGCCAGGCGGCGTCGTGAAAACGGCGGCTGGCATCTGAGGTGATCTGCTTGAAACGCGCACGGTACTCATCGAAACCGTGCAGCACAGTGGCCGCTAGGCGATACGCGGGAGAGTGTTTCATCACGCTGGCTCACGTCGAAAAAAGAGCTTCTCAGATTCCGTGAACGGCACACTACATACGAGACGACCTTAGTACTGTAAGTGTCAGCCCTGTGAGTGTGAATCTTGTGGGTACGGCGCAATAGAGGCGACCTCCAGGCGAAACGGCCCGGCGGTGCGGTCGGCAATCAAGAAACCGAGCTGGTGAATAGAGTGCGGGTCGAGAGGCGGTGCGCTGGAAAGCAGCGTGCCCCGGCGCACCGCCTCGAACTGTGCCCAGGTGAATTGATGCGTTTCCCACTGGTGAGCTGTAGGCGTGAAGGCGACGCGATAGGCGCTTGCTTCGTCCAGCGCGCTGCTTTTGAGCCGTAGCTGATAGGTGCGACCATCGCCGCGCACGCGAAGCGTAACTCCTTGGCCATGAGCCAGGGTCGGTTCAAAGCCGTTGGGTTCACGGCGCACCGAGGCAAAGCCACCGCCGTTTTCCAGCGATACCTCGCCACAAAAGCAGCCAGCGCCCGCTTCCACGCAAAAGCCGCTTTGAGACACGCCGCCCATCACACCATCGTCCACGGCGTACCAGCGCCGCTGCTCTGCCTCGGCCATGTTCGATTCGGTAAAGTTCAACATCCTTCAAGCTCCTCCTTGCCTGCCAATAACAACGCCTCTGAGCGAAAGCCCAGAGGCGCACTGCCGTGGTTCAGACTAGGCGATCTGCCGCGGTGATTACAATTTCGCGGAAGCGGCCTTCGGTGCGACAGGGTCGATATCCTCAGGTGCTGCGGTGACCAGCGCGAACTCCTCTTCTGCGGTTTTCGCGACTAAATGATTTTTGCTGTAGAGGAAGTAGTAAGCCGCTCCGGCAATGAACAGCACGATGGTGTAGTTGAAGGCGCGAGGGTCAAACGCGTAGACACCGGTCAACGCGACGAGCGAGAGCACCAGCGCGATGCCGGAGGTCACCACGCCTCCCGGCGTTTTATAGGGACGCGGCAGGTCGGGCTGTTTCACGCGCAGCAGAATATGGCTAAGCGCCATCAGCGCATAAGAGATAGTCGCACCGACGACCGCCATGCCTAACATCAGATCGCCTTCCCCGCTCAGCGATGCAAGAAAGCCCAAAATACCGGGCACAATCAGCGCTAAGTAAGGCACTTTACGCTCGCTGGTGAGCGACAGCGGTTTGGGTAGATAACCCGCCCGAGAGAGCGCGAATACCAGGCGGCTATAGCCATAAATAATCGAGAAGAACGACGCGATCAAACCCGCTAAGCCCAGCACGTTGACCAGGGTCGCCAGCGTGGGATTACCCGCCGCATTCAGCGCATCTACCAGCGGCACGCCGCTTTGGCCAATCATCTCAGCGCCCGCCGCACCGGCCAGCAGCACGACTACGAGCAGGGCGGTGAAGAGCAAAAACAGCATCGCACCAATGATGCCTTTAGGCATATCCCGGGCGGGGTCTTTCGCCTCTTCGGCCGCCAGCGGCACACCCTCTACCGCCAGGAACAGCCACATGCCAAAAGGCAGCGCCGCCCAAATACCGTACCAGCCGAATGGCATGAAGGTGCTCGCCCCCGCCGCATCGGTGGGTGCAATATCAAACAGGTTGGCCGAATCGAAATCGCCAATCAGCGCCACGGCGGTGGCCAAAATGGCAAAGACCGCCAAACCGCTAATCACCATCATCACTTTCAGCGCTTCCCCCACACCCGCTAGGTGAATGCCGATAAACACCGCATAAAACAGCAGATACACCAGCGGCCCGTTAACGCCTAATAACGCTTCCACCGCCGAGCCAATAAAAATCACGATGGCCGCTGGGGCTAGCGCGTACTCGATCAACACCGCAAGCCCGGTCAAATAGCCGCCTGCAGGCCCCATGGCTTGGCGGGCAAAGCTGTAGCCGCCCCCTGCCGCGGGAATGGCGGCGGACATTTCTGCCAGCGCCAGCACTAGCGCTAGGTACATCAGCGCCATCAAACAGGCGGCAATCGCAAAGCCGCCCCAGCCCGCTTCGGCAATGCCAAAGTTCCAGCCCGCAAAGTCACCGGAAATCACGTAGGAGACCCCAAGGCCCGCGAGCAGCATCCAGCCTGCCGTACCTTTACGCAGCTGGCGCTTGGCCAGATACGCCTGATCAACCGTTGGTTGTGTCATCGTTTTGCCCTTTTCAGTGTGGAACGCAATGGGTGTCAGCGGCGTGCTGTGATCCTGGTTCCGTCTTGTTATTGGGAGAGTCGTCAGCGGTGTTATTGAAAGTGTCGTCCGCGTTTTGCGCGTGGTGATCGTCAATCAGCCACAAGAAAATTCCGAGTTGAACCGCTGCTGCCCTCCAAGACGCTGTCTTCGCTGCGGTCTTTTAGCTTCACGCCGGAGAGCTTGCGCTCCCGCGCCTCGGTTAACAGCAGCAACAAGCGCCGGGCCGCCTCTTCATACGCAAGCCCGGCTGGCCGCACGTTGGAGATACAGTTACGCCGATCATCTTTTAACCCCACTTCGGGGCCCCAGGTCATGTACAGCCCCAAACTATCTGGGGAGCTAAGGCCAGGGCGCTCGCCAACCATGACGAGCACTGCATCTGCGTTGAGCAGCGCGCCTACTTCGTCGCCAATCGCCACGCGCCCTTGTTCCACCAGTGTCAGCGGTGCGAGCTGCCATTCGTTCTTGTCGCGCCTGAGTGCGTCATACAGCGCGGTAAGAAACGGGACGCTGTTTTGCTGCACCGCCAGCGCCGAGAGGCCATCGACGATCACTACCGCCAGATCGAACCGTTGGCCGCTCTCTGCCGCCTGCTGCAGCGTTTGCCGGGATGCCTCGTTGAGGCGTCTGCCGTAGTCGGGCCGCTGCAGGTACATCGCGCGGTCCTCTGCACGGCTGTGTACCGCAAGCGGTGCGGTGCTCAAGCCAAGCGCCTGGGTCAGCTCATCGGCGAGCACCTCACACTCCAGCGGGCAGTGAACCGCATCTTGGGCCTGGGCATGGGCGAGCTGAAACGCGAGCAGCTGCTTGGTGGGCAGGCTTACCCCTGCGCGCCCCAGCCCAATGCGCGCGTCGGTAAAGGCGCGCAGGCGCTCCCAGGGGTTTTCAATGACGATCGGCGCAGTGGTTTCCTGCGTGGGTTGCTTAGGCATCTTAGTCGCTCCCCTTCGGCAAGTGGCGCAGGCTGTTGGCAAAGGCGGCGGGCAGTTGGTCGTTAAGACGATGGGTGCTCACATCTTGGAAGATCTGCATCTTGGCCAGCCACTGCTCGAACTCTGGCGCGGCTTTTAGCCCGAGCACCCGACGGGCAAAGAGCGCATCGTGAAACGACGTGGTCTGATAATTGAGCATGATGTCGTCAGAGCCGGGGATGCCCATCACGAAGTTGCAGCCCGCCACGCCCAGCAGCGTCAGCAGATTATCCATATCGTTTTGATCGGCGTTGGCGTGGTTGGTGTAACACACGTCGCACCCCATCGGCACACCTAAGAGCTTGCCGCAGAAGTGATCCTCAAGGCCAGCGCGAGTGATCTCTTTACCGTCGTAGAGGTACTCGGGGCCGATAAACCCCACTACCGTGTTGACCAGCAGCGGATTGAACTTGCGCGCCACGGCGTAGGCCCGGGCTTCGCAGGTTTGCTGATCCAGCCCGTGGTGGGCGTCGGCGGAGAGCGAGCTGCCTTGGCCGGTTTCGAAATACATCACGTTGCGACCCACGGTGCCTCGGTTCAACGTTTGCGCGGCGGCTTCAGCTTCCGCCAGGGTGCTCAAATCGAACCCAAAGCTGCGGTTGGTGGCTTCGGTGCCGCCAATGGACTGAAACACCAGATCCACCGGTGCGCCCTGTTCAATGGCTTCTAGCGTATTGGTCACGTGGGTCAGCACGCAGGATTGCGTAGGGATCTCGTATTTCTGGATCACGTCGTCCATCAGGCGCATCAGCTTGATGCTCTGGGCGACGTTATCGGTAGCCGGGTTGATACCAATCACCGCATCGCCGCTGCCATACAGCAGACCATCGAGAATACTCGCCGCGATGCCGGTGACGTCATCGGTGGGGTGATTGGGCTGTAAGCGGGTCGAAAGCCGCCCCGGCAGCCCAATGGTATTGCGAAATGCCGTGGTCACGTGGCATTTCTTCGCCACCAGCATGAGGTCCTGGTTGCGCATCAGCTTACTCACCGCCGCGGCCATTTCCGGCGTAATGCCGGGCCGGGCAGCGGCCAGCGCTTCACTGGTGGCGTGGTCCGAAAGCAGCCAGTTGCGAAAATCGCCTACGGTCAGGTGCTTCAACGGCGCAAACGCCTCTGCATCGTGGTCGTCGATAATCAGACGGGTGATTTCGTCCTGCTCGTAGGGGATCAGCGCCTCGTTCAAAAAGGTGGTAAGCGGCAGCTCCGCCAGCACCATTTGGGCGACGACCCGCTCTTCTACCGATTCTGCCATCACCCCGGCAAGGCGGTCGCCTGAGCGCGGCGGCGTGGCTTTGGCCATCAGTTCGGCGAGCCCGCTAAAGCGATAGCGGCGGCTCCCCACCGTGGTGTGATAGGTCTGCGCCATGGGCCTTCCCTTCTCTTACCTGTTCGATACTCAAGGCGCGGTATGCGCGTTGAGGAACAAAACTTGCTTGTTTTCACAATAGCGCTATCACTTAACGGGGAGTATCGAGTTTTGGCAAAACACACCAAGGCTATAAAAACCAATAAGAAACAGCTGGTTAATAACGACAACAAGGCGTGGACGCGGTTGATTCACGCTGTCAGGAGCTGGTGATGACCTTGACGCCTACCCAAAGCGCACCAAAAAAGTGCATTCAAGAAGCGTTTGATGCCGATGAGCATGCGCAAAACCTCACCCGCTGGCAGCAGCAGTATGATCAGCTGACCCCAGGGCGGTTTTATGGGCGGCTGGATGAAATTGCGTTGCCTGCCATTCAGGTGTTCAAAGAGCACACCGGCCAAGCGCTGCGTCAGGATTGCCGGGTGTGGGAGGACTCTTTATGGTTGGGCATTCCAACCCGGCCAGCGGGCTCGCGTATCAATGGGCAGCCGCTCGACGCGCAGCAAGTGATGTGCCGCCCCGGCGGGCGCGATTTCGAATTGGTGACCCCGGAAGCCTTCGATATTTACGGGCTGGTGATACGTCTGCCAGTACTACATGCCGCCGCCGAACGCCAGGGCATCACGCTGGATGAGCAGTGGATGACCGCGCCCCGCCGACATGTGAACCCTGCCACGCTGCGCGCCCTACTGTTTCTATTGGAGCGGCTGTTAGGCCAACAGCAGGGAGCCATTGCTGAAAAGCTGCATCAGGATATTCTTTTAACCGGCCTGCTAGAGCTTTTAGATGCCCAACAGCCCAGTGGCGAGCTGCCTCCCAGCTACGCGCATCGCAAAGCCGTGGTCGACCGGGTCAAGCAGTACGTCGACGCGCATGTAGACGCCCCCATCACCATGGACGCGCTGTGTGAACTGACCCATGTGAGCCGACGCACGCTACAAAATAGCTTTACGACGATTTTAGGCATTAGCCCATTGCAGTTTTTGAGGCTGACGCGCCTTAACCGAGTGCGGCGCGCCCTGCGCGCCGCTGAACCGCCACAAACAGTGACCGAGATTGCAACGTATTGGGGATTTTGGCATTTAGGACAATTCGCCCACGACTATAAACAGCAGTTTGGTGAGTGCCCTTCGCAAACACTACAGGGGCCAGCCTAGCATCGCCGTTTATCTTATATATGAGAATGGATGCATTGACGACACTGTTTACCTTCTTAAAAAAGGGCTGCTGAGACAGCAGCCCCATAAGCCCGTTATACCTTGTGAAATATAACACCATAGTCATTCGGGTCGACGACGCCCTCTAGTCGACCAATTTGCGAAAAGTCGCCTTGCTCTAAAACACTATCGATATTGGTATCCATAAAAGCCAAGTTTTTAACGACATTGACTTTAATCGGCATACCTTTACCGTCGATATCAATGATCCAGGCCAAAAAACCACCGGAAAATTTCGCAAGGCTTCCAATAGGGTAAAGCCCATAGCACTGAATATACTCGACCAAGGTCGCTTTATCATAACATTGTGGTGCCTCACTAATTAAGCGATACGCATTTAACGGTGTCAGCGGCCTAACACCATTTCTTCCATACATCAACTTGCTCACCGCTTTAATGATAGACACTACAAGCACATTATCAGATATCTGTGACCCTTTAAGATTGAAAGGATACCCCGTTCCATCCAATAACTCGTTGGCATGCAACATAATATCTTCACAGGTGGCACTTGGCTTCCAGCCGAGCGACAGCAGCTTACTCCTTAGGGTCACCACATGCTGCTTTAGGATCTCTTTATGTCGAGGCGACATGTTCGCTTTTAGCGTGGGCAGCTCTTCACTGACCAGCAACGGTTTGCCCATGGTATGTAACAGGGCGCCCACCACAGCCTCTCTGACGTGTATGGAATGAGGGTCCCTAATCAACAGGATATCGGCCATTTGCACCGCAACTCGAACAGCCTGCCGAACCCAGTCAGGCTCGTTGTGTAAAAACGCAAGCGCATACAAAAGCGCTTTCCTATCTTGTCTCAACAAATAGAGGATGGCGTCGGCGCAATCGTAGATCACCTTTTCAGGAAAGTGATCGCGGCTTTTTATATACATCAAAGAGTATTGAAGCTGGTGAGCCAGCTCCAAGACGCCTCTCTGCATTGGTGACTGCCTCAGGCGCTTTTTTTGTTCCTTTTCTTCACGCTGTATCGCCGCTTTTTCGACTGCGCCAGGTATAAATAAGGGAGAGTGGCCAACTACGCGATCGTTGCTACCCGAGCGGTAAGCGGCTTCTCGCTCTGCCTCGTTCACGATATAAAAAAGCTCTTCTGTCTGATGAGGCTCTAAATTGACATATTCGATTCCGAGTGCTGCATATCCGTGGTTACCAAAAGGACGCATATGTCTGATGACTCCTTCGGAAAAGAAACTGGCACCATTCGGAAACTCAATGGTGACGCCAGGAAGCTGCTGACCGACGGTAATGGGGACGGTGTCTTCAATCGCGACATCTACCAAGCATCCCCCCACGGATATATTGCGTAGACTTCCCGCCACGATCAATCCATCCAGATACACCTCGACGCTCACTTTTGCCCGCATACCCAGTATGAAAGGAATACGAACGGCGCCTCGTTGCTCTAGCAAAAACACTGAGCTAGGCAGTTGACACTCTAATCGATATGTCGAGCTGTCTACTTTGACGGCCTTTGTAGGAATGTTACTAACACTATGAATATCACGCGTTAGCGCTGAGTTTTTCACTGAGCCATCTAGTGGATTTAGCGTTTCAATATCGAAACTAACTTTTCCATCTCGGACATAACTATTAAAAATTTCTCCGTGACACTCTACCTCGATAACTAAGAGGCCGGCCTCGACATTAAGATCGATGATATTCGCTTGTAAAGCATACGGCATGTCTTTCGCATATACACAAATCTCATACTGATGCTTAAGAAACGATTGTACAACATGAGCTGTTGGGTTTTGTACAGGAGCGGAAGCAGGCATAGAACCACCATTTAAGTATTTTTAATTATAATGTAGCAACCTACCACTGCATTTTAATACTTAGGTGGCTAAGTGTATGTTTTATTTTGTAAACTTAAAAAGAATGTGAACAAACGTTAAATATTAAACGTATTGATCGACAATGGGGCAGGCGAGTGCTAATCACTGGTCAAAGAAAACATCACAAAAAGAATCATTTTCAAACTTCTATACGAGCCACTTATTCGCAAAATGGTCAGCGGTTAAAGGTCGGTCATAAAAGTAGCCTTGGGCTTGGGTACAGCCCATCGCGATGAGGGCCTCACACTGCTCCTTCGACTCGATGCCTTCAGCGATCGTCTGTAAGCCTAGCGCGTTGGCCATCGCAATGATCGTTCTCACGATAGCGCGATCATTTTCGCTGGTGAGCATGTCGCGTACGAATGAAATGTCGATCTTGATCTTGTCCGCAGCAAAGCGTTTCAAATACGCCAAGGAGGAATAACCGGTACCGAAATCGTCAATCGACAACCCCATCCCATGGCTTTTGAGCACTTCCGTGATGGCAATGGCATCGTCGGGATGCGTCATGATGCCGCTTTCAGTAATCTCGATACTCAACGCCTGAGGAGAGATGCCATGCGCTTGGCAACTCGCGAGGAGCGTCGTCACCAAATCGCTATCTTCGAACTGATCGGCGGCGATGTTAATGGCTAGCTGCCCTCGAAGCTCGACACCCTGGCGCTGCCAATCGGCTAACTGGCGGCAGGCTTGATCGATGACACAGTTCCCTAACGCCGCAATCATGCCTCGCTCTTCGGCAATGGCGATAAACTGCACAGGAGAGACCTCTCCCAGCTCTTCATCCCACCAACGACACAACGCCTCCGCCCCAATGAGTTGGCCACTGCGCATATCGACTTGCGGCTGAAAATGGAGGTAGAGCGACTGATGAGCAATCGCCATCGCTAGGCGCTTGGCAATATGCAGCTGCTGAGCGACGGCATGGCCCATCCAGTGTTCAAAGGTGCGCATCGTGAGTTTCTGACGCTTCGCTTGGTACATGGCAATATCAGCATGCTTCAGTAGCGCCTGAGCCGACTGGCCATGGTCGGGATATAGCGAGATCCCCACGCTGACGGACAGTTCGGACGAGTGCTGCTCTATCACCATCGGTTGATGCAGGCTGGCACAGAGGATGTCGGCCGTTTGCATGGCGCTAACATCGTCGTGAACTCCCCGGCAGATCACCACGAACTCGTCACCGCCCAGACGGGCTAAATAGTCGTCAGCAGGCAGCACGCTTCGAAAACGCTGCGCGACCTCTTTGAGCACCAAGTCGCCTACATCGTGGCCCGCGGTGTCGTTGATCTCTTTGAAGTGGTTGAGATCCAGTAGCAGCAATGCAAAAGGGGTTGGCGGATGATCATTGACGCACTCTTCAAGACACTGCATGAAGTCCGTACGGTTGGGTAACTGCGTCCCAGCATCACGAAAGGCCAGTTGACGAATACGCGCTTCATCCCGTTGGCGGCCCAGCTCGGATGCCGCTCTTGCCGCAAATATTTGCAGTACCGTGCTCACGATTTGGGTCTCGAAGAGCGGTGCCTTGAACATCACCCCAATAATTCCGATGGGGCGACCTTTGGCGTCGTCTAGCCGTCGGCCAACGTAGGCATTCACCCATGCCAGAGCACCGTTGGACTCTACTGGAAGGCGAATGCCGGCGTTTTCATGCACGATACACTCACGCTGGGTTAAAACGTCCTGGCAAGGCACTCCTGCTAGATGGTAACTAAACGCGGACTGGCGAACGCCGTTGACATAAAGCGCCAAGACATTGGCGATGTTGGGATCTTGCTCGTCTAGCGTGGCGATAAAGCCAACATCAGCGGCTAGCGCGTTGGCCATATGGTCGGTCAGCTGCGTCAAGAACGCTTCGCCGTGCTGTGCGGAAACGGCTGTGGCTACTTGCGTGACGGCATGCTGGATACGCTGTTCGGCCTTACGATGACGAAGACTGTCGATACCAAAGGCAATGTCATCGGCCAACTCCCTCAATAAACGTACCTCGGCAGCGGTCATGGGCGCATCGTCGCTCTGGTAAAGGGTGATGACACCGAGTAGCTGCCCTCGGTAAATCAGCGGTAGCGCCACCAACACGGCGACCTCCAAGGCCACTAGCGTGGTATCACTGCCCGAGGCATTGGGATCGCATTGCGGTCTATACACCACAGGGGCACGGCGCGATATTGCTTGGCGGATGATATCGCGGCTATAGCCCGCTACGAGCAGTTGCTTGGGGCTCAACCAACCGAGAACGTCGGCCTCTCTATCCGCACAGGCTTGTAACACCCCCTCAGGGTTCTCCATCCCAGGCACGATGTGATGCACCCAAGCGGCCGTGTACCCTCCGACGTCCACCAGCACGCGACAAGCGGATTGAAGCAGCGATGTTTCATCACTGGCATGAAAGCGCGCGTCATTACCTCTGCTCAACAGCCGCAGCGCTCGCTGTTTGCAGGCGATTTGCTGATCGGCCTGCTGTCCGACGAGCTGACGGGACAGCTCGACGCCTGCCAGCGAGGCAATGATGCGCATGACCTCATTGGCGTAGTTAGGCAGCTGCAGCGGACGCGAATGCATGAGCACGAGAATACCGTGACAGTGTCCCGAGGCATCGGCCATGGGCACCCCGAGATAGCTTTCCACGGACAGC